>DAINDD010000123.1:0-4387 GCA_036732045.1 Chloroflexota bacterium
CCCGCCGGTGGTCGGGCAACTGGGCAAGCTGTTTGCGCGCACGCTGGAGCTCGTGTTCGAGGATTGTCTGCGCGTGGCTGTGGGCACGGTCACGACGACTCATCTGGCAGCCACCGCAGGTCTTGGAGCCTGCTCTGCTGATTCGCGCACGCGCTTGGGAGCCGGTGCGGGCAGAGTGAATCCGCAGAACATCAGCGCGATCCCGACCAGCTCGCCGAGATAGACGAGCGACGTGTCGCCCGTGCGTGAAAGACCGGTCGCGGCTGCGACGGTCAATGCTCCGGCCGCGATCCACACGTTCGCGCGGACGCGCTGACGCCGCGCGATCGAGAGCAGCGATCCACCGACAAGGAAGAGCGTGCCGACGGAGTTCATGACGACGGCCCAGAGGAACGCGTGTCCACCGAGCACGCCGTTCGCCGGCGGCTGTCCGCTGTGCGCCAACGCGAGACCCTGCACATCGACCGGGGCGAACAGAACGGTGGTTATCGCCGCGACGGTCGCAACTGCAAGCCCACCGACGAGAACATCGCGTCCGCGTCGGGGGAGCAGCATCCACGCAGAGCCCGCACCGAGATACGCGACGGTCAGGACACCGCCGGCGATGTAGTACAGACGGAAGAGCGCTGGGTTCCACCCGGCGCGCTGAGCTGCAGCCTCGCTGGCCGCGGCAACAGCGAACAGGGCAAACCCGACCGCCCACAGCGCCTTCTGCCCGGCCGTCCTTCGCAACAGCGATCGGAGCAGGAGGAGTGCAAACGCTGCTGCCAGGAGAGCCGCTGCAATCGGGGGCACTGCGTCCGCGACTGCGGGAACGTCGGTCCGCTGGTTGTGAGAGACGGCCGTGACGGGCTCTCCCGGGGCAACCACGCGCAGATAGGCAAAGTCACGCCCTCCGAACATCCCTTCGTGGCTCGCGGCGAAGACGTAGCGCCCGGGCAAGAGCGGCTGTGCCGGCGCCAGGATGAGCTGGCGTGGGGAACTCTGGCGAACGGTGAGCGCCATCGAATTCCCGTCGAGATCGAACAAGCGGTAGGCCGCCGGCGCATCGACGGCCGCCGCGCGCACTCGTAAGGCCAGCAGGTCTTGCGCATGCAGGCGAAGCGCGTCCGCCGGGAAGGTCTCTTGCGGATCGGACCACGCGAAGAGCTTGACCGTTCCATGCGGTGTAGTGAGGAACTGGCCCGTCACCTCGCGCGTGAAGCCGGTCTGATACGCGTACCGGACGGAGCTCCCACCGATGCCGGCGACCGCGGGCACGAAGGGCAGCGTCACGAGCAAGAGCCCGATCGCCCCGATGGACACGGCCACGCGCGTGCGATAGCTCCGTCGGCCACGTCGTCGCGGCGGGGTTCCGAGCAGCCGGAGTCGCCGTCGCCGGTGCGCGCGAAAGAGCAATGCCGTCGAGATGAGAGTGCTCGCCGGCAGCCAGACGAACTCCGCCTGCCAGCCGACCTGGACGAGCGGACCATTCGAGAACGGCGTGAAGGCGAGCGGTATAGCCGCCCAGGCGATCGCCGGCCCGACGAGCAAGAGCGCCGTGCCTGCGAGCGGATAGCCCGCAAACAACCAGCCGACGCCGGGAAAGCCGAGCAGGCCCATCGGAAGCTCGTAGACGGCTACCGCCGCCGGCCGCCGCCGCCGCACGTGCTTGGGGATCCGGCCGGCATATGCCGAGGGGGCGCGCTGCAGACGGCCGCGGCTTGCCGCGCGGTAGGTCTCCGTCCCCCGCCACATCGCCCGAGCGTATGAACCGAATCCGAACATCACGGCCAAAGCGGCAGGCACAAGTACGAGCGCCTGCCACGGCTCGAGTGCCGCGACTGCCGCGCCGAACGTGCCCCCGTTCGCGACGCGGTGAGCCTCGACCGCGGAGAAGGCAATGCCGCCGCCGTAATACACCGCCATGCCAACGCCGACTCCCAGAAGTATCCGGCGCGGATACCGCAGCGCGCCTGGCGTGAGCGCGAGCGCTGCACCCATGAGGATGACCATCAGGCCCGCCAGCATGTTCAGCTGGGCGTGGAGGTTGACGATCACGTCCCCCGCGTCACCGCCGCGATCGAGGAGCTCGTTGACGGCGGGGAAGGCCTGGACCGGGCCCTGGAGCGTTCCGACGGCGAGCGCTGCACAACCGGCGAGCACGAATCCTCGAACCGGTCCCCGCGCATCGCGAAACGAGCGCACGAACGTCACGAGCAGGAACCAGAAGGCGGCCATCATCGCGATGCCGGCCGCCATGATCAGGAACGGGTGGAGCCTCGTTGCCTCCTCGGCCTGTGACGGCGTCAGGCCGTGGCGCACCACCAGCCGCCCCTCGTGGAAGCCGAGGTAGAGCGCGACTCCGTAGAACGCGAGCGAGCCGCCGAGCAGCGACCAGAAGCAGAGGTTCGCGACACGCCGTGTCGGCGCTTTGCCTCCAAGGACGGGCGCCAGCGCAAAAAGGACACCTGCCGTCAGCATCGTGAGGCCGGTAACAAGGTTGATGTGCGCGTGACTGATCGGATCGATCCACTCGCCCGCGTGCCCAGCCTTGTAGAGCCAGTCTGCGTGCGCCGGCTGCACCTGAATCACGCCCTGCACGGTCCCAACGGTCAGGCCCGCAGCGCCCGTGGCGAGGAACTTCCAGAGATGGCGATTCGGCTTGGGCACGCGCACCAGGCGGGACTGGAAGATGGTCAGGAACACGTTCGCCGCGAAGCACCAGTACCCAAGGCCCATCACCCCCGCGCCGATGCCGACTGGAACGCGATACGCCTTGCCCATGTGGAGCTTCGCCGCCTCGTAATCCCACCCCGACGAGACGAGCCGTCCCATCGCGATGCCGTTGGCGATCAATGCGATGTAGAAGACGAGGAGCCCGACTGCCGTGAACCAGAAGGCGCCCTGTGCAAGTCCGGGACTGGACAGTGGACGTGCGACGATTCGCGGCAGGACGTACCAGCAAAGCCCGGTCGAGATCAGCGTGCCGCCGCCGACGATCATCACGTGCGTATTCGAGAGGTCGCGCACGAGATGCCCTGCGTAGCCGGCACGGGCGAGCCAATGGGCCGTCCACGGCAGGTTCTTCAGCACCATGTGCACGCCGCCGAGCAACAGGAACGCGCCGCCTGCGAGGAAATACTTCGGCAGGCGCCGGTCGTGCGCCTTCAGCTCGTCATCGCTGTACGGCTCCGTCCGTAGAGGAGCTTTGCGCCCCGGCAGGATGGCGGAGATCGACCCCACCACCACCGCAAAGAAAGCCGCATACGTGAAGAACTCCAGCGACGAGACGCGCTGGGTGAACATGAACTACCGAAGACCCGGTTCGAGGAAGTAGACCGTCAGCGTCCAGGCGAGGTAGATCACGATCAGGATCGCAAGCACGATCCAGGCACGCGTCAGCGCATTCCGGCCGTGCCGTACGTCCTCACCGACGTCTCGGTAGCCGACGAGAGGTCGCGCCGGCCTTGGCCTGTCGTCCTGGTTCTGCGCCATCAGAAGACCTTCTCCATCACGAGGCTCCGCGCCGGGCCGAGCCCCGAGCCGCTGTCGGCGAGCAACCGCTCGAACGTGTAGCCGCGCTCGAGGAAAACCTCGAGCTGCCCGGCGGTGTCCCAGGTGGTGTAGCAGTGGACGAGCACGTCACCGTCTCCCTCCGCTCGCACGAACACGCTGAAGCCCTGACAGCCGGGGTACTCCTGGACGTGACCCTTTAACGCCTGTAGCGACGAGTAGACCGTCGGCCACTCGGCGGCGGGAATGACCGTCTCGGTCATCGAAGAATACGAAACGAACGGGAGCACCGAGATTTCAACCATCAGAACTTCTGCCCCCAGACGATGTGTCCGACGATGAGGGCGACGGCGAATCCCACAATGATCACGGTGAAGAGGAGGAAGAATCCCGTGGCCGGTCCCGCGCCTTCCGTCGTCCACCCGCCGAAGCTGTCCACCGGATAGATGCCCGTACGTTGCCTCGTCGTCCGGTACTGCTTGACCCAGAGGAGCAAGATGACAATGAGGACCGCCGCAAAGCCCCAGAGCCACGCGAGCGACATCCAGTCGACATGCCACGTCTGGACCGGATGCGTCGTTTCCTGATGGCCATTCAGGTAGAGATAGAAGTCATTGACCTTCTCCGGCGTATCGCCCCTGGGCATGCTCATTCGTCCCACTCCTCTTCGTCCAACGCCCATTCCGGCGTGTAGTAGTCCTCTTCATGGATCAAGAGCGGGATTGCGGCCTGGCTCTCGAGATCGTGAAAGTGGCCCGCCTTCCACGCCCAGATGAACGCGACCAGCGCAAAGCCGGCGAACACGAAGAACGATTCGAGCATCCAGTCGACCATCACCCAGCGCGACTGCGCGCTCTCGGGCGCCTCATGAGCGAATGCAGCCGCCGGTGCT
>DAINDD010000124.1:0-4341 GCA_036732045.1 Chloroflexota bacterium
GTCGCTTGATGTTGAGCGCCACCTCGCGGCGCAGGTCGCCCTCCACCTTGTAGCGCCGGTCGATGATCTCGCGCAGGCGGTTGGTCTGGTCGTCGGTCAGATCTCGGACTCGGGTATCCGGGTTGATGTTCGCCTGGGCCAGGATCTTCTGGCTGGTGGGCAACCCGATCCCGAAGATGTACGTCAGCGAGACCTCGACGCGCTTCTCGCGCGGGATATCGATACCGGAGATACGTGCCATGTGTCGCTAACCCTGCCGTTGCTTGTGCTTCGGATTGGTGCAGATGCACATCACGACGCCATGGCGGCGGATGATCTTGCAGTTGTCACAGCGCGTTTTGACTGATGCCGAGACCTTCATGATTTCTTCCTTGCGTCCGGTTGACTACTTCAACCGGTAGGTGATGCGTCCGCGCGAGAGGTCGTACGGCGACAGCTCGACGCGAACCCTGTCGCCGGGCAGAATGCGGATGAAGTTCATCCGCAGCTTGCCGCTGATGTGCGCCAGGACGCGGTGCTTGTTCTCCAACTCAATGGCGAACATCGCGTTCGGCAACGGTTCAATGACCGTCCCCTCTACTTCGATCGCGTCCTTCTTGGCCACAGGCGGCGGCAAACTCCCTTGATATTTCAGTGGTGGATGGTTGGCTCAGCGAACCGGCTGGGACCGCCCGCCCGAGCTAGGACACGCGTCGAACACGTCCGACGCACGATCGCGAAGTGTACCAGAGATGTAACGGTTGGATCAAACGCGACCGGTTACGGGTCGTATCTCAGTTTGAAGCGAGCGACCTCGCTAACCCGTCCACCGCCGTCTCTGGGTCCGGAGCCCCGAAACACCTTCTCCTGGCCGCCCGCGCCAGCACGGCCGCGTTCCAATCTTCAGACCGGTCCTCCGGTCGCTACCCGCGCATCCTGCCGCGCCCGAAGTAACCCAGAACAAAGAGCACGATGAGGACGATGACGACGACGATGATTATGGTTTGGGTGTCCATGGGAGGTATCTCCTACTAGAAGCCGGAGGACACGATTGCGCGCGTGAGTCCTACGCGCCAGCCTAACGCCGAGCTGGACAGGCGTGGTGGCCGGCTTTGCCTGACTCGGAGGATACGCTCACAGCCCGGTGTCCGAATCCTCGCAGACAGTCAGGCCGCGTCGGCCTTCGCAGCTCCAGCATCATTCCGAGTAAGTATTCGCGGCCCATCGGCCATTACCGCGATCGTGTGCTCCCAGTGCGCGGCGAGCGCGCCATCGGCGGTTACCACGGTCCAGCCGTCGTCGCGAATGCGCACGTTGTGCGAGCCGAGCGTGAACATCGGCTCGATCGCCAGACACAGCCCCGGCTCGATGCGCCGGCCCTTGGAGCCCGTGCGGTAGTTGGTGACCTGCGGCTCCTCGTGCATCTCCGTGCCGATGCCATGGCCGACAAAGGCACGGATGACGCCGTAGCCTTGCTCGCTCGCGACGTCCTCGATCGCACCTGAGATGTCCGACAGGTAGTTGCCCGGCAGGGCCGCGGCAATCCCGGCGTACATCGCCTGCTCTGTGGCCGCAACGAGATCCTGGACCGGCCGCGGTACGTCGCCGACGATAAAGGTGCGTGCCGCGTCGCCGTGCCAGCCGTCGACGATGGCGCCGGCGTCGATCGACACGATCTGGCCGTCGCGGACGCGCCGTGGACCCGGAACGCCGTGAACGATCTCATCGTCGACCGATACGCACAGCGAGTGGCGGTACGGCGCGATGCGGCCGGGCACGCCGATGAACGACGGGATGCCGTCACGGCCGCGGATCAGTTCTTCGGCCATGCGATCGAGCTCGGCCGTGGTCATGCCCGGCCGCACTTCCCTGCCAATCAGATCGAGGACGTCCGCGACAAGCCGGCCGGCCACTGCCATCTTCTCGATCTGGGCCGCGCTCTTGAGCGTTACTCGGCGGTCACCGGGCATGGTCAGCGAACGGGCTGGGCGATCGCGCGGGTAAGCGCGTTCGAAACTTCCTCGATGGACTGGTCGCCGTCGACCGTACTGAGGACGCCGCGCTCGGTGTAGTAGTCGACGACCTCGTACATCGGCGGCAGCTGCTGCTCGAGCCGGGCGCGGATGGTCTCCGGTCTGTCGTCCTCGCGCTGGATGAGCGGCGCGCCGTCGACGTCGCACTTGCCGGCCACCTTCGGCGGCCGAGCGACCACGTGATAGACGTGATCGGGCGACGCCGAGCAAACCCACCGGCCGGAAAGCCGGCGGATGATCTCGTCCCGGTCGACGTCGACGAACATGGCCTGGGATATCTGCGCGCCGCGCTTGGCGAGCGTCCGGTCGAGAGCCTCTGCCTGCGCGCGGGTGCGCGGAAAGCCGTCCAGCACGACGCCGTCCGAGGCGTCGGGCTGGTTGAGCCGGTCGTTGATCATCTGGACAGCAAGCTCATCAGGGACGAGCGCACCCTTGTTGAGGTACGACTTGACCTTCCTGCCGAGCGCCGTGTCGCGCTTGATGTTGTCCCGGAACAGGTCGCCTGACGCCACGTGGATGAGCCTCAGGCGCTGCGCCAGGAGCGCCGCCTGCGTGCCCTTGCCCGCACCCGGCGCTCCGACCATGACGTAGACCCTCAACGAATGAAGCCCTCGTAGTTGCGCATCATCAGCTGCGCCTCGAGCTGCTTCATCGTTTCGACCACGACCGAGACGACGATCAAGAGCGCTGTGCCACCCAGCGCGAAGCTACCGATCACGCCGCCCGCAAAGATCCTCGAGAGGATGAGTGGCGATACCGCGATAAGGCCGAGGAAGACGGCGCCCGCGAGGCTCAGCCGGAACACCACGCGCTGCAGGTAGTCACGCGTTGGCGAGCCTGGCCTGATGCCCGGGATGAAGCCGCCGTTTTTGCGCAGCTGGTCGGCCGTCTCGTCGGGCTTGAACGTGAACGCTGTGTAGAAGTACGTGAAGCCCAAGGTCAGCAGGAAGTAGAAGATGATGTACGGAATCCCCTGCGGGCTCAGGAA
Source organism: Chloroflexota bacterium (assembly GCA_036732045.1). Lineage (GTDB taxonomy): Bacteria > Chloroflexota > Dehalococcoidia > SM23-28-2 > RBG-16-64-32 > DATKKM01. Next base: position 3,001 of record DAINDD010000124.1, read on the forward strand.
GCTCACGACGCCGTCGGCGATCTGGTTGACGAGCGTGGCTGACCCGACCGCCGTGTTCGCGGGCGTGGCGAAGTACGACGCGATCTGGGTTGGGAAGAGCAGGATGCTGACGGCAAAGATGATCGGGATGACACCCGCCTGGTTGACGCGCAGTGGCAGGAACGTCGCGCCGCCCTGATACATGCGCCGACCGCGGACACGGCTCGCGTATTGGATTGGAATGCGCCGCTGGCCTTCCTGGATGTAGACGATCACGCCGACCACGATCAGGGCGAGCACGACGAACGCGATGCCGCCGGCGATGTCGGGGTTCGATAGGTAGGACGACAGGCCTTGCGGGATGCGCGCGGCAATGCCGGCAAAGATGATGAAGCTGATGCCGTTGCCGATGCCGCGTTCGGTTATGAGTTCGCCGATCCACATCGCGAGGACGGTGCCTGCAGCGAGCGTGACCATCTGCGTAATGGTCGACAGGCTCAGGATGTCGAAGCCGGTGATGATGTTCTGGGACGAAAGGATGGCGAGGTAGCCGTACGCCTGGAGCAGCGCCAGCGGCACAGTCAGGTAGCGCGTGTACTGGTTGATCTTCGTCCGGCCGTATTCACCTTCGCGCGACAGCGCCTGCAGACGCGGCACCACGCCGGTCATCAGCTGCATGATGATCGAGGCGTTGATGTACGGGTTTACACCCATAGCCACGATCGAGAAGGAGCGCAGGCCGCCGCCGGAGAAAAGGTCGAGGAGCTGCAGGAACTGCTGCTGCTCGACGAGCTGGGCGACGGCATTGCGGTCGACCGCCGGCACCGGCACGACGGCCAGCGCACGGTAGATGACGAGCATGCCGAGCACGAAGATGATGCGCCGGCGGATGTCCGGCGCACGGAATGCGTTGATCAACGCCTCGAACACGCTCTAGAACCCTCTACTGCGGCTGATTGATGCCGATATCAGAGACGCGGATACCCGCACTCAGGCAGTCTCGTCGCTCTTAGCTGTGCGCCGGCGCGACTTGGTCTGTGGAGCGGTCTCCTTGGCCGCTTCCACCTTATCGCTTGAGCCGGTCTCGGCGGCGGGGGCCTCAGCCTCAGCCTTAGTTTCCGTCTCCGGAGCGGGCGCCTGAGCGGCAGCCGGCGAAGAGGAAGTCGCCTGGGCGCCCGGCTCTGAGCCTTCGCCCGACCGTGCGCCGGAGCCCGACTCGGACATATCCGCCTGCGCGGGCTCGGCCAGTAGCTGGACGAAGCCGCCCGCTTCCTCGATCTTGCGTCGCGCGCTGGCGCTGAACGCCTCTGCCGCGACGAACAGCTTCTGGCTGACCTCGCCCTGGCCGAGCACCTTGAGCGG
>DAINDD010000125.1:0-4290 GCA_036732045.1 Chloroflexota bacterium
TCGCCAGCGCCGGGCAGATCGCCTCGCACAGCTTGCAGGCGATGCAGCGCTCCTCACCGTTGGGATAGCGCCTGAGCGCGTGCTCGCCGCGGAAGCGTGGCGAGAGCGGCCCCTTCTCAAAGGGGTAATTGAGGGTTGCCTTCGGCTTGAAGAAGTAGCGCATAGCCAGGAAGAAGGCCGACACGAACTCCTTCAGGAACACCGAGCGGGCCGCTTGATCGAGCCTGATGACTGTGTCCTTTCCGTTAACACTGTTGGAACTGCAGTGAGTGGCTGAAGGGCAACAATGAGTGACTGAAGGGCAGCAACCGGATCGCTAGACTCTTGTCCAGCGCCTTGTCGCGATCTCTGCACTCCGCCTTGTCCTCGCGCATCGCCATCGCTGCTATTTCCCGACCGTCACACCCTTGTCTTGCAAGAGCTTCTGGCGTTCGCCGCTCTGATACATCTAGTGCCCGATGTCGCAACCGCCGACGAATTCGCCCTTTACATAAAGCTGCGGAATGGTCGGCCGGTTCGAAAATTCATTGATGCTCTGACGAATGGCGTCGTCTTCGAGCACGTTGGCGGCGGTGAAGCGAAAGCAAACTAACTTTCGCATGGGTTCTTGTCAAGATAGTTTTGAAACACTACTATTTGTCCATAACCAGGAGACCGAAGATGAGCGAACGTGCGGTGGCCGAGCTGATCGTCCACCTCGGCCGCATTACCCCACGGGGACGGCTTCGTCGTGGGCCTGACGCCGGCGCAATGAACCGCGCTGCGCTACTTTGGGCGCGCCAACCGCTTCTCCCGGACGCCCTCCGTCTTCGCGGAATTTCATGGCACGGACCCGTGGCACGGCTTCGCAGGGGAGCGAAGCAAACCACCGTTTGGCAGCTGCACGTCCTGTGAGCATCTAGAAAGCGACGGCAGCTACTGGGAAAGGAAGCTGCCTTATCAGTGCGGCTGGTCGGCGAGGCGCTGGCGGAGGCGGAGGCGGAACTCCAACAGCTCTGCATTAATTTCGCGCCGGGTCGGAACTCGGCGATGAAGCGCAACTTTGCCGAAGAAAGGCCGAAATGAGCGCCCTCCCATCATCCGCCGTCATGATCGGAGACGGCGAGATTACCATTGCTGCAGACCCACTCGCCCAAAAGCTGCGGCTGTCGGTCGAGGCGCTGAAAGCGGAGATGCGCCGCGGCTATGTCTACAGTGTGAGCGAACGGGGGATTGACGAGGACGCGGGGCGCACGCGCCTCACCTTCCGCTATCGCACCCGCTCGTGGACCGTGGTGGTCGAGCCCGACGGCACGCTGGCCGAGCCCCTGGCAGCAAGCAACAAGGCGTTACCAGCAAAGAACGATCGGTTGAGTCTATTGGATCTTGTGAGGAGGGCGTCATGACATTCATGGCGGAGAACCTCGCCGCGACGGCGAACGTCGATGGGAACACGCTTCAGACGATCGCTCCGCGGCTTCGGAAGCACCTTCAAAAGATCGCCGAGCGGCGGGTTCCGATCACCTATCAGGAGCTTGCCAAGGCACTGGGGCTGACGCCCCCGAACACCATTCATCAGGTGGCGGAGGCGCTCGAACTCCTCATGGCGGAGGATGCGGCGACCGACCGCCCTTTCATTGCGGCCATCGCCATTAGCAAGGCGCGGGGTGGCCTCCCGGCCTCAGGGTTCTTTGATCGCGCCCGGCGGCTCGGACGCTTTGCCGGCGATGAGGCAGGACCCGAAGCCTGGGCCTTCCATGCGCGGGAGTTCAACGCCGCGGTCGCGTTCTGGGCGGCAACGGCAACCAATGACAAGAGCGGGTAAAGAGGCATGGGCCTTCGCTCAGATCAGGCGTCGGATTCGACCCGGTTGAGGCTGGTGTCGCGCGGCAGCGTGGGCGGCTGGCCGCACGTGGTCATTGTTGGCGCCGGGTTCGGCGGCCTGACCGCCGCGAAAGGCCTCGCCAAGGCAGCCGTTGAGGTCACCCTGATCGATCGTGAGAACCACCACCTGTTTCAGCCGCTGCTCTACCAAATAGCCACCGCGAGTCTATCCCCGGCGGAGATCGCTTGGCCGATCCGGGGTCTGGTCCGGCGGCAACGCAACACCCGGGTGCTGCTCGGCGAGGTCACCGGCGTCGATCGCGAGCGGCACGTTGTGACTATGGGCGACCGGGAAGTTCCTTATGACTTTCTGGTGCTCGCGACTGGCGCGACCCATGCCTACTTCGGCAACGACGGCTGGGCCGAGCATGCACCCGGCCTGAAGTCCATCGACGATGCCACAGAGATTCGGCGCCGCCTGCTCATCGCGTTCGAGCGGGCCGAGATGGAGAACGATCCCGAAGAGCGCGAACGGCTCCTCACCATTGTCATCGTCGGCGGTGGCCCGACTGGCGTGGAGATGGCCGGCGCTATTGCGGAACTGGCCCGCAGGGCGCTCGCGGCCGACTTCCGGACCATCGATCCCAGGCACACGCGGGTGCTGCTGATCGAGGCCGGGCCAAGGCTGCTCCCGACCTTCCCCGAAGACCTATCCCGCTATGCCGGGCGTGCACTGCGGAGCTTGGGCGTCGAGGTGTGGCTTGGGCGTGCGATCACAGGCTGTGACGCGGCTGGCGTAACGCTGAGTGAGGAGCGCCTTCCCGCGGGCACGGTGATCTGGGCGGCCGGGGTGGCCGCGTCACCGGCCGCCGCGTGGCTGGGCGTCGAGGCGGACCGCGCGGGACGGGTGAAGGTCGGCGCACGACTGACGCCGCCAGGATCCGAGGACGTCTTCGTGATCGGCGATACCGCGCTCGCGCTTGACGCGAACGGTAAACCGCTCCCCGGACTGGCTCCGGTCGCGAAGCAACAAGGCGTCTACGTAACCGAGGTGATCAAGGCGCGCCTGGCCGGCAAGACCGACGCGCCGCCTTTCCGTTATCGGGACCGAGGCAAGCTCGCCACGATCGGACGGCGGGCGGCTATCATCGCGTTCGGACGCCTGCGGCTAAAGGGGTGGCTTGCCTGGTGGATCTGGGGCATCACCCACATCTACTTCCTGATCAGCCTTCGCAATCGGCTGATCGTGGCAACGCAATGGCTCTGGTCCTACGTCACTTTTGAGCGCGGTGCGCGGCTGATCACCGGCATGCATCTGAACCCCAAGCGTGACGGGCACGGTCGTCGCGGCGACGACAGCGCTCGTCCACTCCCACGCCGAAGAGCCGCCTAGTCGAGATGTAAGGAACCGAGGTATGCAGACGACCAACCCGCACCACGATCACCAGCACGCGCCTGGCGCGTCGTCCCAAGCATCTGCCGGCCCAGAGAAGCTACCTGGGATCCGCCACGTCATCGCGGTGGGCAGCGGCAAGGGCGGCGTGGGCAAGTCCACGGTCAGCGTGAATCTCGCGTTCGCGCTCCAACAGATCGGGGGCAGGATCGGGCTCGTGGATGCGGACATCCTCGGCCCGAGCATCCCTGGCATGCTGGGGCTTCCGGTCGGTCAGCCGCCCACGACCACCCCGGAGGGCAAGATCGTCCCCGTCGATCGCCACAACGTAAAAGTGATGTCGATGGGCATGCTGACCGGGGACGACGCGCCGGCGGTTCTGCGCGGGCCGATGGTGGGGAAATATCTTCACATGTTCATCCGGGGGGTGCAGTGGGGACATCTGGACTACTTGATTCTCGACCTCCCGCCCGGGACAGGCGACACCCAGCTGACGCTGGCGCAGAGCTACCCTTTGTCGGGTGCGATCATCGTGACGACGCCGCAGGACGTGAGCCTGAAGATCGCCCGCCGTGGTTTGCGAATGTTCGAGACCGTGCATGTCCCCATCCTCGGCATCATTGAGAACATGAGCACCTTCACTTGTCCTCACTGCGGGAAGGGCACAGATATCTTCCGTCGCGGCGGCGGCGAGCAGATGAGCCGGCAACTCGAAGTCCCGTTTCTAGGCGCCATCCCACTCGATGCCGATGTCGTCACCTGCGGTGACGAGGGTCGCCCCATCGTGGTCGACAAGCCGAAGTCGGTCGCCGCCCAGGCGTACGCCGCCATCGCCGCGGCGCTCGCGGAGCAACTCCATGCCGCTCCGGCCACCGTGCTGAAGCCCTTTGTATGGACATGGGACAGCAATGAGGGCGCCCCGGCCTGGATGGAGGACGCCGTGCTGCCCTCGGGCTCTCGAACCACCGCGATTGGCTGGCGCCGGCGCGACGCTCGGACGCTGTCCGTGCTCTGGGAGAACGGCGACCGAAACGACTTTGATGTCCGGGACCTCCGATTGGCGTGCCGATGCGCCCTCTGTGTCGAAGAGATGA
>DAINDD010000126.1:0-4239 GCA_036732045.1 Chloroflexota bacterium
CGCCTACGCCTGCGCCGACAGCGACGCCTACGCCTGCGCCGACAGCGACGCCTACACCTACACCCACGGGCGCGCACGATGTGGGAGTGGCGGGCCAAGGCCTTGGCTTCAATGCGCCAACCACGGTCAAGGCCGGCCACACGACGGCCATCCACATCAGGATCGAGAACTTCGGCAGCGTGACGGAGACCCAGATCGGGTATAGGGTCACGGCTACGTGTAGCGGGACGTGCACTGGCACGGTGACTCTCTCGGCAGCCTGCACGGGCACGGTCGGGCCGCTTGCTCCCGGCGCCACCAAGGTCGTCAACGGCTGCACGGCAACGCCCACCCACGCGGGGGATGTGTGGCTGCTCACCCTGATGGTGATCCACTGCGGTGCTGACGGCGGCCCTCCGTGCACGACGAACGACGGAGCCATCGACGCCAACAACAGCAACAACGTCGCCGTGACGAAAGTCACGGTCACGTAGCAGCGATTCGCCCGACGATTGAGACGATAAGGGCGCCGGCCTCGTGGCTGGCGCCCCTTACCGTCTCAATCAGAGGTAAGGCCGACGGGTTGAGAATCCGCCGAGACCCGCCTGCCGGCCGAACTCCGCCTTCCGGACCGCTACCCGGAAGGCGTCACCGATAGTTGAGGCCGCCTCCGGTCGTAGGCTGGCAATTGGCAGATCACCCATCCACTGCTATGCTCTCCCTCGCGCTGAGGGTTCTGGACTCCTCTTAGTCCGGGCGCGTAGACCTCAGCGCACTTTGCTGTATACTCTTCCTCGCGCTGAGGCTTTGGCGCCTGTTGGCAGACGAGCGCATCACGTGCTGTGGCTACCCCCTCGACACGGCCTCAGCGCCCTTCTTTGTCCCAAGCATGGGCGTATGGGAGAGGCGTTGCTGAGGCGGGATAGTGGGTGTCCGTTGCCGAGGATCTTGCCCCAATCCGGGGAGCGTGACGTGCGCGCCCTCGGTTGGCCTGAGCGCATGGTACGATGCCGTTCGTGACTCAGACCGATCTCGCTGACACCTCGAGCGAGCGCGCGACGCCCTCCGGCGTCACGCCTGGCAACAGTGTTACGAGCTTTTCACAGCGGCTGAAGCGTCCCAGAGTCTATCGCCGGACGACCTCGCCGATATGGCGGAGGCAGCCTGGGCCAGTGGCCATTACATCGAGTGCATCCAGGTCCGCGAGCGCGCTTACGCCGCTTTCGCCGAACGGAAGGACACGCGGCGCGCGGCTCAGCAGGCCCTCGATCTCTTCTCCAGTCACCTCATGAAGGGCGACACGGCCGTCGCCGGAGGCTGGTACAGCACGGCCTACCGGCTCCTTGCGGATCAGCCGGAATGCCCGGAGCACGCGCGGCTGGCCTTCATCGAGGCGTTCTCCGAGATGTCGATGGGTAGATTCGACCGCGCCGCTGACTTGGCGCAGCGTATGTCAGAGATCGGGACGCGCTTCGGAGACCGCGACCTTCAAATGCTCGCGCTCCTTGTCCGGAGCGACGAATGCGTGAGCCGGGGCCGGGTCAGCGACGCGGTCCCTCTGCTGGACGAAGCGATGGCCGCTGCCATCAGCGGAGAACTCCGGCCCTCGACGTCTCGCGCAATCTACTGCACAACTGTTGGCACCTGCCAACAGTTGGCTGATTTTCGTCGCGCCGGTGAATGGACCGAGGCCACTGAACGCTGCAACGCCCGGGAAAGCATCGTCCCACTGGGAGGCGACTGCCGGGTGCACCGCGCTGGCATCCTGCGGGTTCGCGGCGCCTGGGATGAGGCGGAGGCCGAGGCCAGGTCTGCCTGCGAATTAGTCGAAGGCAACGACTATGACTCGGGTAAGGCTATGTATGAAATTGGCGAGATCCGCCTCCGGCGCGGCGACCTTCTTGCCGCTGAGGACTGGTTCGAGCAGGCCTACGGCAAGGGCAGCCCGTCTCAGCCGGGCATCGCCTTGCTCCGGCTCGCTCAAGGAAGGCCCGAGGACGCTTTCTCGTCGATCAGCAACGCTCTGACCTTCCAGAGCGCCGACCGTCTGACCCGGGCCCGCATGCTCCCCGCCCAGGCCGAGATCGCTATCGTCGTCGGAGACCTGGACATCGCTCGTTCTTCGGCTGAGGAGCTGGAAGCGATCGCCACGGACTACGCGACAGTCGGACTCGAGGCGTCCACGGCTTGCGTTCGGGGAGCTGTGCATCTCGCGGACGGCAACGCTGTAGAGGCCGTGACCAGTCTTCGGCGCGGGTGGCGGTTATGGCAGGACGTCGAAGTCCCATACGAGGCAGCCAGGGCCCGCATGCTCCTCGCAGCCGCCTATGTCGCCCAGGGCGACCGCGAGTCTGCGCGGTCAGAACTTCAGGCGGCGAAGTCTGCTTTCGAGCGCCTCGGCGCCGCTCCAGACGCGCAGCGAGCTGCTGAACTCCTCAAAGAGTACGCCCCTGTGAGCGCCCCTAGTCCGGCTGAGGCCGGGCGCGCCACCCGGACGTTCATGTTCACCGACATCGTCAAGTCCACGAACCTGGTCGAGGCCATGGGTGACGAGGCGTGGGAAAACCTCCTGCGGTGGCACGATCAGACGATGAGGTCGCTACTGGCCGCGCATCGAGGAGAAGAAGTGAAGCAGGCCGGAGACGGCTTCTTTTTCGCCTTTCCCGACTCAGTCTCCGCGATTGAGTGCGCCGTCGCTATTCAGCGTACCCTCGCCGGCCACCGTAGCGCCCACGGCTTTGCCCCACAGGTTCGCATTGGCCTCCACGTCGCCGAGGCCACTCGCCGGGGGCGTGACTACAGCGGTAAACGCATCCACGAGGCCGCGCGGATCGCCGCCTTGGGAAACGGTGGGGAGATCCTGGCCAGCGAGCAGACCCTTGCGGGCGCTTCCGGCGGGTTTGCTACTTCCCAGCCCCGAACCGTCAGCCTCAAGGGCATCTCTAAGCCAGTCCAGGTCGTCGCCGTCGACTGGCGGTAGCAACCCGCTCTGACCCACCCGAGGGACGCACGCTCTCCTCAATCTCTCCGCCATCAACACTGCCCCATCGCGGTTTCCCGGCTCGAATGGGGCCGAGGGACAACACGGTTACCGAGCGATAGCGTCGGTGACGAGGCAAACACCAGGCAGGACACGCATAATCCACGGATGCCAGGCTGACAACCGTCCAGACACTAACGCCACATCTTGCCGGCTGCGCGGCGCGCGCGGCATGCCACGGCGCTCTCGCGCCAGTCGCGCAGCGTTTACATGGGCTAACGAGTCCTCCATCATGAAGACATGATGCGGTCCTCTGCTGGCGATCCTCCGTGGGTCGCCCCCGCGATCATGTGGCTATTCGGCCTCAGCGCGTTCCTGCTTCTGGCCGCGCTGGCCAGATCGAATGACCACTTCCCGGCTGATCTATGGATCTCTCGCCAGGTTCAAGGGTTAGACGCAGAATGGTTTGGCCGAGCCGCCAGTTTCGCCTACTACATGGTGACGCCGCCGTACATCTTCGGAATCCTCTTGCCGGCATATGTGCTCCTTCGCAAGCTATACGGCGGCCACCGGCAGGCGCTTATGCTCCTGGTGGTGCCGATCGGCGCCGTCCTCACTTCGCTGGCGAAGGATCATTGGGTCGACAGACCCGCGACGTCGCTTGCAATTACCAGAGGAGTCACGAACTCGTCTGGCGAATCGTTTCCAAGCGCCCCAGCCATCACTGCGATGCTCACCTTCGGTCTCCTGCTGTACTTCAGCCTGCGCATCAAGCGAGCGAGCTTGCGCATACCGCTCCAGGCGTTCTGTCTCTACGCAGTCATCTTCACGGGCCTGAACCGAATATACGAAGGCGCCTCCTGGTTGAGCGATGTCTACGGGGCCTTTCTCCTGGGCGCTCTCATTCTAGCTGTGCTGATCTTCGCGGATACTGTTTGGCCTCGCGCGGGGCTGCCTGCCGGCGAGCCTTTAGCCGGGCGGGAGCCTCGGTCGATTCCTTAAAGCGCTGCGAGGATTTGGTTTCCCTTGGGGGCGGGGTGGAGAGAGGGACGAACTTCGCTAGAGTTGGTGCGTGTGCTCTGTACCGGCACCGCAAGAGCCAGGAGGATGCTGAAGAAGGGGAGTGAAGGGGGGCGCAGCCCTCCTACCGGGGGTCTGGGGGTGTCCCCCAGACCACTTTTCCCTTGGGGGCGGGGTGGAGGGAGGGACGAAGTTTGGTAGAGCAGGTGCGTGTGCTCTTCTACCGGCACCGCAAGAGCCAGGAGGATGCGGAAGAAGGG
>DAINDD010000127.1:0-606 GCA_036732045.1 Chloroflexota bacterium
TCCATCTCGCCAACCTCCCTTTTCATCTTGCTGTCCTCCGATTCGCGCAGCGTACCGGATGACGTGGCCAACAAGCCGGTCGAGAACCTCTACATTAAGAAGTCAGCGTTTCAGGGTAAGGCTCCGAGCGAGATTCAAGTCCGCATCGATGCTTTGTAGAGCCCGTTCGATCCAAATGGAGGTTTCATGATGCGCCCGCAACACGTCGAGGTCCGTCGCCGGGAAATCGCGCTTCAAGTCACCAAGCCGCTGATCGAGCAGGCTACCGTACTACGCAAGTTCGTGGTGAGGTAAGGTGTCGATAGGAATCGACTGGTTTCATGTTGTCTTGTCGATTCTGGCCATGGTCGCTGTGATCGTGGCCGTGACCGCAATCGTCTTCTACACTTGGCGATTTCTACAGCGTCTGAGCCGTAATCGCTAGTAGAGCCGTCGCCTTTTCAACGGCCGGGTTTGAGCCCCCCCTCGGCCCCGCTTCCGCCGCATAGAGAAAAAGTTCGCGTTGGATCGATTTGCGATGCTCAGAGCCCTACGCCCTCGCGTGTGCACAGTTCCCGATCGAGGACCGGGCAGGCCCCCTTTTGCATCGGATCGGCTCCCCCCCCC
>DAINDD010000127.1:616-4177 GCA_036732045.1 Chloroflexota bacterium
AAAATCGAGAAGCAGCGATTCCCTCGCGGATCCGCGAGCGGCTCGAGCTACGGGAGGCCAGCCAACCTGCTGACGACGCCGGTGACGACGTTGACCAGCACCTCGCGACCGGCGCCCGCCAAGAACCCGACCGCGTTCTTGAGGCCGGCCGACTTCTCGGGCGCGCTGATCGCCAGCTCATTCGCCCGTTGCTCGAGCCGCTCGAGGATGGCCTTGACGACGTTCTCCGGGTTGGGCCAGGCGCCGGCCGCGCGGAGACCCCGCTCGGTGATGCCCAAGACGCGCATTGGGTACGGCTGACCCCATGCGACGGAAAGCGCCTCGATGTACCCGTTCTTATCCAGCCGGACGATGGCGCGCTCGAACTTGTAGCGATCGTCGGGCGAGGTGCTGACCTCGTCGAGGATGTTGTCCGTCATGACGTCCATGTAGGCGATCGACTGCTCCGCCCGCCGCGCGATCGCGACTAGGACCGGGTAGTCGTAGGCGCTCCAACTGTCGAAGACCTCAGTCATCATCGGCCTCCTTCGCCAGCCGCAGCACGCGCCGTGATTGTAATCGCCGACTCGCGGGTCCGCTAGAAGTACCGACCATCGGCCCAGCGGCGATCATCTGGGAAAGGCGGGGGTGGGGAGGCGAGCCGCTCGCACTCCCCCTTCCATTCCCCTAGTGGACAATCTCGTCGCCGCGGACGCGAACGATGCGAAGACTGGGTCGATTCCCGGCGCACGCCACCGACTCATCCCAGAAATCGGTCAGCGCCGGCGGCCGATCGTCGAGCAGGACATCTTCGGAAAAGAGGCCCACGGGGTTCGGCAGAAGCTGCTGGACCGAGTCAACCTCGACCACGATGCAGGGAACGATGTGCTTCCCAGCCCGCAAGAGCCCGGCCGCACGATGGTAGCCGTCACGAAGGTAGTAGCGGCCGCGGAACAATCCGACGTTAACGAAGCTCATCGGGAAGTCGATGACGATCTGGACAGCGGGCCGCATGACCCCCGGCGCGACTTCGACCATGCCAAGTCCGGCGCCAGCTACCTTCAGGTTCAGGTCGGGGCTGCTCAACGTCATGCCCTTTCCGTCGCCATCCTGAGAGAAGCGCAACTCCGGTTGCTGGGCAGTGGGGAGGCATAGGTCGACGAGTGATGGCGCCTTGTTGATGCGCTCTGCCTGCCCGGCGACGTTAACGTTCTTCTGAACGGCCAGCACACGGCGGAGGTCGACGTAGGCGGGCTGCCAGATCATTCCCGAGAAGCAGGCCTGGACATCCAGCCGGGCCTGGAGACAACCACGGACCTCAGCGTCGCCGGCGACGATCGGATCCTGCTGCTGCCACGGCTCCCGAGCAGCCCGGGCAGCACGAGCAACGTTGATCTGCGACTGAACCCCAGCAAGGTCATCGGTCGGCTGGGCCGGCCGTCCAAGAAGGATTGGCGTGGCCTCGGCGTCAGTCAGCCAGGCGAGGAGCCAACGAGCGTCCGCGGGGCGGGGAGCAATGGCGACGGGTACGACGGGTGGGTCGGGAGGCTTCGTAATCAACGGGGCAAATCTCCTCTGCCGAGCCCCTGGGAGCCAAGAAGGCGGCCGCAGGTGGCCATCGGCGAAAACAAATTTGTTGACGGCTGCCCCGGTAGGCCGTATGTTTCCACGCAGCTAGACTCTTAATGAGTGCGGGCCTGATTGGGCAACGACCCGTATCACCGGGGGACACCGGTCAGAGCCGCACCATATCTACCGAAAGCGCCTTCGAGTTACAGCTCGGGGCGCTTTCATTTTGAACCCCTCAATTCCGGCGGGCACCTCCTTTGAGCGACGGGTCGGCAAGAAGACCGCGCCAATCCAGAGTCCGACGCTTGAACGACATCTTAAGAGCGCCCACGGATAAAGTCAACAATTAGACCACTGCCAGTTGGGGAAACGCCTCCGCACTAACGCTAATTAAAAGGTTGACAAAGTCACGCCACCCGCGCTACCCTTGGGGTACCAGGGAGCGGGCGGGGCAGTGGTAGGCCGGGAAGGCACACCAACGTGGTGTGGTCTGTTTGCAGGGGGGGCGGGCTGCGGCTCCGGGGGCACGCCAAAAAAGGAGCAGCGGCAATGGGTTGGAGAGTTCGGGTTGACGCGGTTGCAAGCCAGCCGTGGGATCCTCGCACAGCCAAGTTGATCCGCGACGCCTTGCAGCGACTCGGGGTGCATGTGACTTTTGATCGAAATGGATTGACCCTTAGCCTTTTCGTTCAGGCGAGCTCACCTCATGAGGCAGCCCAGCAAGGTATGAACATAGTTAGGCGCTGCCTACCCGGTCCTAGCGTGTTGACGACGGTGCGGCTGGAGGTCTACGAAGAGCTCGCTAATGCCGGACAGGCGTCTGCACCCGAGCTGCTCGGCATTGCTGAGCTTGCCGCGATGCTCGGGGTCAGTAAGCAGAGAGCATCAGAGCTGGCGCGAAGCGCTGAGTTTCCGCGGCCACGGGTCACTCTGAAAGCCGGACCCGTCTGGACGAGAGCAAGCATTGTGCGTTATATGGCGACATGGCAACGACGGCCGGGTAGACGACCCAGAAGGGTCCAGGCCGCCTAACTCGAAGGCGGTCTGATCCGGTCTTGGCTCGCCGCGGTGAGCAGCACTAGACGGTCGCAGTTCGGCCCGCTCGGGTGGCCGGAGCAATGGCTGCGAGTGCAGCGATGGCATCAACGGATCGCACCGACCCTCGCGGCACCGCCGCGGCCGCGCTCGCCCGCTGAGGGAGATGCGGCGGACGACGTCTTCGCTTTCTTCATGAACTGTTACCACCTCAAGGACTGGCTGAAGAACGACCAGGCTGACCCGCACCCGGAGGCTGAGAAGTTCGTCAACGACACCGAGGTGCTCCGCGTATGCCGCGACCTCTGCAACGGCCTCAAGCACGCGGTCCTCGACGAGCACCGACGGACGACGTCCTATCCGATGATGACGACGACGGCGAGCGTCATGTATGACACCGGAGAGCCGACGGTACGGTGGTTGATCGTCCTTGATGATGGCGACGAGCGCGACATGTCCACTGTCGCCGACGAGTGCATCGAGGCGTGGCGCGGCTTCATCGCAGGGCTCCCCAGGCCGCGGGAACCCGCCTAGGTTCCGAAGGTAAAACGGTTACGCGCGGCTCAACGTCGCCGCGGCCGGATCAGGCGCGTCACCGCAACTCGGAGAGGGCACAAAGGGTAACGGGTCTAACTCTGGATCAGGTAATCGTAGGTTCGACTCCTAGCGCCCCAGCCTCTAGGCGTCTGCCCGCTCCCCTATTGGCAAGGCTCCAGACGGCAGCCTTTGCTACGTCGACCATCGTCCAGATGATCGCGCGACTGGACGAAGTCTTCACCGCTTCTTAAAACGGTTGGTGTGTCCAGCGCGAGCGGTCTGGCGAGGTCTCGGCCTCATACGGCCCAGAGGGCCTGGGTAGGTGAGAGGCGGGCGGCTCGTAGTGCGGGCATGAGCCCGGCGACGGCGCCGATGATAACGGACGCGGCGAAGCCGCCGGCCCAGGCTTCGGTGGGGATGACCGTGGCCCAGCCTTTGGTG
>DAINDD010000128.1:0-3962 GCA_036732045.1 Chloroflexota bacterium
ACGTCGACCTCCTTCGGGTTTTGAAGCCTGGATTCGATTTTCTGAACACGATGTTTTCTGAACAGCGATGTCGGTTGAGATCCAAGTCGCGTGCGTCAGGCTCATCGTCATTCTATGGGCTCTGCTGCCTGGTCGCGCCGGGCCTTGGCGGCCCGTGCTTCTTCGCAGGTCTGGGCGATGCAAACGCGCAACTTGGCTATTCCTCGATCACGGTGCGGCGACGGCGCGGACCGCCGTCAGCGAAGTAGCCGGGGCCTGCCCAGCTCGACCAGAACACAAGTGAGAGCAAGGCGCCCAAGATTCCGACGACCAACAGGATGTAGCCGATCGTGTTCACGTTAAAGCCGGTCGTAGTCACGTGTACCGCCCAGGCCATGATGGCGCCGGCTGCGATCAGGATCAGGCTGCCAGGCACGTGAACACACCCTGGCGGTCGCATGGCGGTTCCGGCGTTGGTGGGCGTGCTGGAAGATCAACGTTGCCAGACCGGTTTGCGATTCGGCACGGTGACCAGGAGGCTGGAGGAGTTCGTCTGGATCAGGTTGGCGACGGGTAGTTTCAGATGGTGAGGGGGCGAGTGGTGTCGGTGCTGCGGTGGGTGGCTGGGGTGTTGGGGAGGCTGGAGGAGAAGCCGCTGGTTGTGATTGTGGTTGCGGCGGGCGCGACGGTTGGGGTTGCGCTTGTGCTTGCTTCGTCTGCTGGTTGGCCGCGTGTGTTGCGGGTTCTTTATGCCCGTCACTCGTGGGCGTGGCTGTCTGTGTGTCTGGTCGGTGAGGTGGTTGCGTATCTGGGTTATGTGTTGACGATTCGTGACATGGCTCGTGTGGATAGCGGGCCGGAGATGGATGTTTCTGCTTCGGCGGCGACGGTGGTGGCGGGCTTTGGTGTGTTTGCGGCCACTCGCTCCTCGGGTGGATTCGCGGTTGATTATTGGGCGTTCCGTCGTGCCGGTGCGGGCAGGCGGGATGCGGTGAGCCGTGTGCTTGCGCTCGGGTTACTGGAATACGCGGCTTTGGGTACAGCCGCCCTGTTTGCGTCAGCCCTCTTGTTTTTCCGACTGGACGGCCAGGCAGGCGAGGCCGTTACCTTGCCTTCGTTGATCATCGTGCCGAGCTTCGTGTTTGCGTATTGGCTCACGTCGCCGAAGCGCGCCGTCCGGCTGAGCAGGATCCGCCGAGACAGTGGCTGGCTGAGGATGACCTTCTCGAACTCGGTCGCCGGAGCGAGGAAGGTGCGCGCCCTGATCACGAGCCCACGCGAGCATGGTCTGGCTCTTGTCGGCATCAGCGGCTACTGGGCGGGCGACATCCTTTGCCTGTGGGCCGCGCTGCAGCTCGTCGGCGGCAAACACATCACCCTGGCAGCGCTCGTGCTCGGCTACGCCAGCGGCTACGTCCTGACCAGGCGCTCTCTCCCCGCTGGCGGTGCAGGGCTCGTCGAGGTTGCACTCACGTTCGCCCTGGTCGGAATGGGGATCCACTTCGTCCCCGCCCTGATCGGCGTCGTCGTCTACCGCCTGTTCAACTTCTGGCTGCCGATCCTGCCCGCGCTCATCCTCATGCCAACGATCAAAGACCTACGCAAACGATTCCAGCGGGCCGAACGCGAACAACTCGCCAAGTAACTGCGACGTCCAACTTCCTTGACCGCCATCTAACTCAGTTCCATTCGTAGGGAGATTCGGCGACAGCAGTCTCGTGCCGTGAAGGAATGCGGCGGCGAGTGATCTGTTTTTCGAGCCGCGTCGCTGCCTTGCCGCGGCAGCGCCCGGGAAGACGAGGGGGAGCCCGACGCCGCGCCTCCCGCCATCAACCGGGGCCGCAGCCGCACGAGGCGTTCGACACGCTTCGGGTCAGGCGGCCCGAGCGTGGTACTCGCCGCGTGCCGGGGCAGGCGCGAGGCGTTGCGCCTCCTGGAGACTGTCTGAGAGGAGCAGGAAACGGCGGTTGAGTTGGAGGACCTCGAAGCGGTGGCGGAGGTGCGCTGGAAGGACGATTGAGATCAGGCCGCGGCCACCGAGCTTCTGGCGCGCGGCGAGAAGGGCGTTCATGCCGGTGGCGGTCACGTCTTCTGCCTCGCTCAGGTCGATCAGCAGCCGCCGGGCCCCGGAGTGGATAGCCCGGGTGAGTTCAGCCGCGAACGGTTTGACGTGATCAGCGTCGATGACTCCACGAGCGCTGATGGGAAGCGACCGGCATCCCCGACGAGAGTGGGCCTTCTTGTTGCCCCGGGTCGCCTGGCTTCAACGCTCGCGGCCGCTGGAGGCGCGGCTGAAGACGCAGCGCATCGCTAGCGCTCACGACAGGTGCGTGCAGGCTCCTGACAGACATTTCCGACCTCTCTTCCTCTTTAGTGACGCACTAGTAATGCTCCGTTAGGTTAGGTAGGATTGTTTCTCGTCGCTGCGAATCCCTGCGCGAGATCGTTGTCGCGTGAGGGAGGGGACAATGGCGCAGGTGGCGGGGTTGACGGCGAAGGAGCTTGCGGGCGTGCGCGGGCGGTTGGTGGAAGGGGCAGGGACGCCCGCCCAAGGCCCGCTACCGCGAGAAGCCCTCCTCGCTGCAGAAGCTCGCGCTCGCCGCCGGCCCCGGGGCGCTGCGCGAGGTCGCCTGGCGCGAGGGCTCGCGCGGGCGCAGGCTCAGATCGCGCTTTCTCGCCCTGCGCGTCAGGCCGGCCAACGTCGGGCTGCGCCGCGCGGCCCGAGACGACGAGCTGCCTCTGCGCTGGCTCTTGGTCGAGTGGCCGCAGGGGGCGGAGGAGCCGAGCAAGTACTGGCTCTCGAACCTGCCCGAGGACACCAGCCTCGACAAGCTCGTCGCGCTCGCGAAGCTGCGCTGGCGGATCGAGCACGACTACCGCGAGCTCAAGGACGCGCTCGGGCTCGACCACTTCGAGGGCCGAAGCTTCCGCGGCTGGCACCACCACGTCACGCTCGTCTCGGTCGCCCACGCCTTCCTCACCCTCGAGCGCCTCGACCCAAAAGCGCGTGCGCCGGCCTGACGCTCTTCCGCACCGTCCGCGAGCTGCAGCGGCTGCTCGCCTGCTGGGCCGGCGCCTGCCCGACCTGCAAACGACCGCTTCCACGCTCGAC
This sequence comes from Chloroflexota bacterium, assembly GCA_036732045.1. GTDB lineage: Bacteria > Chloroflexota > Dehalococcoidia > SM23-28-2 > RBG-16-64-32 > DATKKM01. The sequence continues at coordinate 3,092 of DAINDD010000128.1, forward strand.
CGCCTTCCTGCGAGCCCCACCATGACCCGCCAACCTAACGGAGCATTACTAGGCCGCCGTGGCGAACCTGATCCTGCTGGGAAGGCTCGATGTTGTCCCTCCGTTGGACGCCGGACGACTCAGCTACGGCTGAGACGTAGGTCGCAACGAGGAAGAAGAAGCTGGCGGCCGGACGGCAAATCAGATGCCGTCAGCGCGACTGGCTCGGTGTTTCCAATATGGCGTTTAGCACAATGTGCGCGCAAGACTGTCAGCTATGCGGAGCCTGCCGAGAAGCACGACGATCGCCAAGCCGTCTGAAGAAGCAGTCACGGTCGTGATCGCCATCCTCCTAGTCGGCGACTGAACCCCGGCTCGTCGCCCGACCGCCATCAGAGCCTCACCTCGGGAGACGGCGCATCGGGCGGCTGAGACTAGTCCGGCCGTCTGACCGGAGCACCGACGGCTCCTACGGCGGCAAGCGCGGCGAGGCCGACTGCTTTCGTGGCCGGGGACGATCAGGAGGTCGTTGTCGCGATCGGTGTGAAACCGAGCACGGTCCGTCCGGTTCGGGTCCTACCGTTTCCGCCATGATGGGAGTTCTGCTGCTGGGCTTCGTGCTCGTGGTCGTGCTCCTGCTCTGCTCGATCCTCCAGGCCGGCTTCCCCGTCGTCCTGTCGGTCGCCTCGGTCATGGTCGCCTTGATGGTCGTGGCCGGGGGCGGTGGCATGGCCGGGGCGATCATCGGCGGCGGCGCGATCCTGATCGGCGGTCTCGTCCTCGCGACTGCGTCCGAGACGTACGAGGAGATTCGCCTCGCACGCCGCCGCGCCAAGCCGCGCCGCCGTCCGCGTGTGACGACGCTGCCCGAGGCCGAGCCGGAGCTCCACGA
>DAINDD010000128.1:3972-4138 GCA_036732045.1 Chloroflexota bacterium
CTGGGCCTCATCCTCGTGCTCATGCTGCTGCTCTGCTCGATCCTCCAGGCGGGATTCCCCGTCGTTCTCTCGGTCGCCTCGGTCATGGTCGCCCTGATGGTCGTGGCCGGCGGCGGTGGCATGGCCGGGGCGATCATCGGCGGCGGCGCGATCCTGATCGGCGGTC
>DAINDD010000129.1:0-815 GCA_036732045.1 Chloroflexota bacterium
TCCATCAGAAGGTCGGACCGGATAAGCGTTCCATCCAGATCCACACAAAGTGGCAAGCGGGAGGTCGCCGCTTCAAGCGCGGTCTGGTCGGAAAGAAGAGGTAATTCCATTATGTCCTGCCGCTCATCTCGCCCTTTATATGCTCGGCAATATCTTCTGAGTGCTGGTTTAGCCGATGTATCAGGTGATATTCATCAGGTTCTTTTAACAGGCTGCGGAAAAAGGCCCAGACCCAACATTCGTGTCACCAGATGCAAAGTAGCAGTCAGGCGATCTGAGTCGCCTTGTCGCGGTGGCGTTTGACGATATCGGCGACGGTATTCTTGCTCAGGCCCACCTCGCGCCCGATCAGGCGATAGCTGCGTCCCTGATCAACGAGGGCGAGCACCTTGGACGCCAACCGGTCCGACTTTGGCCTATGGCCTGGCTGTCGACCGAGCCGTATTCCGCGCGCTTTCGCGGCGGCGATGCCGGAGCGGATGCGCTCCTGGATCAGTTCGCGCTCGAACTCAGCGATTCCGGCGAGCACGGTCGCCATCATCCGGCCGTGCGGAGTGGCCAGATCGAACGTCATCCCGCTCAACGCCACGACTGATACCCGCCTTGCCTCCAGCTCTTTGAGTGTCGCCAGCAGGTCGGTCGTACTACGTCCCCATCGCGAGAGTTCGGTCACCAGCACTGCATCAATCCGACGTGCCTGGGCGAGCGCCATGACCTTGCGTCGCTCCGCGCGGTCGAGTCTGACGCCGGATCCTGTTTCTTTGAAGACGCCGACCCCTTCATAGCCGGCGCGTTCGGCGAATGCCGTGAGGTCC
>DAINDD010000129.1:825-4063 GCA_036732045.1 Chloroflexota bacterium
CGCACAAGATTGGTCGTTGGTCGAAACCCGGCAGTAGAGGGCCGCCCTTTGTCCCAATTGAACTCCCCCCGTTCAGCAGCCCGAAAACCCTTGTTCCTGCCTCGGCGCGGTCCGTAGCAATCAGTCTATAGCTTAACTGGGACAGAAAAGCGCAAGGAAGACGACCATGCGAGCCGAACGGGATGGCGAGGATGTTGACGACCGCTGGGCATTGCATGCGTCGGATCGCACGCTGCTCGGCAATAAGACCGGCGCCACGCGGCTGGGCTTCGCCGTTCTGCTCAAGATGTTCCAGTCCAATGGTCGGTTTCCATACCGGCTTGAGGAGGTTCCCGTCGCGGCGGTTGAGGCGATTGCCAACCAGATCGAGGTGCCGGCGGAAGCGTGGCGTGGCTATGACTGGCGCAGTCGGGCCGCCGCGTACCACCGGGCACAAATCCGCGATGCCCTCGGCTTTCGCGAGCCCACACTGGACGATACCGACGCTCTCACGCGTTGGCTGGAAGGCCAGGGTTCCGCGCTGGAACACCGGCCAGATCGATTGCTGATGGTGGCACGCGAGCGGTGCAGATCGCTCCGCATCGAGCCGCCATCTCCTGATCGCCTCGATCGATTGGTACGCTCCGTCGTTCACCGGCATGAAGAGGCGTGGTGCGACGGTCTGTCGGCGCGTCTGCCGTCAGCGACGCCGGCGGGGCTCGACGCCCTGCTCAAGGCACCCCATTCAGATGCGACGGGCGGCGAGGATAATCGCGCTCCACTGCTCGCACTGCGTGCTGGCGCCGGCCACGCCAGCCTGCAAAGCGTCGGCGAGGAAGCCGACAAGCTCGCCTGTATCCGTGCGCTTGCACTTCCGGCGGATCTGTTCGCTGACCTCCCTTCCAAGGTTCTGCTGGCCTACCGGCGCCGCGTCGCGGCCGAGGAACTGCACGAGTTGCGCCGCCATCCGACGGCGATCCGACTGACGCTGCTTGCAGCCTTCTGCCATGTGCGCGGACGCGAGATCACCGACGCGCTGGTCGATCTGCTGATCGCTACTGTCCACCGCATCGGTGCCACGGCAGAGAAACGGGTCGAGAACGAGCTGATCGCTGACCTCAAGCGGGTTGCCGGCAAGCCGGCGCTGCTGTTCAAGCTCGCCGCGGCGAGCCTGGCCAAGCCGGACGATACAGTCCGCGCCGTTGTCTTTCCCGTTGTTAATGAGCAGACCCTGCGCGACCTGGTCGCGGAGGGTGAAGCCACCGGACCAATGTACCGCCACCACCTCCAGGCGGTGATCCGCGGCTCCTACCGCTCGCACTACCGCCGCATGTTGCCTATCGTGCTCGGTGCTCTGACATTCCGCTCCAACAACCAGGATCACCGGCCGGTGCTGGATGCACTCGCCTTGGTACGCCGCCACCTCGACAGCAAACTGCATTGCTATCCGCTTGAGGAATCCGCACCGCTCGATGGTGTTGTACCGATCGCATGGCGTGACGCCGTGATCGAACGCGACGCCCAGGGCCGGTCCCGGATCAACCGAATCACCTATGAGATTTGCACGTTGCAGGCACTACGCGAGCAACTGCGTTGCAAGGAAATCTGGGTCGAAGGCGCCGATCGCTATCGCAATCCCGACGAGGACCTGCCTGCGGACTTCGATATCCGACGGGACGAACACTATGCCACCCTTGGACTTCCTCAGGACGCGGACGCCTTCATTGCGCGCGTGCAGACGGACATGATGGAGGCGCTCGCCATGTTCGATTCCGGGCTGGCCACGAACCCCTTTGTTCGCATCCTCAAGCGTGGCGGTGGGCGGATCGCACTTACGCCGTTGGAAAAGCAGGAAGACCCGGCAGGCCTCGCTGCGCTCAAGACCGAAATCGGCCGGCGCTGGCCAATGACCAGCCTGCTCGACATGCTAAAAGAAGCTGATCTGCGCATCGGCTTCACCAATTCGTTCCGTACCATCACGGACCACGAAAATTTGTCGCGTGCAGTACTGCAGGAACGGCTGCTGTTGTGTCTGAACGGGATCGGCACCAACACCGGTCTCAAGCGCATGGCGGCAGGCCAGGATGACGTCACCTACAGGGACCTGCTCTATGTGCGGCGGCGCTTCCTCACCCGCGAGAGCATGCGCGAGGCGATCGCCCAGGTCGTCAACGCCACACTGCGTGCCCGCCACCCCGGCATCTGGGGCGAAGGCACGACGGCATGTGCCGCCGATTCCAAGCAGTTTGGCGCCTGGGATCAAAATCTGATGACGGAGTGGCACGTCCGTTACGGTGGCCGTGGCGTCATGATCTACTGGCATGTCGAGCGCCACAGCACTTGCATCTATTCACAGCTCAAGACCCCATCCTCCTCCGAAGTCGCGGCCATGATCGAGGGTGTACTGCGGCATTGCACCGAGATGGACGTGCAAAAGGCTTACGTCGACAGCCACGGGCAGAGCGACGTTGCCTTCGCCTTCTGCCATCTGCTCGGATTCCACCTTCTGCCACGGCTCAAGCGTATCCATGCCCAGCGGCTCTATCGCCCGATCGCCGGCGAACCCGATGCGTACCCGGGATTGCGACCAGTGCTGTCGCGGCCAATCGATTGGGACCTGATCCGTCGCCAGTACAACGAGATGGTGAAGTTCACGACGGCACTTCGGCTCGGCACCGCTGCTGCGGCGGACATCCTGCGCCGTTTCACCCGCGCCAATCTGCAGCACCCCACGTACAGAGCTCTGGTCGAGCTTGGTAAGGCGATGCGCACGACATTCCTTTGCCGTTACCTGCACCGGATGGAACTGCGGCGCGAAATCCATGAGGGCCTGAACGTGATCGAATCCTGGAATGGCGCCAACGATTTTATCCTCTATGGCCGCGGTGGCGAGATCGCCACCAACCGGCTGGAGGACCAGGAAGCAACCATGCTGGCCCTTCACCTGCTGCAGAACTGCATGGTCTATGTCAACACGCTGATGCTCCAGCGCGTGCTGGGCGAGCCAATCTGGCTGGAACGCATGGGCGCCAACGAGCGGCGAGGAATGACTCCGCTCTTCTGGGGGCACGTGAACCCCTATGGCACCTTCCAACTCGACATGACCGCCCGACTGCCCCTTGATTCACCTATGGCGGCAGGCGTCGCGGGCCAGCTACCGCTGCAAGGCGTCTGACGATCCGGGGTCACCGCTACTTTGCATCTGGTGACACGAATGTTGGGTCTGGGCCATGATGGCGCGAGTGATGGGGCCATGATG
>DAINDD010000130.1:0-4049 GCA_036732045.1 Chloroflexota bacterium
AGTAGGCACCACGCAAGCAATGCTTGACCAGCACGCGGCCACTACGGTTTCCGGCTTTTAGCCGGAGCAAGATAAGCAACCGCCGGTTGCGCTCCGACGTCGCCGGCTAACGCCCGAAGAATGACCGAGGCTGATTCCGTGAGCGTGGCGATCCACGTCGCCTCGTCGTCTAAAACCAGCCTCGGGCACTGGCTCTGGGCGGAGAGGATCAGATTGCCTTAGGCTACGCGGGCGCAAATGGCTACTTTCGAGGTCCCTCCAAGTCTCGTTCGAATGCTCGCCGAGCGAAGAGTCATTCCGTTCATCGGGGCCGGCTTATCGCTTGCGCTGGGTCTCCCAACATGGATGACCTTGTTGGAGCGGATCGCCGGCGACCTTGACGTCGACGGCGACTTCGCTTCAATCCGCGAGGCGTGCAGCGGCGATCCGCTTCAAAATGAAGCGCACTTTGAGGATCATCGACTGAACTGAAGGCAGCCCCGAGTCCGAATCTCGGCGTCGAAGGTGTACACGTAATAGAGGTAGAGGTGCTCAACCTCGTGCGCGCTGGCGAAGAAGAAGGCGACGTAGAGCCAGCGGTTGTGGGAGAACTTGTAGAGGCAGATCGCGAGGCCCACCCAGACCGCCGAGTCCCAGACGACGTGGACCGTCTCCAGGTCGAGCTGGCCGAAGACGCCGTGCGGCTTGGCCAGGTTGCCGTGGGTGAGGGTGAGCTGGACGATCTGGACCGTGTGCTCGCCAAATGGCCGAGCTGGAGCGCACGAAGGCCATCAGGAAGGCGAAGAAGCCGAAGTGCTCGTACTTCCAGATGTACTCGAAGGCGAACACGAGGATCCAGGGGAGAAGGGTCAACCCCACGATCACGTAGATCGGCTGGGCCTGGATGATCGCGCCGAGCTGCAGCCCATAGGAGAGCAGTGCGGTGATGATCACTACGCGCAGCGGCAGGCGCTGGACCGAGAACACGGACGGCAGTCTCAGTTGCATCTTCATTTCTTTCCTTCCCCCGCAGCCATCGCATCAGCGCCGGGCCGCGATCGACGGCCGAAGCCCGCGCTTCACGGCGGTGCTTGAGCGTGATCAGGAAAAGCACCACGGAGTCGACGGCGATGACGAAGACAAGCGCCCCGGCGGCGACCATCCAGTCCTTTTGCCGCACAGCCGCCGGCGGCACGATCAGCGGGTGCAGGCCCACCGTCTGTGCCAGGTAGTAGGCAAAGCTGAACGCCGCCGCTACGGCCAGGACGAAAACAGCCAGCTCGATATGCCACTGCTTCATGAAACAAGCGCCCCCTCAAACGCCCGGTTGGCCGCTCCCCGGCCGCGGCAGCAGGTTACACCTCCGACGGGGGCTAATCGAGCGTGTTGTTCGTCACACCAGCCGTCGGCGTTGAGTCAGCGTCGTTGGGTTGTCAGGAGACTGCTGGGCGCGTGCCTTTCGGAGCCGTGGAGATCCTGATCAGGACCACGATGCCCCAGCCGATGAGAGCGAAGACGGCCATTGCCACCAGCGCCGCCGGCTCGAAGACGTTGTTGCCCGACCCGGAGTTCGCAAAGATGCCGTGGAAAGGGCCCACGAGGGGCGCCGTCACACCGTAGATGAAGCTGACGAAGCCGGATTGGGCAGAGGCGCCGAGCAGCTTCAGCAAGAAACGGCCGCCGATCAGGACATCGACCACCCCGACTATCAGCCCGACGGCTGCCGCCGCGCGAAAGTTGTAGCGGCCGTGCTCAACGACCGCGACTCGTTCGACCGATTCGGATCCGGAAGGTTGCTGCATTGTCATGGGATGACTCCATTTCGATCTTGGGTTGCTGGATCGCTGAAGAGTCAGCGTCCGCCAACCGCCATAACAACGTCAGCAACATTCAGCGCGCTGTCCGGGACTGCGGCCTCAGACGAGGCCGGCGTAATTTGCCTCGACGACCAGGCGCTGCGAATAGGAGAAGTGGTCCTTGTCGAAGGATCCGGCGCACGTGATGAGCGTGAGCCGAGGCGGTCCGTAGGGCTCGGACATCCCGACCGGGGCTGAGCCGATCGCGAATTTTGCCATCGAAGCCACCAGGAAGAGCTGGCGGCTCCCGTCGGCGAGCACGACAACGATCTTGTCGCCTCGCCGGAGAGTGGCCAGTCGCCCGAAAATCAGGGGTGCGTCCGGGTAACCGGCATGGCCCTCGATCACCGCGTCGCCTGGAGCACCGGGCACCGGGCTGCCCTTATACCAGCCGGCATTCCACCAGTTCACCGGCAGCTTCATGACTCCTCGCCGATCGATTCCGACCGCCTCCACCGCACGATGGACATCCATTGCAGCGATGAGCAATTGGACGGGCGGGGACGTCGGTACCGGCGGCTGAGGGAGTGGCATCGGAATCGCTTTGGTGAAGCGCGGCGGAAGGTCGTCACCCACAACATCGGTGGAGGCGACACCCGCTTGAGAGGCGACCGCCGGGGTAGCCACGACCGCCTGGGCAGGTACGACCGCCTGGGTAGGCACGACCGCTCGGTTGATCGCGTCCCAACTGAATGTCGACTTACTCGGGATGGCGTCGCGCGGCGAGAAGGCGAGGGTGACTGAGATCAGAACAGCGAGCCCAACCGCGCTGAACAGTTGCGCGCGGGGGCCCGAGGACGGCCCCCTACTCGCGATCTTCTTTCCGCCTAGGCGATGCGCCGGCGACGCCTTCGGTTGCTGACACCCAGTGCAGTTGCCCCGAGGCCGGCACCAACAGCGATCAGGAGCAGCCAGGGAATCTGGCCCTGCAGTTCGAGTGGGACGCCGAGGGAGGCAGGCAGGATATTTCCGGCTGGCGGGGCCACGAAGGCCGGGGCGGGAAAGTTGAAGGTGAAGAACGGTGGCCCGCAATTGCTGCTCTGAATGATGCGGTTGGTGTCGAGCGTCACCGCGCCGTTGCGTGCCAGGGCTCTGCCGTTGAGCGTTGCTCCCGTCTGCATCGCGATTGAGGTGAGAGCCATGATGGTTCCCACAAAGCTGGTCGAGGTGGCGATTGTCGCCGAGCTGCCCACCACCCAGAAGATGTCGCACGGCTGAGCGCCGCCGATCAGGGAGATGCTGGCACCGGACGCCGTGATGAGCGTGCTGCCGATCTGGAAGATGTAGATGCCCCCACCGTTAAGGGTGAGAGTGCCGGTCAGCGTCGGCGCGGTGGTCTGACAATAGACGCCAGGCACAAGGGTCATGCCACCCAGGTTCACGCCGGTTTTGTTGTTCGTCCCAGGGCATGGCTGTGCCGCTGCATTGGTAAAGGCGGCCGTCAGGTTCGTCTGCGCCGTGGTGGCCACGGAGTCGCCAAGGTGTTGAGGGCCTGATGTGCCAGGCGGGAATCCGGTCACAGCACTGCCTGGGGCCACGCCAAGTTGGCCGGTGATCCAGCTGGGGCCGGTGTTCGTGACGGTGGTTCCGGCCAGGACCGCGAAAAAGCCGGCGCCTCCCAATCCGGGATCGCTGGCCGCGAGCGCCGTCGCAGGAAAGATAAGGATGATGAGGGCTGCGAGGCTGAACGACACGAGGTATCGGCGCATGTTTTTCACCTTCATACGGGTTGACTTCGGCGCAACAATAGCATCAGGAGGCGCTAATGCCGCCCCAAGCTCGCCCCCTTCGCCTGGATGCTGGGCGTACGGATCCGAGTCGGCACGACAGAGGCGAGACTCCCTCCAATTCTGGCGCCGAAGTCTATGGCAAGTTATTACGGGTGTCAAGGTCGCAAACACAACAGTTCGTCTCGAACGCCCTGTCGGACACCATATCTAGTCTCAGTGTCCTCGGCCTCGCCGAAGCCGAGCTCGGGGTATCGCGCGCCGAGCGCAATTACCTCCGGCCAGGGGCATCATCATCTGCTGGACACCGGAGCGATGAACTGCCCGACGCGCATCGGCTCGGCAGGCTGATCCAGAACGCAAAACGGGGCCCTTCGGAGGGCAGATGGTCGTCACCCCGATGCTGATCGCCTTCGTCCGGCAGACGACGCACGCCTACGACCAGTACCTGGCCCGCGCGCTGCCCCACCTGAGCGAGACCGAGCTG
>DAINDD010000131.1:0-4045 GCA_036732045.1 Chloroflexota bacterium
CCGCCCCCTCTGCACTCTCCCGGGGCCACCACTCTATTGGAGTTAGGCAACGGAGTAGTCGGCGGCCGGTTGTTCTGCTGCGCCGGGGAGAATGCGTACGTAGCGGCTCGGCCCGTAGAGGCTGCGGGGGTTGCGGACTTGCTGCTGCCTTCGCCACTTCCAGCGTAATGAAGAGGCCGGTCACCTCCCCACCTCGCCCTTCCCAAAGGGGGAAAGGAAAATCTGGGGGACACCCCCAGGCCCCCGGCAGAGGCGTGCTTCGCCCCCTCTGCACTCCCCCGGCGCCACCACTCTGGCGAAGTCACGACGGACGCGTCAAGACAGCTCCGTCCAAGGCCTACCAGTATCCCCGTGAGCACCATCAGAACGGCTGTGCCCGCCACCTCGATAGCGGATGCCCATCGGGTGTGATGAAGGAGGGCGGTCACGGCGGGTTATTCCGCCGCGCCGGGGAGGATGCGCACGTAGCGGTTCGGCTCGCTGCCGAGACTGCGGGAGTTGAGGTTGTAGCGCTGGACCAGCATGTGCTGGAGGCGGCGGACGTAGGCGTTCTGCGGGCTGAGGTCGACGGGGCTGTACTGGTTTAGAACCTGGCCGATGCCGTCCTCCGTTTCCTTCAGTGCGGCCACGACCGGGTCGCCCGTCCGTTCCGTCCGCATCGTGAGAAGCACCTGCTCCATCTGGAGGATCGTGTTGCTCTTGACCACGTAAATCGGAATGCTCCGAGCCTCGGCGTCGTGCAGCGCCTGCGGCTTGCGTCTGTAATACGGCCGCAACGTGATCACAACGTCGGCGTCGTCCAGATGATCCACGATGACGGCCGGGAAGTGTGTCTCCCGGATCGCCTGCTCCAACCGCTGGCGCGAAACGCCGAAGGGGTAGACGCGCCGCTCACGGGCCGGGGACTTCACGGGCGCTGGGATCGCGCCGCCGGCAACGTAGGCCAAGTCGGCGCGCATTTCGCCGTTACGCTCCGGACGCCGCGCGGTCGCCCCGCTGAGCTTTCGCACCTCGCCCTCGGCGGCCAGCTCGCGCATCTCCGGCGGAACTTCGTATCCGCGCAGGATCGAGTCCACTGTCTCGGAGACGTTCTTGTGAATCGCGACTCTGTTGTAGGACTGGATCTCGACCAGGATGTCGAAGGTGGGCGGAGCGCGGCGTTCCAGGATGGCCTTCTGAGTGCCGCGACGCCGGGCTTCTTCATCGCTCAGCGTGACCGACTCGATGCCGCCGACGAGGTCCGACAGGGTGGGGTTCATGATCAGGTTTTCGAGCGTGTTGCCGTGGGCCGTGGCGATCAGGGTGACGCCGCGCTCAGCGATTGTGCGGGCCGCAGCAGCCTCGAGGTCGGTGCCGATCTCGTCGATGATGATGACTTCCGGCATATGGTTCTCGACGGCCTCGATCATGACCGCATGCTGCAACTCGGGCGAGGGCACCTGCATCCTTCGCGCGCTGCCGATGCCGGGATGCGGGATGTCGCCATCACCGGCGATTTCGTTGGAGGTGTCGACGACGATGACGCGCTTGTTGAGGTCGTCCGCCATAAAGCGCGCGACCTCCCGCAGCATCGTCGTCTTGCCGACGCCCGGCCGGCCGAGGAGAAGCACGCCCTGCTCTGTGCGCACAAGGTCCTCGATGATGCGGATCGTCCCGAAGACAGCGCGCCCAACGCGGCAGGTCAGCCCGATGATGCTGCGCTTGCGATTGCGGATGCAGGAGATGCGATGGAGGGTGCGCTCGATGCCGGCGCGGTTGTCGCTGGTGAACTCGCCGATGCGGGCGAGCACGTACTCGATGTCGTCCGTGGTGACCTCACGCTCGCTGAGGACCGCCTCTTCGTGCGGATAGCGGGCTTCCGGAAGTCGGCCGAGATCGAGCACGATCTCCAGCAGCGCGTAGTTGTTGGGCCGCTCTCGCACGGCGTCGCAGATGCGCGGCGGCAACACTTCGAGCAGCGTGTCGAGGTCGTCCGTGATGTTCAGCATGTGTTCCTAACCATAACCCTACCCTACCCTACCCACCGGCACTCTCTCACTGGCCGTCTCCCTGGCCGGTTGTTCCACTGGTTTCGTCAGGCGCTTGGCCAGCGAGAGATAGCTCGCCACCGGCTCGAAGAAGAAGCGGTCAAGCGCCGAGGCCAGCTCCACGTTGTAGTCCGGCGCGAGGCAGAAGACGTCGCGGTCCTGCAGGACGTCCAGGCCAGCGCCGAGCAAACTGTCATACGGGGGGCGCTCCGCCAGGGCGTGAATGCGGCCGGTGTTGCCCGGCATGACGCGCACGCTGGCGGTGATCAGGCCGTCTTCTTCGAGCAAAAGATCGGAGCAGCGGCCGCCCCACTTCTCCTGCGCCGCTTGCCATTCGCGGAATGTCAGACCTTCGATCGCCCGCACTGTCGCAGGCACCATGCGCATGTACAGCTCGTAGATGCCGAACGCGTCGCTCTTGCCGCGGGAGCGCAGCGGCAGGTCGCCGCCGCTGGGCCGCCAGTGCGTTGCCTCGCGCTTGTAGAGGACTTCGCTGCCATACCTGAAGAAACCGGCAGCGCGCGCTGTCTCGCGGATCGCGCTGTCCTCCGCCAGACGCAGGAATACGCGCTCAGCGCCCTGCTTGATCACGCCGGCGGTCATCCGGCTGAACAGCGCGAGCGCAACAGACTCGTCGTCCGTGGCGTTGATCAGCACCTCGACTTCCCAGGCCGATCGCTTGGCGCGCGGCCGGGCCGAGATCAGGCCCTGGATCGTGGCGCCGCGCACGCTGACCCAGGTGTTCTTGCCGGTCGCGAAGGAAAACCACTGCTCGAGCGCCCTCTCCAGCGGCCGCGCCGTCTGCACGACAACGAGCCGGTCGAACGGGTGCGCCTCGTTCGGGTAGACGTGGCCGTCAAAGGACACAAGCGCAACGAGATCGGTGGGTAGCGGATGCCGGGCCGAGCTCATTTGGCGGAGGCCGAAAATCCCTTGTCCCTGCGAATGCGGCCGGCGTTCTCGACGATGTCGAGGAAGTAGCGGTGGAGACGCGTGTCATCGGTCAGCTCGGGGTGAAAGGACGTTGCCATGATGCTCCCCTGGCGTACGGCGACCGGCCTGGCAGCTTCGGCATCGTCGCGGCGGCAAGTGGCCAGCACTTCGACACCCTTGCCGACGCTGGCGACGACCGGCGCGCGGATGAAGACGGCGTGAAACGGCGCGGCGCCGAGCGCCGGCACGTCGATGTCCGCTTCGAAGCTGTCGATCTGGCGGCCGTAGGCGTTGCGATCGACTTCGATGTCCAGCGCCTGCAGCGTCGGGAAGGGGAGGCCGTTGGCGTGGCGGGCGAGGACGATCATACCGGCGCAGGTGCCCCAGGTTGGCGTGCCAGAGCGCACGAAGGCGGCCAGCGGCTCATACAGGCGGAAGTCTTCGATCAGGCGGCCGAAGGTGGTCGACTCGCCGCCGGGGATGATCAGCCCGTCGAGCCCTTTGAGCTGCTCCGCCGAACGGACTTCGCGGGCGTCGACGCGCAGACGCCGCAGCATGGCAGCGTGCTCGCTAAAGTCGCCCTGGAGGGCGAGAACGCCGATGGTGGTCACATACCTATTGTAAGGCTAGAAGGCAAGTCGGAGGTAGGAGGTAAGAGGTAGGAGGTGAGAGGTAGGAGGTGGGACGGGTTCAGCCGCCGGGGGGCCCGGTGATGTCGACGCGGGTTAACGAGGAGGTTCCGCCCTGGCGACGGATCTGCATGGATTCGAGCTCGTGCTGGGACTGCAGCCATTGGCGGTGGAGGTGGGCTTCGTAGCGCATGATCATGGGACCGGTCATCTCGCCGGGGATGAGGCGAGCGGCGTTGTATCGCCGCCGATCCCGGTCGGGGAGCTGAATTTCGCCAGTCTGTCTATTAATGATCTTCCCTCTCAGGATCTCAAAAGTCTCATGGTCGGGATCGTAGTCCATGCCGGTGCTGATCATCTCGGTCTCGTAGCGGACGACGCGAGCGATTCGCCAGAGAAGCGTGGCGACGCGGTGGGCGATCGTAGTCTCGAGATAGCCTTCGGGCGCTAGACTCT
>DAINDD010000132.1:0-4037 GCA_036732045.1 Chloroflexota bacterium
GGGTGAGCGGAACATCAGCTTGCGGAATATCTGCGCGTTGGCGGATGCACTCGACGTCGATGCTGGCGAGCTGTTACGGCGGCCGGCCTAACGACGGCGGGCGCAGACCGACGGGGAGTTGTGCAGCTGGCATACTTTGCGTGACCTATGGCAGTAAAGAGCCCTTCACGAAGCCAGGACGCAGCCGTACTCAAGCAGGTCCGCCAGCTTGGGCGCGCTATCGGCGAGGCCGAGGAATCCGTGCGGCTGGTGACGTTCGACCCCGAGTACGACATTCTGGCCGTGTTTGTGGATGCTGCCGAGGACAAGTCGCGACACGAAAAGGCGGCTATCCACGTGTGGAACGAGTGGGCGGATAGGCTCGACAGGCCGTTGGACTTTCGGCTGTTCAATCTCGACAATGCTGGAGGCGAACGGGGCCGGCAGCATCTGCTCGCGAAGTACGAAGGCGAAGTCCTCTTTGACCGCCGCTGAGGCTTGAACCTCGGCGCTCTGACCGCGGACGCTCGGAGCCACTGGGAGCGGCCGACAGCGATTTACAGGAATGCCGTGATTTGCTTGCCCAGGGTCGAAGCCGCTGGGCGGTGATCGCCCTCTTCTACTCCGCTCTCCATCGCGTCGAGACGTACCTGGTCCAGGAGGCCACGAAGCCAAGGAGCCACGTCCAACGAGACCAGATTGTAAGGCGGCACACCTGTCGCAAGTCGCGAATGAATATTTACGCTTGAAGGCCGTTAGCGAGTACGCCAGATATGAGCCCACCTTCACGATTGGCGTCGCCGAGGTTGAAGCAATGCTCGCCGGCGAGTACCAGGCCATAGGTTCGGACATCACCGCTCGGCTGCCGTAGCTGACCACAATTTTGACCACTTACGCGGCGGATTTGACCAGATTGTGCCGGACAAAAGCAGGCAAACGCCGGCTGGTCGGATTCGGGCTGATTTGAGCACGAAAACGGATGTTAGCGGGTACCGTGGACGCCCTTAGACATCCTCTCGCGGATCGGTCTCTTTCGGGTTCGAGTCCCTTCCTCGGCACGCAGTTCTTGGGGCAGGACAACAATTATTCGATGACGGCCTGTAAGCCAGTTCTGTCTCTGCCAGCCACACACTGAAGATAAAGCGAGTGGCAATTGCGTGGCGTAATGCCACTGCAATTGCTACGATTGGCTTGTGAGGCGGCGGGTCAAGACGACCGAGCGCGGCATTGAGTTTCATTTCTTCTATGAAAAGGGTTCGGAGTCAAACCTCCACATCACGGCGGTGCACGGCACCACGGCAAATGATGCCATCGCGACGTACTTTGACGGCATCACCGACTATGACGCCGGTCACCGTAGGTTCGTCACGACGACTGCGACGCACACGCTGTTTTGGAACTGGATCGAGCAGGACAAGAGCGTGTACGTCATCAGTTGCATTAGGGCAGGAGAGTAAAACGACATGGCGCGTGAAATGCAAACAGTAGCCCCCGAGCCCGATCTCGACGCGACCCTCGAGGCAATGGAGGAGGAAACCGAGCGCGAGCTAGCCGAGCGTCCAGCAGAAGAGGCCCGTGTGAATTTCCGTTGGGGCCGCGAGCAGCTGGACTTTGTCAGGCGCGCGGCAGCCGCCATGGGGGTGCCGTACCAGACGTACATCAAACAGGCCGCCTTCCGGCAGGCGGCCGTCGATCTTCAGATCGTGCAGTCAGTACGCTAATCGCGCGTCAAGCGTGGCGCAATCGCAACGAGATATGAGCGACTTAGGCGAGCACGAAGCCCCGGGGATCAATTGTCAGGTAGATAACGGCCTCTCCCATTCCTTCAGGCGGCCAGCTTGTGGGCGTCATGGCGCAGGCCCAGGCGCTCCAAACGCGGCAGCACTTCGTCCCGGAAGTACGGGAATTCGTCGACGTAATTGAAGAATGACACCCCACCGTCGAAGCCCGCCTGGCTTACTCGCGCCAGCGCCTTTGCCACGTCGTCGGGGCTTCCGAGAAACGGCGTGCCGCCGTTACCTGAGGCGTAGGCTTCGCGGAGCCGTTGCAGCTCCTCGGGCGGCTTGTTGTCCCAGTCCTTCATGGCCAGCATGAAGCCAAATCAGCTCTTCCCCAGCGCCTCGTGCAGCGGCCCATAGTCAACCACTTGCTCGGGGGTGAATTTGTTGGTCGTCTGGGTGATTTCAGCTTGTGAATCGACCACTGCCTGGATAGCCTCGCGCGGATATTCGCCGTTGTCAGTCACCAGCGGAACCATCTTCTCGGCCGAGCGCAGCGCCGGTCCATGGGACACGCCGACGTATTTCTCGACAAACGCGGCGGCCTCGGTGGGATGGCCCTTCAGCCAGCGCCCGGAGTCCAGCATCGCCCGCAGGAAAGCTACGGTCTGCGGCCGGTGCTGGCTGATGAAGGCCGTGTTCGCGCCCACTCCCCCGAACGGTAGGCGCAGGGCATCGCCCAAGGGTTGGATCTCGTGGAAGCCCTGCTCTGCCGCCTCAGCATCGAACGGCGGCGACAGCACGGCCGCGTCCACTCTGCCGGCCAGCAGAAACGTGTACGTGTCTTGGGTGGCCGGCGAAGATACGATGTTCAGGTCCGTTACGGCCATGCCGGCGCGCTTCAAGCCGGCCTGCAGGTAGAGGTAGGGCCCGCTGCCCACCTGGTTGGTTCCGAGGTTTTTGCCTTTGAGGTCCTGCAGTGACTTGAACTCGGCCTTGCCATACACGGTCCAGGGCGCACGCGACCAGGTGGCGAGGATGGCGCGCAGGGGCAGGCCGCGCGTTGCGCCTTCGATGGCCGCCGGGGCCGTGTCGTTGAACTCGATCTCGCCGTTGGTCTCGGCCGGGATGACGACGCTCTGGGCCATCTGGATCATGGTTACGTTCAAGTGCTGCTGGGCGAAGAACCCCTGCCCCAGTGCGGCGTAGTAGTACAGCGCCGACACGGCCGGCGAGGGATAGCTGACACGGATCGGGTAGCCGCTAGGGTCACCTCCGGCGAGCCGGGCGGACGGCTTCTCGGCGCCAAGCGGGGCCGATGAGGCGGCGGGGGATGGTTTCGAGCTGGCGGCGGGTGAGATCGCTGGCGCAGCGGGCGAGCTGGCGGCGGACGGCGCTGTTGCGCTGGAGCTGCCGCAGGCGGCTATGGCGAGCGCGAGCGCGGGCAGCAATCCAAGGAAACGGGAGCCTGGCGTCATGCGATTTCTCCTGAACGATGCGACGCGGCACATCGTACCAATGGGACGGTGGCCAGAGGCCTTACCGGCTGAGCCCGAGTCCGGCCGCCCTGTGGGAGAATCGGGTGCTACTTCGAGGAGGTACATCCATGCTGGCAATGCTGGTGAAGGTGCGCATCAAGCCCGATCAGCGCGAACGCTTTTTGAAAGCGATCGAAGTGGACGCGCTCGGCTCAGAACGAGACGAGCCAGGCTGTCTGCGCTTCAACGTTCTCCAGGACGCTCAGGACCCGAACGTCTATCTCTTCTATGAAGTGTACGAGGACCAGGCCGCCCTGGATGCTCATCGCTCGGCGCCGCACTACGACGTGTGGCGCCAGGCCGCCGATACATTGGATGGCCGGGTCGAGGCTACGCGCTGCGAGACCGTCTTCCCTGCCGGCCGCGCCTACTGGGGCAAGGTCTGATGCCCGGCCTGGGATCTGGAACTGCCGCGCCACGTCGCGCTCGTCACCGGCTCCAGCGAACCGGCGCTGCCGCGGATGGAGCGGCTGGGACTTCGAGCGAGCTGAGCCAGCGCGTCTAGCTGCCGTAAACCTGTTTCAGGAAGCCGCTATCCTCGAGCTCTTTCATCAAGCTGGTGTCCATGCACTGCTCAGGCGTGACGTTCTTAGCCGCCGGAGTCTGGCTTGAGACCTCCTCGATGACCGACTGAAAGCCCTCTTTGCTGGGGGAGGGCCGCTGCTGGAAGAGGTTCAAGTAGCCCTCATACCCGCCGTCGATGAAAGCTTGGTCGTCTTGCTTGAGGTACTTCTTGATGACGCCTTTAGCGAAAGCCGGGTCGGTCTTCCAGCGATGGATGGCCTCGACGGTAGCCTTGGCG
>DAINDD010000133.1:0-3986 GCA_036732045.1 Chloroflexota bacterium
TCGACAACACCAAGCGCAAGAGCATCGGCTACGACATCCAGCGTTACCTGCTGGGTATCACCAAGCAGGACGCGCCGGCCGCCAACGCCCGCATCGACTACGCTTGCCCGGGCGGAGGCAGCGTCCGCTGGCCGTACTACAAGAACGACTCGAGCTGGCCGTGGTTCGGCAACCAGTACTGGGCGTCCGAGATCTGGTTCGACAAGTCCGATCCCAGCTACCAGGGCCGTGCCAGCAACAGCTAGCGCATCGCCGAAAGACTGACGGAGCGGGTCCTTCGGGGCCCGCTCCGTTGTTTGTGCGTAACACCTTGGGGGGTCAGAGCTTCAGCCTGACGTCCAGATCGCCGGCGGCGCACAAGAAACCGTTGTCTGAGACGTTCCATCGGAACGTCTCTACATGATCGCGGTCGTGGAGCCGCCGTCCACCTGGATTGTCGTGCCGGTAATGAACCGCGCCTGGTCCGACGCCAGGAACACGGCGAGGTTAGCCACGTCCGAGGCCTCGCCGAGAAAACCCATCGGCACTCGGCTCTCCTCCAGTGCCACGGCCTCCTCCAGATGCACGCCTTGCCGCTTCGCCCGCTCTTCGATCAGTGACATCAGCCGCTCGGTGGCGATGTTGCCGGGGCAGACGTTGTTAACGGTGATGTGGTGAGGCGCCAGCTCGCGCGACAACGTCTTGGCCAGCCCAACGACCGCGAGCCGCGTGGCGTTGGAGAGGATGAGGCCGTCGATCGGCTGCTTGACGGCGACGGAGGTCACGTTGATGATGCGGCCGCTGCTGGAGCGCTTGAGGTGCGGCAGCGCCGCGCGGACGGAGCGGACAGCGGAGAGCAGGTTCTGGTCGATAGCGTACGACCAGTAGTTCTCGTCCAAGTCTTCGAAGGTGCCGGTTGGCGGGCCGCCGGCGTTATTGACCAGGATGTCCAGCCGGCCGAAGCGCTCCGCCGCCGCGGCGATCGCCCGCGTGATGTCTTCGCCTTTCGACATGTCGCAGACGACGTACGGCAGCTCGACCCTGTGCTCGTCGCGGATCTCCGCCGACGCCTGCTGCAGGTGCCCCTCATCGCGCGAGGAGAGCATCACCAGGCAGCCCTCCTTGGCCAAAGCCCGCGCGATCGCCTTGCCGATGCCCTTGCTCGCGCCGCCGACAAAGGCCGTCCGTCCCGTTAGTCCGAGGTCCATGCCGCCATCCTATCGCTTGACCGGCTCGCGCTCCACGGCCACGCTAGGCGCATGACGTCCGTCCTCTCCATTGCCGGCTCCGACCCCAGCGGCGGCGCCGGCATCCAGGCCGACCTCAAGACATTCGCCGCTCTCGGCGTATACGGCATGGCGGCGCTCACCGCGCTCACCGCGCAAAACACCGTGGCCGTGACCGGCGTCCACGAGGTGCCGCCGGAGTTCGTCGCCGCGCAGATCGACGGCGTCTTCGCCGACATCGTCCCGGACGCCGTGAAGACCGGCATGCTGAGCAGCGCTGCGATCATCCATGTCGTCGCGGAGAAGGCACGCGCCTTTGGCTTCCAGAACCTGGTCGTCGATCCGGTTATGGTCGCCAAGAGCGGCGACCGGCTCTTGCACGAGGACGCCGTGCGCGCCTTGCGGGACGAGCTGATCCCGCTGGCCTTCGTCGTCACGCCGAACCTTCCGGAAGCGGCCGCCATCACGGGCCACCTGGTCGAATCTCTGGATGATATGCACAAGGCGGCGCGTGCCATCCACGCCCTTGGCGCCGGGAACGTCGTCGTCAAGGGTGCTCACCTCGCCGGCGACGTCGTGACCGACCTGCTTTTCGATGGCGCGCGCTTCCACGACTTCAGCGGCCCGCGCGTCGCGACGAAGAACACTCACGGCACCGGCTGCACCTTCGCCTCGGCCATCGCCTGCTATCTAGCGAAGGGCGAGGCCGTCCCAGAAGCCGTCCGCCTCGCCAAGGCTTACCTGACCGGCGCGCTCGAGCACGCGTACGATACGGGGAGAGGCCACGGCTCGGTCAATCACGGATGGCAAGGCGAATAGCAGGAGGTCAGACATGACCATTGAGGGCGCCCGCACATATCTCAAGACGCACAAGATTTCCGGCAAGCAAGTGCACTTCCGTCTGCGCGAGGAGATGGGGGCGCAACTGGAGCGGGCACGGAAAGCGCGGACTGGTCGCACCTCCAAGACGCTTGTCAAAGAAGGCCCCTTGCGGATAACGCTGGTCGCCCTGCGAAAGGGAGCGCACATGACAAAGCACCACGTGGACGGCCAGGTATCGATCCATGTGCTGCGCGGCAGGCTCACGGTCTGGACCGAGCCGGGGACGACGGAACTCTCCGGTAGCGATGTGCTGGTGCTCGGTGATGGCGTCGAACACGCCGTCAGCGCGCGCAGCGATTGCGCCTTCCTGATAACGATGTCCTGGCACGGCGAGTGACCGATGTTCAAAGTGCAACACCTCGACCACGTAGCGATCTCGGTGCGGGACATCGATGGCTCCGTCGACTGGTATGCCAAGACGCTCGGCCTGGAAAGGCGTAGTCCGTGGGACGGCGAGCCAGTGATGATGTGCGCCGGGGATACCTGCCTCGCGCTATTCTCAACGGACGGGCCGGGGATCGCGATGTCAGAGTCCGAGCGCCGACGCCATCTCACCGCGCGCCACATCGCGTTCAAGGTCGATCGGGCGAACTTCGACGCGGCGCAGAAGGAGTTCCGGGATAAGGGGATAGACTCCCGCTTCGCCGATCACGGCGTTTGCCACTCGGTCTACATCGACGACCCGGACGGTCACACGATCGAGCTGACCACGTACGAGGTTTAGCCGCCGCGATCCGGAGCGTGTCCGTCCATCCATCGCGCAGCCGACTTTCGCACGAAGCGTATGCTGACACCCATGAACATGGAGTTGGACGCCGATCCAATTGAGCACAATCGCAGGGCCTGGGACAAGCGCGTCAACGACAGCGACCAATGGACGCGTCCCGTCAGCTCGGACGTGATCCAGCGCGCCCGTAGTGGCGACTGGTCGGTGGTTCTGATCGGCTACGAGCCGACGCCTCGCAACTGGTTCCCGGGCGACCTTCACGGCACGGAGATCCTGTGCCTCGCGTCCGGCGGCGGCCAACAAGGGCCAGTGCTGGCGGCGGCCGGCGCCAACGTTACGGTGTTCGACAACTCGCCAGGACAGCTTGAGCAGGACAACATGGTGGCCGAACGTGACGGCCTGGCGTTGCGGACGGTCCTCGGCGACATGCGAGATCTCTCAGCGTTTAGCGAGGCGAGCTTTGATCTGGTTTTTCACCCGGTGTCGAACTTGTTCTGCCCGGAGCTGCAACCTGTCTGGCGCGAATGTTTCCGTGTGCTCAGGCCTGGCGGATCACTGCTCACTGGCTTCATGAACCCAGACCTGTACATCTTCGATCCTGAAGCTCAGGATTCGCGCGGAGAGTTGATTGTTAGGTACTCCCTGCCGTACTCCGACCTAGCCGACAGGACACCGGAGGAGCGAGAACGATTCCCTGGCAACGACGCCGCGGTTGAGTACAGCCACACGATGACCGAACAGATCGGCTGGCAGCTCGATGCCGGGTTCGTGCTGACAGGATTCGTGGAAGCGCCGCACCACGGGAATATCACGGCGCAATATATGGCGGGCTACTTCGCGACGCGTGCGCTCAAGCCTTTGCCTTAGGGCCTAGCTTCGCCGGAGATCAGAAAAAGAAGCCGGCGGACGGAGTCGAGGGCGTTGCCCGTATCGCAGTTGCTGCTGAAGTGAAGAGCGGCCAACGTGAACAGAGCCCCCGCCAGCATCAGCGGAAGAAATTCGCCTCTCATTTGAGCGTTCATCTCGCACCCTCCCAGGTAATTCCACGTTAGACGCAGTAAATAATCGGCCAACGACTGTTGCCCGCGACGCGGTGAATGTTTGGTTAACGTTGCGGTGATCTCGTTCAGATAGATCCCGGACACCTGCGTTTAACAGTGTATGAGAGTATT
>DAINDD010000134.1:0-3825 GCA_036732045.1 Chloroflexota bacterium
ACGCTACGTCGCCCGCGAGGTCTACACAGCGCTCAAGCAAACAGGCGAAGCGAAGCTCGCCCCAGCCGTTTGACATCTATAGGAGCATCACCCCACACGTGTTGCATCGCGAACGGGCCTGCGGCGGCGCGGGTCGAGGCGTTGATCTTCGCGTAGATGTGCTCGGCGTGGTTGGCGACCGTCTTCGGGGAGATCACCAGGAGGTAATCCTCAAGCGAGCTCTTCTGTCAGCCCTCGGCGCTACTGCCTCAGTGTCACTTAGCGCAGTGCCTGAGCGGCAGCCGCCGCCACGATGTCGTTGGGTGAGCGGGCCAGCTCTGTAAGCACGTCTCGGGCCCTCGCGTAGCCTGCTAGTTCGAGGACTGCCGCCTGACGTACACGCTGATCGACTGTCTCGTCGATTGCGAGCTCTACCAGCGGTTGTTCGGCGGAGGGTCCAAGCTTTGCGCGAAGCAGAGTCACGGCCAGTTGAGGGTTGAGATACGTGGTCTCACCGCGGGCGGCGGACAGAAGCTCGTCGTCGGTGAAGCTTTGAGGATCAAGGGTGACGTAGTCGGACATTCGCCTTCTCCTCTAGATGCCGGGGATCGCATGCCTGATCGTGCAGTGGCCGAGCATGGTCTCACGGTCGGGATTGTTGATAACCGTGGCGAAGAACGGGTCGTCGCCGGCCGGCACCGCGCCGGTTTGCGCCATCAAGTTACCGCCACGAGCCGTAGCAGGATGCTTCGCACCGAGGAAATGCCCGACCTCATGCGCCAGCGTGCGCCCAGTCGTTTCCCCGGAGATGTCGACAACCGCCGAGTTCATACCCTCCTTGGTGCGCGGCGTACACGGGCCCGGCGCGGGCGAGCGGCCCAGAGTCACATTGACGGTGCCGTCCGGATTGTTCTCTGTGACGTTCATGCTGGCGGGCACGACGACCGGGACGAAGTCGCCATCGGCGGTCAGGTCGTGTCCGGCATTGTCGATGTCCGCGCTGGTATTGACCGCGGCATGCCCGGCGGAGTTCGCGGACGTCCGCAGGTCTCGCGTCACGAAGGCGATCCCGATGCCGTTAGCCGCGTAGATGTCCCGCAGCCTGAAGACTGCATAGTCCAGCACGTCTTGGTCGTTGTTGGTCAGCAACTCCGAGCCCGCCACGATCAAGCGCACGTGGAAGTGACGTCCACGCAAAAGCTGGGCAAAGCGGGCAACGCTGAGCCTAGGCACAGCTCGACCAGACGACAGTGCGGCCGGCATCGAAGCATCGGAGAAGCCCCAGACGTCGCGGCAGATGCTCACCGAGCCCGACAACCCGAGCCCCGAGCAGACTTGGCGAAGCGAAACGCTCATTTCACAAACCTCCTCAGGTGGCCCTCGGCGACCAGGGGTCGTCTGCTCTCGATGTCGCGGCCCGCAGCCGAGGCACGTCTCCGCTTATGGGTCTGGATCTCTTACGTGGCGCAATAGCGGGAAAGGCATCTGGCCGTCTTGGACCAGCTAGCTGACGTTGACCCAGAAGCCGGTTGATTCGGCCTGAGTCCCAAAGGTCTGGCACGAGATGATTCAACCTACTGCAGGGCGACGAGGATTGGAACCGAACCACGACCAGACTGCAGACTTCCGAGCGCCTTGCCGATGACCGCACCGAACGCTCGTGACGAATCGCTCGCCTTCATTGCGTGGCCCGGGGTGTCAGACGTTGTGAGTAGATCCCCAACTGCAACAGAGCCATAAGTGGCGTCCACATTACAAAACACCTTGCCCAGCAGAGCGACAGCCATTCTGTCTGATTTCGAGACTATCTGATCAAGAATAATGCCAGGCCTGTAGCCCCCGCCACCGGATACGACACCGGCAACGCGCTTGTCATAGGCGGATCTGCTGTGGCGGAGACAACCTTCGTCGCCGAGGACCACAACCGTTCCAGGGCCAACGTGCTGAGCGCAGGTCGTATCCACATCGAACTCCTCAGCGCAGTCCGCATTCTCTAAGGTGATGTCACCAGTAACGTTCACGTTGCCGGCGTTCACATTGCCGAGAGCGCTAATGTTGCCCTGTGCAATCACATGAGTGGTATTGACGGTATCCCCGGCGTTTACATTCCCGCCATTTACATTCCCAAGGGCACTAATGTTTCCCTGGGCAATGATGTGGCCCTCTGGGGCTGTCAGGATGGGGCCTTCCTCGCCGGCGTGGGTTCGGCCGACGTTCATATTGATGACGGTCGCGTCACCGAGAGCGTTAATGTTGCCGTCGGCGTTCACATTGCCGAGAGCGCTAATGTTGCCCTGTGCGATCACATGAGTGGTATTGACGGTATCCCCGGCGTTTACATTCCCGCCATTTACATTTCCAAGGGCACTAACGTTTCCCTGTGCGCTCATATGGGTGGCATTCACAGTTCCATCCACATCCACGTTACCGTCGAATCGCCCTGCCGGAATCCCCTTACCCACGACGCCGGCGGCCTCAAGGCTTACACCACGCACACCTTCACCTTTCTGGCTTTCGCCAGACACTGCAATGCCATCCTCGCTTGTACCTACCAGTTCGGGTGCCATGTTCACTCCCTTGTCACTCGAGAACCAGCGCCAGGAAACGGGGTGCAAGCATACTGTGTAGGTCACTGGAACGTACGTCATGGCCTCTCCAAGGTCGAAGCCCGCGCTCCCCGAGGAGGAAGTCTGGCCCCCTCGCGACCGACATCCTCGGCGCCTCCGGGCGGGCGATGCTCGACGCGCTCGTCGCCGGCACCACCGATCCGCAGGTGCTCGCCGAACTCGCGAAGGGCAAGCTGCCCAAGAAAATCCCGGCGCTCCGGGAGGCGCTCGTCGGCCGCTTCGACGCGCAGCACGCGCTGATCGTCTCCGCGATCCTCGCCCACCTCGACCTCCTCGACGAGCAGATCCAGCTGCTCTCAGAGGCAATCGAGGAGCAACTGGCCCTTTCGCGGGCGCGGTTGAGTTGCTCTGCACGATCCCCGGCGTCCAGCGGCGCACTGCCGAAGTGGTGCTCGCTGAGATCGGCACCGACATGAGCCGCTTCCCCTCCGAGCGTCACCTCGCCAGCTGGGCCGGCCAATGCCCCGGCAACGACCGCTCCGCCGGCAAACGCCGCTCCGGCAAGACCCGCCACGGCTCCAAGTGGCTCGACAGCGCGCTCACCGAGGCGGCGATGGCAGCGACCCGCACCAGCGACGTCTACCTCGCCGCCCAGTACCAGCGCCTGCGCCCCCGGCGCGGCCACGGCCGCGCGCTCGGCGCCGTCAAACACTCGATCCTCTGCGCCTGCTGGCACATGCTCACAACCGGCGAGCTCTACCGCGACCCCGGCGGCGACTACTTCAGCCGCCGGGACCCCGAACACGCCACCCGCCGCCTCGTCGCCCAACTCGAACGCCTCGGACACCGCGTCACGTTGGAGGCCGCCGCTGCCTGACCCAGCGGTCATTTCCCATCAGCCGCCGATCCCGCGTCTCGCGGTCTGCGGAAGCGATCATGGCTGCCGCCCGGCGGGCGAACGTCCCGGCTGACGCCGTCGTCGAGGTCGGCCCGGGCATGCCGGGATTCTCGGACCGGCTGCAGGGCTGGGCCGAGGGCATTCGCTCGCGCTGAACGAACGACGCGCCGTTTGTGCGCGGACCACCGCTTCGGTCTAGGTGTCTTACCGATCAGCCCTCACGCTGGGCGCCACGGGCACAGCGGTCTCCGCGTGGAACCTGCGCGGCCGGGTCGACCGACCGACCAGCAGATCGCGCGGAGGGCGTTGGAGCTCTCGCTGACCGAGGGCGAGAGCTCTTGCGAGGTTGTCCCGTAGCTCGTAGAACTTCGTAGGCGGCGG
>DAINDD010000135.1:0-1335 GCA_036732045.1 Chloroflexota bacterium
GATGCTCTGACCGGTGCGATTGCGGACGCGGGTTCGATTCCCGCCGCCTCCATCATCGGCCCAACCAAGCCGATTCCAGGGCCAGTCGATTGAAACGCTTTCAGTCGGCTGGCTCTTCTTCCTCGCTCCGACGCGCCCGCGCGAGCGCGTCCATCGCGCGCTCTAGATCGCTCATGTCGTAGTGCCCGTAGATCGAGGCGGTCGTCGACAGGTCGCTATGCCCGAGCGCCTGCGACGCCGCCCCGAGGTCAGCGACCCGGCGCAGGTCGGTCGCGAACGTGTGACGGGCGCGATGCATGTTCAGACCGCTCGTGACCCCCTCACCGACCATCCCGGCCTCTTGAAGTCGTCGGTACCACCACCGATGGATTGTTGGATCGCTCATGCGGCGTTTCGGATACGCGGCGAGGATCCGCCCGCCCTGTGTCCGCTTCTCCGGGTAGAGCAGGAAGTCGTCGGGCTCAGGAACGCGATCTAAGAATGGCAACGGCTCCAGCATGTATCGCTCCATCTCCAAGACGATCCGGCCGCGTAGAGGGATTACACGGCCTTTCTGACCCTTGCCGAAGACGGTGACGTGTCGGCGGCTTAGGTCGATGTCGCGCGGTCGCACTCCCGCGAGTTCCGCGCGGCGAACACCGAGGTCGAGCAGCACGAGGA
This sequence comes from Chloroflexota bacterium, assembly GCA_036732045.1. Lineage (GTDB taxonomy): Bacteria > Chloroflexota > Dehalococcoidia > SM23-28-2 > RBG-16-64-32 > DATKKM01. The sequence goes on from DAINDD010000135.1 coordinate 661, forward strand.
TCGCCACCCGGTCGCGCGGCGTCTTGGTCGCGCTGAGCAGGCGCGCGTCCGTGCTGACCGGAAGTAGTGGCGCGGTCTTGCGTGGTGCGCGTGGCCTTCGCAGCTTCGCCGCCGGAGAGAACGGCACCTGGTCCTGATCCTCTGCCCAGGTCCAAAAGGCGCGGACGATTGACGTGACCTTGGCCCTCGTCCTCGCCTCGCGGTCGGCCCAGAGGTCGATCACGTCCCTCAGGTCATCGACCGTCACCTCGAGCGGATCCTTGTCGGCGAGCGTGAGCGACATGCGAGCGAGGACCGCCTCGTAGTCACGGATCGTCGTCACCGTCGCGCCCCACTCGTTTCGGAACCAGCGCAGATAGCGCCCGACGAGCAGCCCGACAGGCGTAGCGCGGTAGGACTTGTCCTTCACGGCTGCGCGCATCATCAGCGCCGCCTCCGCGAGCGTCAATGCTGTTGGGCGAAGCGAGCCTCTTTCTTCCACCTTCGGCCTCCGGGGCGCATATCTAAGAAGTGGAGAAGGCATCCACCTCCTCGCCCGGAAGCCCGGTGACTCATGCGCGTCGCACTATGGCGCCTGGAGTCAGGCCGTTCCGCACATTGGACAGTACGCGTGAACCCGGACAGATCGCCCGACGCGTCAGCCTGACGCTCGGACCGACGCGGCCGCGCCGGGGC
>DAINDD010000135.1:1345-3812 GCA_036732045.1 Chloroflexota bacterium
CCCGCCTGCCGGCGGGAGGCCCAGCCCCGAAGCGCGCGGAGTCGTCGGCCTTCCGCGATCGCCAGAGCTCGTGCCGGCTGGCCTGGCATTCCCCTCCGCTGGCGCTCCGGTGACGGACGGCCACGGCCCCGCAGAAGGCCCGCCTACGTCCGGGTGGTCGAGGGGTGGTCGTTCATTGGAGAGCGGCAGCCGCAGCGTCCCGCTCATCCGCGAGCCGCTTGTCCGAGAGCGCCGTTGCTTTGCCGCAGCCGTCGCAGTAGGCCCCAACAGCGACCCATCGTTGCGGGTTGGAGCGGCGCGAGTACAGCAGGCGGCAGCGGCCGGAACACCACCCGCGCGCGGCGGGCACCGTGAACACCCGCTCGCCGTGCTTGACGGCGACCGGATACGGCCCGTGTAGCTGCGGAATCGTCACGCCCTCAGCGTATACGCGTTGGGTGCTTTATCCGTCTCTAAGACAAGGCGGCGCGTGCCGCGCCGCAAAGGCGTATCTCGTCGGGCCGTCCTTCATCGGCCTACAGCATTCGGGCACACCGGCGCCTGGGACGGCGCCGGCGCCTGCGCGTGTGCCCCAGGTAGCTTGGCAGCGGGGCACATGCTCGGCGGCTCTATCGCCTGCGGCGGTGGCGGTCAGCGGGTAAGAAGAAAGGTGGCTCCTAGCCGCGATGGCTTAGCGGGTCGCGATAGGCTCCGAGCCGCACGCGGTGCGGCTTAGCTGATCTCCGTCGAGCGGAAGAGGAGCGCGGTAGCAACATGGAGCGAGTCGACTACGAGTCCATGGTCATCCAAGAGCTGTCGAACGCCCACGACCGCGAAGAGCTGAACATTTCGCCGTGGTACCAGCGTCGAGCCGTGTGGACGAACGCGCACAAGTCGTACCTCATCAACTCGATCTTCGAAACGATGCCGGTTCCGACGATCTACGTGCGGCACACGATCGACCTGGAGTCGGAGAAGACCATCAAGGAGGTCGTCGACGGACAGCAACGGTGCCGATCGATCCTGGAGTACAAAGCGAACCAATTCAGGGCGCGTCATCCAGAGCACACCCGCCCTGTCTTCTACCGCGATCTGACGGCTGGGCAGCGGCAGGCTTTCCTGATGGGCAAGCTTCCTGTCGCATATCTGATCGGCGCTGACGATTCCGACGTAATAGAAATCTTCGGCCGGCTCAACGCCGTTTCGAAGACCCTCAATGCTCAGGAGAAGCGATCAGCCAAGTGGAGCGGAGAGTTCCACCAGTTCGCCCTCCGCGAAGCCGCTGATCGCCTGCCGATTTGGAGGGGGCTCAACATCTTCACTGCGACGCAGATCTCGCGCATGAGCGAAGTCCAGTTCACGGCCGACCTAGCGATGACCCTTGTTCAGGGGATGAGCGATTTCAGTGCGGCGCGTGTGAACAAGGCCTACCAGCAGTGGGACGAGGACTTTGCTGAGCGAGAGGACGTTGCGAGGCGCCTTGATCGGGTCTTCAAGAAAATCGCGGCCCTTAAGCCAGACTCAATCAAGGACTCCATCTTTAGTCGGTCGCCGGTGTTCTACTCCCTTGTCCTCGTACTCGATGCACTGACAACTCTTCCAGGCAACAAGGCGTTGGAAGAGAAGCTGGCCGAGATCGATAGGCGATTCAACGATCCCCGTCCGGCCGCCGAACGACCCGCGGAGGACTTGGCCTTCGTAGCTGCGTGCACCGCCAGCACGCAACGCATTCGCACGCGGCAGACGCGCTTCGACTACATCACGTCCTTCATGTAGCCCGCGTCCGTGCCCGCGCAGAACGTAGCGGTTCCTTACGGCGAATTCCTTCAGCGGTCGAACCGCCAGAATGGCGTTATCCAGGGCCTGACTCAGATCGAGCCTCGGTTGCAGAAGCTGCTCGCCGAACTCGTGATGATGCGGCTCTTCGATGACTTTCAAGAGGCCATAGGAGGCGTAGCGTGCAGACTCGCCTGCGGCACCCCTTACAGGGACGGATCCTTGCCGATACTGCTTACGGCGCCGGCGAAATCCACGTTGGGGGCGCGCGACCTGTTCGAGACGTTTGGAAGACCGAAACGGCAATACGTCAAGTGGTCGAAAACGACGTACATCAACGAAACCACGAAGTACGTCTTAGATTCGGCGAATCCCTTTACCGCAGCGTGCAACGCAAACGCGCTCATCATCTCAGAGATGCAAGCAGTGCGGAACAGAATCGCCCACGCAAATGCGAACTCGCGCGCGGCGTTCTCAGCGATTGTTCAGCGGCACTATGGCGCGAAGCTGAACAACGTGTCACCCGGCATGTTGCTCCTGTCCTCGCGGTTCTCACCGACGCTTCTGGAGCAGTACGTTGCAACCTGCCGCGTAATCACGAAAACCTGCGCCCGAGCGTAGACCGCTACACGCCGACCATCGGCGATTGAAATCTTGCGCGGGTTCGATTCCCGCCGCCTCCATTTCCGCGCGAAGCTGGCGCTTCACGGCG
>DAINDD010000136.1:0-3685 GCA_036732045.1 Chloroflexota bacterium
CATCTTGGAGAAGGTCCGCAGAGCTAACGAAGCGTTAGAAGCACTACACTAGCGGATAGACCGTTGGGCGTTTGTTCAAACGGGACGAATCTCCCAGAGTCGTCATCGAGCTTATAGATTGGCATGAATCGTGCCGGGTTCCGCTGCGTCTGACTTCACTGGTCAATTGTAGCGCTCAAGCGTTTCTGGTAACGCTATGGAAGATTAAGCTACCCATGCTCGCGTCCCGGCAGCGCTTGGCCCTGCCCCTCCGCCAGAAGCTCTATCACAATGTTGTGGTACACGGAGCCTCCCAGGTTGACGAGGCGATGTGGCGGCCCGGAGTCATGGCGGACCGCCGTTCCGATCTCGTCGTTCTGGTCATCGAAAGATCCATCTTGATATTCTGTTCGCACTGAGCCGGACGTCAGGACAACATAAATGTAAGGATGCTCATGTTGGTGCCAGTCCGTTGCCTTGTTGCCTGACAACGACAACTCCCAAACGCGCACGGACTCCGTTTCTAGCAAGACCTTGTTTGCTATATTCGCGAATGCCATGGCACCCCCTAATTCGAAGTTCAGAAACGGAATTGTACTACTGAACCGAAGAGATCCCGATGAGGGGGGCTAGCACTTCGGTTGCACCATTCTAACTCTCTATGCGATCATTCCACGACCGTATTACGCCGCTCACGAGGTGTATAGTTGGTCGCGCCGCAACCACAGATAATTTGCGAAGGAGGAACGCAATGGTAGAAGCCACGCTAAGCGAAAGCAGAATCGGTGAGCTGGCGTCTGGCCTGCGCGGCCGCGTCATCCGCCCCGGCGACGGCGATTACGAAGAGGCCCGCCGCGTCTGGAACGCGATGATCGACCGGCGGCCGGCACTAATCTTCCGTCCCGCCGTCGCCGCCGACGTTATCGCGGCGGTCAACTTCGCCCGCGACAACGCCCTCATTATTGCGGTGCGCAGCGGCGGCCACAACATCGCCGGCAACTCTGTCTGTGACGGCGGAGTGGTTATCGACTTCTCGGACATGAAGGCGATCAGTGTCGATCCCCAGGCGAGGACCGCGACCGCCGAACCCGGCGTCAGGTGGGGCGAGTTCGACGCTGCCACCCAGGCTCACGGCCTCGCCACCACCGGCGGCACGAACACTGACACGGGCATCGGCGGCCTGACCACCGGCGGCGGTATCGGCTGGCTGGGTGGCAAGTATGGTCTCGCCTCGGACAACCTCCTCTCAGCTGACGTTGTTACCGCTAACGGCCGCCTGATCCGCGCCAACACTGAAGAGAATCAGGATCTGTTCTGGGCCCTGCGGGGCGGTGGTGGCAACTTCGGTGTCGTCACATCATTCACGTACCGGCTTCACCCGGTCGGGCCGCTACTGGCTGGCCTCCTCGCTCATCCGCTCTCGGAGGCGAAGAAGGTGCTGAGCTTCTACAAGGAATGGGAACGCGGGATGCCGGACGAGCTGCGCTGTTACCCTGCGCTTCTCCACAACCCCGAGGCCGGCGCCGTCCTAGGCGTGGCCGTCTGCTACAACGGGCCCATTGGGAAGGGAGAGCAGGCGCTAGCGTCGCTGAGGAAGTTCGGTCCCCCTGTCATGGACGTGATCGCTCCGATGCCCTATACGGCGGTGCAGGCGATGCTCGACGAAGCCTTCCCACCCGGCGGCAATTACTACGGGCGGGCGCCGATGCTACGGGAGATCAGCGACGAACTGATCGACCTCCTCGTCGACCACTACGCCAAAGCCACCTCGCCGCTCTGCGCGCTGATCCTCCAGCAGCTGGGCGGCGCCATGGCGCTTGGCGAGACCGCGTTCCCCCACCGCGCGGCGTCCTACAACCTCGTTATCATTGCCGCCTGGGAGGCTGGCGACGATCCAGCCAGACATATCGCCTGGGCTCGTGGCGTCGCGGATGCGGCGGCTGTGTACACGACGGGCGCTAGCTACGTGAACGAATTGGGCCGCGAGGAGGAAGAGGGGGCGGCTCAGATCAAGGCCGCGTTCGGCTCGAGCTATAACCGGCTGGCGTCAATCAAGGCGAAGTACGACCCGCAAAACCTCTTCCGCCACAATCAGAACATCAAGCCAACAGTGTGACGAAGGTCGCCTGCTAGCCGAGCGTCTCTCCGACGAGGAGATATGCCCGTCACCTTTGGCTATTGCTATATTGAAACCACCTCCGGCCTTTCCACCCGATATAGCCTCTTCGATTGGTTCATAACCCCGAGTAAGGCCCCCCTGGATCTGGCTGACAATTGATGCGACTTTGTCCAGATCCAAATAGACCAGATCCCTGAGCGCGGCTTCGCTGGATGTAACCGTCTCGCCGCTGACACGTTCGTTGGTATTGGCAATAGGGCACCGATACTCCCGCCTAGCTCACTCCGCGATGCTCGTTTGTCACATCGCGCAGTTCCCCTAAACAAACAACCCCCCTTGACCCTCGATCCCTTACCCTCCACCCTCCCCCACATGACCCCAGTCCTCACACCGCGCGACGTGGCGCGCGCGCAGGCCAGCGCGTTTCTCGGGCTGTTTTGTTGCGGGCTCTGGGTGACCTCGTTCGGGCCGGCGCTGCCGTTCATCGCGGACGAGACCGGCGTCGGGCTGGGCACGGCCGGGTTCGTGCTCACCGCCGTCGCTGCCGGGTCGATCAGCGCCTCCGCCGTCGTCTCCCTGCGCCTCGGCCACATCGACTCGCGGCTGCTGATCGCGCTCGGGCTCGTCGTCGCGGCGGCCGGACTCGCCGCGCTTGCCGTCGCCGGATCGCTAGCGCTGGTGCTCGCCGCCGCCGTTCTGCTCGGCACCGGCGACGGGCTGGTCGTCGCGGCCACCCACTCGCTCGTCACCATCACCGCCGACGACGTGCCTGCCGCGATCAACCGGCTCAACGTCTGGTTCGCGATCGGGGCGATCGTCGGGCCGTTGTGGGCCGGCGCCGCCCTCGAAGCCACCCACGACACCACGCTCGTCTACGCGGGGTTGGCCGGCGCGGTGCTGCTCGCCGCCGCCTTCTGCTGGCGCACGCCGCGGGCCGGTGGCGCGGGCGCGGAGCATCTCGTGATCGCGTGGAAGCGCTCGGTCGTCGTGATGAGCCTCGTGCTGTTCTGCTACGTCGGCGCGGAGATCGGCCTCGGCGCCTGGGTGTCCAGCTACACCGAGCGGGTCGCCAAGGCCGGCATCATGGCCGGGGCGCTCGTCACCTGCGGCTACTGGGGCGCGCTAGCGCTGGGGCGGCTCGCGACCGGCCGCCTGCTACAGACGCACGACCCGGCGCGGCTCCTCGGGCTCGCCATCGCCGGAGCCGGCGCGTCGGGGCTCGTCCTCGCCCTCTTCGGCGACGTCCTCGCGGTTGCTTTTGCCGCCGCCTTCGTCACCGGCCTGGCCTTCGGTCCGATCTGGCCGCTCTCCATAGCAATTGGAGGACACGAAGGCACGACCAGCACGACCGCCGCCATGGTCACGATCGGCAACGCAGGGGCGCTGGTGTTCCCGGTGATCCAGGGCGCTGTGCTGGCCTCCGCCGGGCCGCGCGAGGGCGTGGCGGTGACGCCGGCGTTGTGCGCGGTGATGCTGGTGTTGATGGTGGGATACGCGAGGTCGCGCCACGTTGGAGGTTAAGCGGAGGTCCCCACCCCGCCCCTCCCCTAGAAAAGAGAAAGGGAAATCTGGGGGACACCCCCAGGG
>DAINDD010000137.1:0-3668 GCA_036732045.1 Chloroflexota bacterium
CAGCATCTCGGTCTCGCGCGGGGTGAGGTCCTCCAGCAGCGGGTCCTTCGCCGGGCGTGCGCCGGGGGCCGGGCGCAGATGCTCATGTCGGTGCCGGTCGCGCCACCCGGCAGCCCAATTCGAGCGCAGAGGCGAAAAGAATCAAAGCAGGCCCCCTAGTCCGAATGTCACCGAACTAGGCGGACCTTTGCCTGACTGACGAACTAGCGGCACATTCTCACAAACGGAAGGATTTCAAGAACAGGTTGATTTGAGAATTGTTGGGTGTGGATTTGATCGCTCTTTGGCGGCGTTCTGTGATCGCTTGGTGTCGCCTTCAGGGAGGGCGCGTCGAGCGATTAGTCGGTGAGTGCTCGCAATCGTCTATAAAAAGTTGCGCGTGACATTCCGAGATCGCGGGCAACCTGCGCAGCGGGCTCGCCGCCTTCGACCAGGCGGACAGCGCTTCGAATCTGGCTGTCGGTGATCCGGCGGGGTCTGCCGCCGAGGTCCTTTCCGGCTTCTCTGCGTTTGCTGATGGAGTCGGTGACGCGTTCGCGTTTGATCTCGTGTTCCATTTGCGCGAGAGCGGCCATGATCGTGAACAGCATCGACCCCATGGGTGTTGCGGTGTCGACGTCGCCACCGCCGAGGTTCAGGACGCGCAGGCCCGCGCCTCGACCGCGGAGTTCGTCAGCGAAGGCGAGCATGTTCTGGGTGGATCGCCCGAGCCGATCCAGCGTCGTGATCACGAGGGTGTCGCCATCGATCAGCGCGTCAAGTGCCCGATCGAACTCGGGTCGTGAAGCTCGCGTCCCGGATACACCGTGATCCACGTAGAGGTCATCGCGTCGGACCCCGGCGGCCAGAAGGTCCGCCTGCTGCCGGTCGGTGGACTGCTGCCGCGTCGAAACGCGTGCGTAGCCGATCAGTTTCGTCATGGGCTGCTCCGATGTGTCTCGTAACTAACGGTGAATACACCGATTCAATCAGAAGGTTGTGAGACATAGTTACGGGAATCGCCGGCCGCGGACGAACCCACACCATTCCGCGAAAATTGGAGCATTGCCGCCGCAGCGGTCGCCGGGTCGACGAGACGCCTCGTATCCCTAGGGATACGAGACAGTCAAGCTGCCAGCTCTGAAGTCGCGTAGCACTCACGGCCTGACCCGCACGTTCGTTCCCCAAGCGCTTCGAAGACCCTACTGATTATCGGTCAGCCACGCCGTCCATGTCTGATTGATGGTCCCGGCGGCCGGCGGTAGATTTACGGCCAAGGGATGTGCAGCTGAAATGGGGGCTTCTGTGCAGTTGGTGGCGTACCTAAACGGTGAGCGGATCGACGCGACGCAGATGGCGCATGAGCAATGGCGGGCCCTCGTGAATGACGCCGGCTACAAGAGTCTGGTGCTGGTCGAGTGTGGGCTTCGTGCCAGCCGGGTCACGCTGGGGAACCGGCAGTTCCCCAGGCACCACCGCGATGTCGCATGCTCCATCGAGCACAAGTCGGAGTCGGAGCAGCATCTGGCAATGAAGCGAGCTCTGAAAGACAGGATCAACGCGGCCTCTGGCTGGCGCGCCGAAGTGGAACATGCCCATCCGGAGCGGGCATGGATCGCTGACGTGATGGCCATCCATGCCAGCGGCAAGCGACTCGCGTTCGAGGTACAGCTATCGCCGCAGAACGAGGACGAGTACATCCGGCGGTCACAGCGCTACGCGGGTGACCGCGTCGGTGCGGTGTGGATCGTCCCCGATGACCTCGACTGGTTCCGGGTTCAGATGCCGATGATCGTGACGGGTTTCGGCAAGTCCAGCGACCTGCCCGAGGCGCCGGTATCGCTTATGGACCTGGCCCACTTCCAGCCGATGTTCGGCAAGAGGACACGTGTGGGGGCTGCAGTGGACGCGGTCCTGGATCCGACGTTCCGTTGGCCCTACGGAACGCCAAAGCACCAGTTGGACGAGATCGCCAGGCTGGAGCAAATGAAGGCAAAAGCAGCGGCTGAAAAACAGGAACGCGAAGCGCAGCTGGCAGAGGAGAAGCGACTGACCGAGAAGAAGGCAGCCTTCGAGGCGGCGAAAGTGGCGGATCGGTTCATTGAGTCGGCCACAGCTCCAACCGTCCCTGGTGTCCGGCCGGTGCTCGCCGGCAATCGCATCTGGGCCAGTGCGGTCCGCTGCATGGAGGCAGGCCACCCCATGTTGATCTGGCGGCTGACTGCGCCGACGCCCTCGCGCGCCACCGATCCGTGGATGCCCAAGTCGGAGAACTTCGCGAACGTCCGCGGAAGCGTTGACGCCTGGTTGGCCGCGGCTGCCATCGGCTTGGTCAAGGCCGGCATCCACCGGCTCCAGGGGTTGGGCGACCGCCGCGCTTTCGCCTGCCCCGAGTGCAAGGAGATTATCAAGGGACGTTGGGTGTCCGCTCTCCCGCCTGCTAAATGGTCGCTAATTGCGGAAGGAAGCGTTGCCAGTGCCGAAGCTCGCGACGTGCTGTACCGCAAGCCACCCGCCCAGCCATCACCACCTCCTTCGGAGAAGTCGCAGACGGCGGTGCTGCCCGTGCAGGTCGGAGAGGGTGATTGGAGGTTCATCGGTCCTCGCCGCAAGCCATACTGGATGACAGAGGCAAGAGGCACCGGGGAACTGCCTTATCGCCTTGCCGCAAAGAAGGCTCATGCAGCACGCATGGAGCAGCTCAGGGCAAACCCCCGCTACCGCGTCAGCCCCAACGGGTTCCGCTTCGAGTGCACGGACTGCGGCGGGATGTTCGAGGACGACAACGAAGGCATCCATGCCGGCGCCGGCTGCCTTATTCCCGGCACCCGGAGATTCGGATGGCGGTAACTGTGAGGGCTTCCTGCATGCCAGTGTCGGCCAGCACCGTAGAGTCAGCTCATGATCAACGAAGATGCACCCCTGCCCGATGACATTTTCGCGAAGCTGCCCGGTTCCTCCGCTGTCATGGGCCACGCAGTGTCAGTGGATAGTGATCGCTGGAAACGCGCTCTTGCGGCTCGTGGATTACCGCCAGTTCAGGGGAAACTGGCGGATGCGGGACGTACATCAGTGACCCGTAAGGACGTCTTTGATCTCGGAGATCAGACCCCGGGAGTCGCGAACGCCTTCCAGTTGTTTTACTACTCTCTCGCTTGGGGCTTGGGTACCCGCGCGCCGCGGCTCCACCAGCGGCTGGACAAACTAGCCGCTCACCAAGAAAAAGCGGGACAGCTCCTCGTGGCAGCCTGGACTTTGGTTAAGGATGGAGCACCTACCCGCGAGGCCTATGGCACCTTGACCACCAATCGAGGCGCTGGACGAATTCCGTGGTTTGGGCCAGCGTTCTCCACCAAATTCCTCTACTTCGCTCAAGGCAGCGCGGCCCATCCACGGCACATCATCCTGGATCAGGTTGTCTCAAAAAATCTGCACCAGGACGCGTGGCCACAGGCGCCAACTGCAGGTTGGTGGCCGGGGACATACGAACGGTACTGCGGACTGCTTGGGCGTTGGGCCGATCAAGCAGGCGAACGGCTCGACGGGTCAAGGCGTGTCCGGGCCGACGAGATAGAGATAACCCTCTTCAGACGCCATCGGTCGGGCATGTAGGCCGGGGGAAAGTGTCGCGTATCCCATGCCATGCAAGACGGCACCTGCCGCCGACAACTGCGACATCGAGCGTCATC
>DAINDD010000138.1:0-3625 GCA_036732045.1 Chloroflexota bacterium
CACCTAGTCGGCGCCTCACAATATCGATGCGTCGCTGCAAACGGAACAGGCTTGCCACAAGCCGACGGTCGGTGGCCGGCCTGGTACCATGCGCTGACAACGACACTAAGTAGCTAGGGAGACGGTCACATGGCACTGCAGCTTGGCGATACGGCCCCCGACTTTGAGGCAAACACAACAGAAGGCAAGATTAAGTTCCACGAGTGGCTCGGTGACTCTTGGGCCATTCTGTTCTCACATCCCAAGGACTTCACTCCTGTCTGCACCACTGAGCTCGGCACTGTAGCCAAGATGAAGCCTGAGTTCGCCCGGCGCGGCGTGAAGGTTATCGGTCTCTCCGTCGACGCTGTCACGGATCACGAACAGTGGGCGAAAGACATCGAAGACACGCAAGGTGTGCGACCCAACTATCCGATCATTGGCGACGCCGATTTCAACGTGTCGAAGCTGTATGGCATGCTGCCGGCGAGCACGTCCGGCGATCCGAAGACGCGGACGCCTGCGGACAACCAGACGGTCCGGAACGTGTTCGTGATCGGACCGGACAAGAAGATCAAGCTGATCCTGGTCTATCCCATGAGCACGGGCCGCAATTTTGACGAGGTGCTGCGGGTTATCGATTCAATGCAGCTCACAGCTAAATACCCCGTGGCCACTCCGGCGAACTGGAAGCAAGGGGATGACGTGATCGTCGGCACGGCGGTTTCCACGGATGAGGCCAAGCAGAAGTTCAAAGACGTCCGAGAGCTGAAGCCGTACCTCCGCATCGCGTCCCAACCCAAGTGAGGTTGGCGGACGCCAGACCCAGCGGGTCGAGCGGACAAGGGCGACTTCGACCGGGTCCCTCCTAGCCGCCAGCGACGCCGACGCACCACCGTGAGACGGTCACGGCAGGCTCGCGCTCAGGCACCGACCAGTTCGGCGAGGTGGGTCAACGAGTTGTCCAGATGATCGTGGGAGAAGGGTGGGAACTGCTGGAACCGTTGACGCACGTCCTTGGGGTACCGCCGACCAATCGTACGAGAGCCTGACCTCGGTCTCGGACGGGCCGAGCGGAGCTAGGTCGTAGCGCCAGATCCAGCCCCCGAACCGGAGGTTGCCGTCGCCTGGGTTGTAGCCCGGCTTCCAGGAGATGGCATGCGGCGGATCGAACACCAGGATCCGATTGGCCATCTCGTAGTTCCCATCCGGATGGTTGGGATGGTACATGGCCATGCGGAATATTTGCCCCGACGCCGTCAGGGGTTGGCGGTCGAGGGGATCGCAGACCCAGCCTGTGCCGTCAATTGCAGCGTGTTTCGCGGGGTCGGCGAGGACCGCGAAGATGGCGTCGGCCGGGGCTTTGACGGTCATGCTCGCGCTGATCGTTTCACTCGCCAACTGCTAGCACCTCCTGTCTCATGCATTGGAACCATACGAATGTCAGACGCAGTCCGAGCCTCAAGTTCACTGTGCGACATCCCGACGATCCCGTTACGGACGGAGGTCAGCGGAGTACGAAGGTGAGGATTTTTGGCAACACCTCGCGTCAGTTCTGAATTAACGGCCACCTTGCGCTTCAGGGCGGTCGTACTCAGTCGGTCGCACGAGTTCGGCGGCGGCCACCTTGCGGCGATTCGCGCGGCAAGAAATCGGTTCAACTAACATCTCCTCCGGCGGCGGCAGCAGCAGCAGCATGCCGGCGGCGCCGCCGCTGTCCCCCCGCCGCCGGCTCGCTCGCTCGCCAAGCGTGGCAACTACCTGTGGGGTGAGCTGCTCGTCGGTGTTCTCGACAGTGAGCACCACACCCTTGGGGTGAACGTTGGTCGTGACAATCACGGTGGCGCTGCTCGTCGGCTATTTGTCTGCTGGGTCGTCGGAGTGCCGTCGCTGAGCTGTGACGGCATTTGACTTTTGGAAGACCAGAGCGTCTAGCATTTTGGACAGCATTGATGCTCTGTCTGCTCCCTGTGCTTCTTCAATGACCTTGAAGCCAAGGAGAAAGTTCTGCACTTCGGTCAGGTTATCGTGGTACTCCTTGAGCTGGCGCACCGTGCGGTTATAGAGATAGAAGAAGATACTGGCGATGAACTCCGTTAGGACCCCGGCGGCGCTTGCGACATATGACGATGTCTGCGCGCTACCACCACTGACGAAGCCACTGCCTACTCCGACTGCGATGAGGAGGAAACCTGCAATCGCAACGACCAGCGCAGCTAGGAAACTTCTTTCGGTGTGGGAACTGGCCAGACTGTAGTTCTTACTGAGGTTGGCCAAGTTCAGCTGGACAAGCCCATCGAAGTAAGAGGCGGGCTTTCCATCGATATTCGTGGCTGCGTTAATGGCCATTGCGCTGTTAACTTGGTCACGTAAGAGCGTGTACCTTGCCCGAACGAGTAGATAGGCGGCGGGCGAAAGCGCCAGCCCAATGCCCGTCACGGCCGCCAACGCGAGGGACGAATCAGAATCGGCAGAATCTGACGTGCGCGCATAAACAACCGCCAAAACGCCAAATACTCCCGTGATGACGCCAAGCAACGCTGCGATGCCCACCCAAACACTGTGGACGTTTCGCAGGCGAGCTTCAAGGAAAGCAAGTTGTTTAGGGAAGGGCTCGTCGCGCAGGCTTGTTAAGTCTTGCGGGTACTCGATTGCCATGATGACCTTCTATCAGAATGTCAGGATTAACCGTCGGACCGCCGCCGCTGTAGTTGGCGGACTACAGCTACAGTGTGGGGGCCGAGTGTACCACTGGCAAGCAGCACGGGTGCGCGATGGAAACTCTGGGTATTTCCGGCCAAGACAATGGGACCATTCCAATTAACGGCCAAGTTGTCATTGACGTCTGGCTCATAGCGCCGGCCGTCTGAGCTCCTAGGTGGCGATATTACTGGCTGCGGAGCGGCCAGGGCTCGGCTTAACCGACAGGCGGGGGGCGGGCCCCCTGCGTCGTCGGCGTCTAGCAGGCTGCGGCGGCAACTGCCACGGTTTTCTATTGTTGAAGTCATGGCTATGGACAACCGCGTGCCAGCCGACGAGTTGTCGCGCCTTATGTACGGCTCAGTCGAGGATGTCAGAGTACATATCGCCCGCGAAGCCCAAACGCTGGTCAAGCGGTTCTTCGGCGATCACGTCGACTATCAACTGTTGCGACGCCTCAGCGGTGTCTACTTGCACTCTGACCACCAGACGGAGCCCGCGGACGGCGACCCTGTTGAGCTCGGCGTTCAACTTCGAGATGGAGACCCCAAAGTCCTCCAGTTACGCTGGAAAAACGGCGACATGAGGCGAACAGTACGCCGGAGTCTCGTCCTAAGCGACGATGGGCTCGACTTACAGCTCGAGCTAACTCACCTCCACGAAGACAAACAGAACCTGGGGATCTGGACCCGGATCGTGGCGCGCGAGATGTTGGCCGCGCAGTCGCTCGGAATTCGTCGTGCTTTCGGAACCGCCAACGGGCCTGACTTTGGCCAAGTTCGCGGAGAAACCGCCCGGACAGGATTCATCGCCGCTGCGAGTATCGGATTCGATTCGAGGGACGTCTTGAAGGTCCAGGCTGTCCGCGACTTTCTCGCGCCAGCACCCATCGCCACGGCTCACCCCGGCGTTTGGGCCGCAGTGCTCCGTCTGCTAAGGGCCGGTG
>DAINDD010000139.1:0-3613 GCA_036732045.1 Chloroflexota bacterium
TCTGGCTCTGGTTGTGCAGATCGTGAGTGCGCCCGGTCAGGCTGAGGGCTGAGTGAGGATACCCCCAGACCCCCGGCGGGGGGCTGCGCCCCTCTGCACTCCCCATGTTCACGGACAGAGAAGAGCATCTGGCTCTGGTTGTGCAGATCGTGAGTGCGCCCGGTCAGGCTGAGGGCTGAGTGGGAACACTCCCAGACCCCCGGCAACGGGGCTTTGCCCCTCTGCACTCCCCATGTTCACTCGAAAAAGAAGAGCATCTGCTTCTCGGTTGTGCAGACGCTGAGCGTGCCCGGTCAGGCTGAGAGCCTGACCCCCGGATAGGTGATCGTCGCGAGCCGGCGAGGAGGGCCAAGTGCTGGGTGCTGACCGCTCGGCTACGCCTCGCCGGGACCGAGGCCGCGGGCGAGCTGGATGGCCTGTTCGGCGGCGCGACGGATGCGTTCGGCGAGGGCATCTGAGGGCTCGCCGGACTCGAACTCGGCGTCGGTGGCGTAGATCGTGAGGGCCGGGATTCCTTCGAGGCTGGCAAAGAGCAGGCGCAGGCCGTAGTCAGGCGAGAGGGCGTGCTCCGGCGCGATCCCCGTCTGCAGCCCGACGCAGACCTTGCCGGCGAGGTGCGACTGCGGCATTAGGTCGAAGAAGCACTTGAGGACGCCCGTGTAGAGCGCTCGGTAGGTCGGCGTGGCGGCGACGACGATCTGCGCCTGCCCGGTCGCGGCCATCGCGTCGTCGGTCTCCGGCGACTGCTCACGGGCGACGAGCGCGGGCGCAGGCATCAGCGCGAGATCGACCAGGCGCGTCTCGCAGCCTAGCTTCGCGAGCGCGTCGAGGAAACGTTCGGCGAGCAGCTTCGACCTGGACGGCGCGCGGGGGCTGCCGGAGATGGCTACGGCGCGAAGGGGCGCCTCTGAGCGGGCCAGGACGAGCGTCTGCTCGATAACTTCGTCGATCGTTTGGTTGATTGCGGTCATGTGATCTGGTGGGTCAGGGCCCCAGCCCTGACGCCGAGGCTGGAAAGCCTCGGCTACGATTCCTCTACGCCGTGGCGCCAACCGATGTGGTCGTACGACCGGCGAAGTGAGGCATCACGTAACGGCCGAAACGCTGCGCTTCCTCCAGATGCGGGTAGCCGGAGAGGATGAACGTGTCGATGCCGAGGTCGATGTACTCCTGGAAGCAGCGAGCGACACTCTCGCCGGAGCCGACGAGCGCCGTGCCGACGCCCAGCCGCGCCTTGCCAATGCCCGACCAGAGGTGCGGGGTCAGCCAGCCGTCCTCCGCCCTGGCGACGAGCTCCCGCTGGCGCTTCTCGCCTTCCGATTCACCCCTGGCGTGGTGCTTGTCAACCATCTCCTGGAAGCGCTCCGGGATCTCGGAGACGAGGTGCTCGGCGGCGGCACGGGCCTCGTCGTCCGTCTCGCGGGAGATAACGTGGATGCGCATGCCGAAGCGGAGCGTGCGGCCAACGGCGGCGGCGCGCTGCTTCATGTCCTCAATGCGCTCGCGGGCCATCTCGACGGTCTCGCCCCAGAGCAGATAAACGTCCGTCTCCTCGGCGCCCACCTTTTTCGCCGCGTCCGATGCACCTCCAAAGTAGAACGGCGGATGTCCGCCTGAGGCGGATTGGTACGGACGCGGGAAGACGTTACCGCCTTCGACGCGATAGTACTTCCCCTCGTGGCGCCAGGCCTTGGCGCCGGTCCAGGCCTTGCGGACGACCTGCATGAACTCTTGCGTCCGCTCGTAGCGCTCGTCGTGGTCGAGGAAGTCGCCGTCGGCCGCCAGCTCGACCGGAAAGCCGCCGGTGACGACGTTGATCAGCACACGCCCCCTGAGCGCCTGGTCGAGGGTGTTCGACATCCTGGCGGCGAGCGTCGGCGAGACGAAGCCGGGCCGCATGGCGACGAGGAACTTCAGCCGCTCCGTGCGCGCACCCACCATGCCGGCGGCCAGCCAGGCATCCATGCAGGTGGTGCCTACAGGGAGCAGCGCAAAGTTGAAACCGGCGTCCTCGGCGGCGCGGGTGACGTCGACCAGGTATTCTAGCGTGGCCTCGCGGGTCGGCGGGCCGATGATCTCAGCGTCGCCCATCGTCGGCAGGAACCAGCCGAAGTCGATGGGGCGAGTGTCGGTAGCGGCTGGACGGCTCTTCGTGACCACGCTGGTCCTCCTCTAGGCGGGCGTCTTCTCCAGGGCGATGGCGCAGGGCGTGAGGTCCGGCACTTCCAGCATGGGGTTGACGTTGATGTAGCGGACCTTGCCCTCTTTGTCGATGCCGATGACTGCGCGCTCGGCGACGCCGTTCGGCAGCAGGACGCCGTACTTCTCGGCGACTGCGCCGTGCGGGTAGAAATCGCTGAGCAGTGGGAAGCCGACACCGAGCTGGTTGGCCCAGGCGAGCTGCGACCACTGGTTATCGACGCTGACGCCGACGACGACGGTGTCGTCGCCGAACATCGCCTTCTGCTCCTGGATGCGAGGCATCTGCTGGCTGCAGACGCCGGAGAACGCCGCCGGGAAGAAGTTGAGCACAACGTTCTTGCCGCGGTTGCCGCTGAGCTTAAAGTCTTGCCGGTTGTGGTCCTTGAGGCCGAAGTCGGGGGCTTCGTCGCCGACCTTAAGGGTGCGGGTCTCGCTCTTACCCTCCGCCATGGGGGATCCTCCTTCTGGCACACGATGGTGCGGATACAGATGATAGCACGGGCGGGCTGGAAGGGCGCCGGGGAAGAGGTAAGGGACGAGAGGTCAACGCGCGGAGCGATAGTCAGCATCAGTCGTGGCCGTGGCCGGCGTTCGTTGTCCGATTTCTTGTCACCGTGGCGCCGCCTCGGCCTGGCTCTGCTTGACCGAATGGCCTGAGCCGAAGACGGGCTGGTACCGGGAGCCGGAAGAGGTATTTTAGCGGGTCGAAATGGCGGGAAGCGGGTTGATTTCGTTTGGTAATTTCGTGTTTTTGGGATTACGTAGTAATTCCGGAATGAGACAGCAAAGCGACGCCCATTTATATCTGTAAGGCCTCGATGGCCTTTAGTAGTTGACCGATTATAATTGCAATTTCGTGCGCAAAAGCAGAAGATTATGTTCAGTAAATTGGTGCGTGGTTGGCGTTCCCGGCCACGATCCGCGGTTTGCATTTTCGTGGTTTGGGATTACGCGTGGATTGCAGAATTACCGTGGGTGCCTACCTTGTGGCCTGGAGGCTGGACGTCAGGCGCAGGGAGCGGGGGCGAGGCCCTCCGGACTAGCGCAAAGAACCGCACTTCCGCGGTCATCGAGCACTGATTTCGTATCCGCCCCGGCGGACAAGTCCTGGAGCGGGACGGGGATCGAACCCGCGACCCCGTTCGGCTTCGCTCAGGGCAGGCTCTTTGCTTGGGAAGGTTATGCTCCGCGATTCGCATCTAACGGAGCGCTGACCCGACGATTTCTGAGTGATTTGACCCTCTGTCTCCAGAGGCAGTGACCCTAAAACTCCAGGGCATCCGCCCGGGAGTCATCGCTTCTCGGGCAACATACTAGCTGTCGAGGTCATCAAGCATGCCGAGATGTACCTCCGCTGACCTGTTCAGGGGCGGAATCCCTTAGGACTTCGCTTTCTTCGAAGGTTTCGACT
>DAINDD010000140.1:0-3598 GCA_036732045.1 Chloroflexota bacterium
CGGCGAGTCGTCCCACAGTTGCGTCGCGACGATCTCGTGCATTGCGAGATGCAGCCGCGGATTCATCGGCCCATCGCCGACATCGACCTCGTCGAGCCCTTTCTTCAGTGCGTCTTCGAACTCAGGATGTTCGTGTCGGATCACCAGCGAGCGCACGTCGGGATCGGCGAGCTCCTCAACGGTGACGCCAAGCGCAGCAAGCACGTCAGCATCTCCGATAAACTGCTTTCGATCCATCTCGCCCGGAGCGGGCGGCTGCCTCGACATGGCGAGCATTGTTCCGCACGGCGCCGTCAGAACCGGCAGGAATCCGCTGCGCGCTCAACGCCGGTCGTCGAACACGAGGCCTGCTCTACCGCCGTCGCTCTGACGCCAGACGTTTGCGAGCTGTAGCAGCCTCGCGCCCAAGCAGCTACGCAGCGTCGCCCAGGTCCTCTTCGTCCCAGCTGTACTGCGGCGGCGCGGCGCCGCGACTCTCGAGAATGGCCGTCGCCGGTGCACCGCCCGTCTCGCGAATGTCGGCAAGCTTGAGACGTACTCGCCACTCGTCACCAAAGTCGAACAAGTACGCGACGGTCTGACCGGCCTCGAGGCCCAACCGGTCAAGCCGGATCCGGGCGCTCCGGTCACCGGAATCGCGGCAGAACCCTGGTCGACCGAAACCGGCCCCCGGTTCGCGATCCCAGAACTTGCCGCTCGGCCAGAAGGCGTATAGATGATCGTCGTCCCAGTCATAGGCGATCTGCAGCAACCCGTGAAGGTCCTCAAGTGTCCTGTCACCCCGTACAGCGAGCTTCCGGCTCACGCCACGGACGCCGACGAGCGTGGCACGGAAGATGTAGACCTCGGATTCGGTAGATGCATCTGTGGAGCGCATGGGCGGGAATATAGATGCGACGACGGTCGGACTGCTGGTCTTTTGGACGGAGACCGCGCGGTCCGCGGACCTAATGCGCGCGGCGTCGCCGCTTTGCGGTTCCGACAGGGCTCGGGTCCGTCGGAGCAGCGGATACCCGTGGCTCGAAGGGATAGCGGCGCCTCATGAACGGCGCGTAATGAGGCACGGTGAAGTCCACGAGTCCGAAGTCGGGACTGAAGATCAAGCCTTTCTTGATCAGCGAGTCGCGGTGGACCGAAGTACCGGAGCTACTCCCGAGTCGCTTGACAACGCCCCCGGTGCGATATGGGCCATCGCCGATGTCAGCCATGGCCGCCATGTATCGGCGCTCAGCAGGCGTCGCCTTCTCGAAGCGCACGTGGAAGAACTCGTCGTCCAGTTTGCTCATCACAACTGGCTCAGCCGCCACAACGTCGGCGATCTTGATCGGCGAACCCGGCGCCATGTTCCAGACCTCCTTGCCGTAGGCCTGAATGAATGCCGGGTAGCAGCCTGACAGTTCGATGACTCGATCCAGCGCGGCTGCTTCGTACTGGACCCCCTCATCGCTGGCCGGGCCAACGAGCGCGTCCCGGGCAGCCGACTGACTGAGGCGTCCGATCTCGGGATACGAGAACAGCCGCTCGGCGTAGGACTTTGCCTCAACCATCAGACCAGGTAGCTGCGGGAGGCCGGTGCCGACAAGCGCGACCGGCAGCTTGCGCTGCGAAATGCGGTGCATTGCCGCCGCGACTGCTTCCATCTCCTCCCGCCTCAAGAACTGCATCTCGTCGATCAGGAACACGACGCCGGTGTCGTGGTCCTCAGCCGTTTCTCCGAGCTCGGCGAACAGCTGCGTTAGATCGCGTTCAAGGTTCCCGGTTGAAGCACCCACCGCGTCCGGATCGAATGAGAACTCCACCCTCCCCTCAACTGACGCCCCGACCTTAAAACCCCTGAGGATCCCGGTGAACGCCTTCAGTCTCTCCCCAAGCGCCTTGCGGCGGTCGAGACGCAGAAGCGCCTGGTAGGCGGCGTCCGCAAGCTCAGCCCGGAAATCGGTGTCCGACCGAATCTCAATTGGATCCGGCGCCGTCCATCCCTCGGCGTCCGCGATGCTCTCGAACTCCAGCAATAGCACTGTCTTGCCAACGCCGCGAAGCCCGAAGATGATCATGCTCTGCTCGTTTCGGTTCCGACGCAACCGGCCGAGCAGCGCCCTGAACTGATCCTTCTGCGGTTCCCGGCCGGTGAGAGCCGGCGGCGGATTGCCTGCACCCATTGAGTACGGGTTCGCGAGCGGATCCATGGCGGGCAGCCTATCAGGACTTCTCACTAGTTATCAGACAAACTTGATATCTCCTGATAACTCCTTAGATTTCCGGCGCCAGATCGATGGACAGGAGCCGCGCTCGACACCGCCGACCCGCCCTGCCGGTTATCCGACGAGGCAGCCGTCCGTGACAACACCCGTGACAACATCCACTGTATCCAGAGCGTCCCATCCGTACAGGAAACCCGCCGATTTGGGGGAGCCTCGGACGCCAGAAAACCCATCTACGCCGGATGATTCGGGTTGAGGGCCTTGTGGACTAATTGGTCCGTGGAGGTTCGAGTCCTCTCGGGCGCATGGAGGAAAGCCCCGGACTTTTTTCGGGCTCGCACGGTGCCTGTTGCTTCCGTCCGGCGGTGGACGTGCTGTTGTCATGTGGCAAATACGTCCACTCTGTACGTCCACCTGGCCTTCGTGACAACGGGCTGGACGTACGCGTGAGCGCGAGTTTCCATCGAGGCGGCTGGGAGGTTCGCTGGCGCGACGCCTCAGGTCGACGTTGCGCTCGGCGGTTCGCGACCGAGGACAGCCCTCACCCGCCACGGCGCTAAACACCGAAGCTGAGTACGCAGAGGCCGCCGACGCCCACAGTCAAGCCATCCGCGTACGCGCCCACGCCGCCCTGGCCCGGGCCGAGCAGGCCCACCGCCGCGCCGAGGAGGCCCTCCGTCCCGTAGAGGCCTCCGAACGCCGACACAACCAGCCGGCCACCGAACGCCGGCCATAAGTGACGACCAGCGTCGCCGATCCGACTGTCCCTCCAAACGCCCGCCGCCGACATAGCGCGATCGACCCGGTCCGCGGTCGCTCTGATATAGGCAAGCACCGAGCAAACGTCGCGTGACGCTCCCGGGCCAGACGCGCGAAAGCCCGAGTCCTCCCGGCTGCGCAGGTCTCCGGGCAGTGGTTGTCCTTGTTAGGCCACGGCGGGCGAGAGGCCCGAGCTGCCAGGCCGAGGGTTCGCGAAGCCGTCCGGTGGGCAGCCCGAGCTTGACCGGCGCTGCTCGCCCTCAAGCTCACTGGATAGCAAACCCGCGAGGCCTTACAGCAGCTGCCGATCTGCGGTGGAGTACGCGTGGGGGCTGGGCGCGATCGCGCACAGACTTCCACCGGCAGCCCGTCGGGACTCTCAAACGCCACGCCGAGGTAGCTGCCGATGTCTAAGACCTGGCGCGCCGCGAGCAGTGACGGCATCGCGGACCACGTGGTTGCGCAGCTGCGGAGCCCGGTGGGTCGCCATGCTGAAGCAAAACGACTGGGGACGTGTACGCCCAGCTCGAGCGCGAAGCTCGGCCGGGACGGCGGCGGGTTTGGCCTTGCCGGTACCTAAGGGGCCGGCGAACGTGTTGGAGAACATGCGTCCGATGCTGATCGCCGGGTTCGCGAAG
>DAINDD010000141.1:0-3583 GCA_036732045.1 Chloroflexota bacterium
TGCCGAATAATCCTGGTCAAGCGGGCTGCCTGCAGGGGAGACCTAAGAGAGGTAGCGAGGACTGGCACTCCGTAAGCCTTCAAGTCAACGCCTCATCGCTTGAGGCCACAGGAGGAGCGCCATGTCTACCCGGAAATCTCAATCGTCCGCGCCGGCACGAACGGGTCGCGCCCGCACCGGACCTAAAGGTGAACGTCACCGACCGCACTAAGATGGTCATCCAGCTCAAGGCCTACACGGCCAACAACGTCACCGGCTACACGGCGTTTCTCACCGGCACCGAGTTCGAGCACGCGCACGCCATCGTTCGTGAACTGACGAAGCTCATTCGCGAGCGGCTTTCGCCACCTATGCGATTCGTGAAGCTGGAGGGCGACGCCGTGTTCTGCTACGCCGAGGCCGCGGCATTTGCGTACGGGGAGCGCTTCGTCGAGTTGATCGAGGTCTGCTACTTCGATTTCTCCAACCGGTTGCTGGACATGACTCGCGGACGACGTGCCGCTGCGACGCCTGCAAGGCGATCCCTTCGCTCGGCCTCAAGTTCGTCACGCATTTCGGGACCTTCATGATCGAGCGTGACGACGGCCGGGAAGACCTCGCCGGGCCGGACGTCATTCTTGTCCATCGCCTGCTGAAGAACACGATTAGCGACGGCGACGGCCCGCAAGCGTACGCCTTCTTCACGTAGGCCTGTCTGCAGCGCCTGCCTCCGCCCTTCAACCTGCCACAGCACAGCGAGGCGTACGAGTCGTTCGGCGAGACAAGTGGCGGTGTGCACGACCTCAAGCCCGTCGTTGAGGCGATGCGTGAGGCCCGGCGCGAATATATTGGCCCGGAGGACGCTGATGTCGATGTGAGCTTTGAGGTGCCGGTTCCGCCGTCCATCGTCTGGCAATACTTCGTCGATCCCGAAAAACGCTTGCGCTGGCAGCCAAACCAGACCGACGTCAAAAACCAACTGAACGCGAGCGGGCGGATGGGAGTAGGGTCGTCCAGTCATTGCGCGCATGGTCCCGGTGTTGGCGATGGCCTGCGCGAATACCTCGATTGGCGTCCATTCAGCTACATCACGTGTCGCTTTACGCCGCTCCCTAATGGAACCGAGGCCATGCCCCTCGCGATGGAAACCTATGAGTTCATCCCCTTGGAAGATGGCGGTACATCTGTCCGTTGGCGTATACGACTCCAGGATCGTGGGCCAGAGGCGACAAGCTGGATTGAGGCGACGGCGCCGATACTCCGGCAGGCCTTTCCCATGGAGCCATTTCTCCTCATGCCAGTCGTGAAGCAAGACGCCGCCGCGCTTGCCTTCGATGAGTTGGGCGATCCACAGGGCAGCGCCTGACAGCTCGCCGCTGTTCAAGAGAATTGCCGCTGGGTCTGCGCCCGTGGTAGACTCCACCGCACTTCAGGAGGTTTATACATTGCCATACGCGAGCATCAACGGCCAGCGCATCTACTTCGAAGACAGTGGCGGGGACGGCCCGCCCGTAGTTCTTAGCCACGGGATTCTGATGGACCATGAGATGTTTGCGCCTCAGCTCCCCGCCCTTACCCCGGAGTTCCGCGTCATCACCTGGGACGAACGCGGCTTCGGCCTCACTGAGTGGGACGGTAAACCCTTCACGTACTGGGACTCCGCCAGCGACTGCCTGGGTTTGCTCGACCACCTAGGTATCGGCCGTGCGGTACTCGGTGGTATGTCGCAGGGAGGATTCCTCTCGCTGCGAGCCGCGCTCACTGCGCCTGAGCGAGTACGCGCTCTCGTTCTGCTCAACACGTGCGCCGACCTCGATCCCCCGCAAACGTTGGCGGCCAACAAGGGAGCTTTCGATATGTGGGTCGCTGCCGGCCCGGTTGACGAGCTTGCAAATGGCATTGCCACGATCATTATCAACGAGCCGGCTGAGAACGCCCGCTGGATAGCAAAATGGCGCCAGACCCCCAAGGAGCTCGTCGCCGAACCAGCCTGCTGCCTCTTCGGCCGCGACGATATCACCCCGCGCCTCGGTGAGATCGCCTGCCCCGCCATCGCGATTCACGGCGACGCGGACAATGCGCTCACCATCGACCGAGCGAAGGCGATGGCCGCCGCGCTCCCCGGTTGCGGCGAGGTCGTCCGCATTCCCGGCGCCGCGCATGCCGCCAACCTTACTCACCCGGACCTGGTAAACCCGCCGCTACTGGCGTTCCTCCGCGGCCTTCCGGCCTGAGGCGGCCCTCAAAGGCTTCGAGGAGCCGGTGCGCCTCTACAAAGTACGCTGGCGCGAATGACGGCGGCGATCACTCTCACCCCGGCCCAAACTTGAAGGCGTCCCGTGTCAGCTCCCTCTAGCGGATCGGAAAGACGACTGGAAGCGAGCGCGGACCGCGGACCTGGCCACCGGCCCAGGTGACGGCATCCGGCTCTTCGACCCAGAAGTCTGGGATGCTGCCCATCCACTCCTCGAGGGCGACGCGGACTTCCATGCGGGCCAGGTTGGAGCCGACGCAACGGTGGATGCCGACACCGAACGCGATGTGGGGGTTCTTGTGGCGGTCGATAATGACCTTGTCGGCGTCCGGGAACTTCTCCGGGTCGCGGTTGGCGGCGGGGAACGACATCAGTACGCGATCGCCCGCGCGCATCGGGCAGCCCTCGACTTCGGTGTCCTCGTTGACGATACGGGCCATCGTCACCGGGGCGTAGGCTCGCAGCAACTCCTCGACGGCGGTGGTCATCAGACCGGGATCGGCCGCCAGGCGCGCGCGGTCTTCCGCGTGGGTCGCCAGATGCCAGAGGGAGGAGCCGATGGCGCTCCACGTGGTATCGATGCCGGCGATGAGCAGGAGGACGCAGGTGCCGATGATGTCGTCCTCGGCGACCGAACGCCCGTCGACTTCGGCGGCGAGCAGCTCGCTGATGAGATCGTCGCCGGGGTTGGCTCGCCTCTCAGCGATGCACTCACGGAAGAAGGCAATGATTGCGGCACGGGACTTAACGCGGATCTCGGGGTTCTGGAGCCCGATCTCGAGGACGCCGCGCACCCAGCCCGTGAACGTGTCAGACATATCCGCCGGGATGCCCAGCATGCCGGCGATCACACGCACCGGGATCTGCTGAGCGTACCCCGCGGCCGCGTCGGCACGGCCCTTGTGGGCGAAGCCGGCGACGAGGGAGCGACAGAGCTCGCGGGTGACCGGCTCCCATTTTTCCACGGAGCGCAAGTTGAACGCCGGCAGGAGCAACCGGCGCGACCAGGTGTGCATCGGCTGGTCTACGGATATGGGCAGCGCACGGATGCCGTAGTCCGCCGCCGCCACCTGCTCGTGAGGGACGGGCGTTACGGTAATCGAGCGAGAGGAAAAGCGCTCGTGGTCGTGGGCGATCGCGAATACGTCTTCGAAGCGAGTCGGCAGCCAGGAACTGCCCCAGCGGTCGCTGTGGGCCACGGGGCAGCTGTTCCGCAGTTCGTCCCAGACCGGGTACGGATCGCGGACGTATTCCGGCTGCTACGCCCCGTCGCTGTAGAATAGCCGCTAGATGGAGCCGCTTATCGAATACACACAGGGGAGTGCAGAGGGGGCGGAGACCGCCTCTGCA
>DAINDD010000142.1:0-3546 GCA_036732045.1 Chloroflexota bacterium
CGCCTACACCGACGCCGACGCCTACAGCGACGCCTGTACCGACGCCATGATCTGACCGCGAGTGACGCTGGCGGGGTGCGCCATACCGGGGGCCGCGCCCCCACGTAGCCCGTGTGCCGCCGGTACCAGCAATAGGCGCGTATCCGGCCAGATCAGCGTGTACGGGCGCAACGCGGGGCAAGGGGCGGAGGAGTATCTCAGGTTACGACAGGAGACATGAGTTAACCCCGAAGGGAAACGTCGGGAAGGGCAGTCTGTGGCCACACCCGACCCGCGTCCGTGACCCGGGTGTTGTGCAGGTAGAGTACCCGCAAGCCAGTGAGGCGCTGAAGGTGGGCGAGACCGGCGTCGGTGACCTGGGTGTACGACAGGACCAGGCTTGTCAGGCCGGTGAGGTGCTTCAGGTGAGCGAGACCGGCGTCGGTGACCTGGGTTTCCTGCAGGTAGAGTTCCCGCAGGCCGGTGAGGTGCTGTAGGTGGGCGAGACCGGCGTCGGTGACCCCGGTGGCCTTGTGACCCAACGAGTGTGGGTAGACGGTCAGTATGGGCCGTGACGGCACCGCGCGATCCAATGAAGCGCGGGTAACCGAGGGTGTACGTTCCCCAGGGCCCGGTGACCTGCGACACGTCGAGCCACGCGGCCAGCGTCCCTCCTGACCGTGGACAGGAACGCTAACCAAGCAGCAATTCGCTGAACATAATGTGCCGCTTTTCGACCACGAAACTGCATCTGTAATCGGTCAACAGCCAAGACCATCCTCGCCGTTCAGATATAAATCTGCCTTACCATCGATGCCTAATTCCGGAAGTACGGCGTAATCCCAAAACACGAAATTACCAAACGAAATCAGTGCCAATTGCCCCTTCCACCTCTCCCCTCCTCCCGCATCTCGTGATGAATTTCACTTGAACCCCATCGGTTGCCGCCATACAATCCCCTTGCGGGGCTTCCCCGTTAGAAAGGGCGCGCTCTTGTTCGGATCCGGCATCGCCAAAGGGCTCTCGGTAACCCTCCGTTACCTCGTCCGCAAGCCCTACACCACGCAGTTCCCGGAGGAACAGCGCCCCGTCCCCGTCGACGCGCGCACAAACCTCCTCTGGTTCGAGGAGCGCTGCACCGGCTGCTCCACCTGCGCCCAGGCCTGCCCCGACGGCTGCATCCTCGTCCAGACCTCCCCTCGTGAAGACGGCGCGCTCAACATCGACCGCTACGAGATCGACTTCCGCCTCTGCATGTACTGCGCCCTATGCGTCGAGGCCTGCCCGTACGAGGCGATCCAGGCCGGCGGCCCGCTCGACGACGCCACCTACGTCTGGGACCAGCTCTACCGCGACAAGCACGCACTGACCGACATGGCGCAGAAGCACCTGCAGACGCACGACTACACGTACCCCGACGGCAAGAAAGCGCCCCGGGAAATCGAGATCCCCCTGCACACCGGCAAGCCCGTCGAGCGCGACCGGAACCGATGACAAAGAGCACTTGAGCATCAACACGAGCGCCCAACAGAATGGCATCTGTCTGTGATGCTCCCCTGCGCCATTGCTCCCATGCTCTTCGCGCCCGTGCTCCCATGCTCTAGTGCTCCTATGCTGCGGGGGGCTCCAGGGTAAGCGCCATGGCCAAGCTCACGCTGAACGACACAGAGCTTGAAGTCCCGGAGGGCGCACAGCTCGTCGAGGTCATCAAGAACAGCGGCGAGTTCATCTCCAATCTCTGCTACGTAGATGGCCTGCCGCCATACGCCGGCTGCCGCACCTGCATCGTCGAGATCGACGGCCTGCGCGGCTTCCAGCTCGCCTGCACGACCAAAGTGACCGGCGACAAGATGGTGGTCCGCACGCGCACGCCGGAGCTGCACTCCACGCGCCAGGCCGTGCTCTCACTGATCCTCTCGTACCACTCCGACCGCTGCCTCACCTGCCACCGCATCGTCAAGTGCAAGCCCGGCGACACCTGCCTCCGCGACGATAGCATCACCCACCGCTGCCTGACCTGTTCGAAGAACTACCGCTGCGAGCTCCAGACGACCTGCGAGATGCTGGAGATGGCCGGCTACGAGCCCTGGGACGGCGACGAGCGCACCTACTACAACCTGCCGCAGCCGCCGGCCGACCAGACCAACCCCTTCCTCGAGTTCGATCCTCAGATGTGCATTATCTGCACCCGCTGCGTCCGCGCCTGCGACGAGATCCGCCACACCGGCGCGATTACGCTCGCCGGCCGCGGCTTCAGCACCCGCATCGAGTTTGGCCAGGGCGGCGCAGTCGCCGACTCCAACTGCGACTTCTGCGGCGCCTGCATCGATGTCTGCCCGACCGCGACGCTAATGGAGCACCCCAACAAGTGGAGCGCCACCCAGACCGAGCGCTGGACGCCGTCCACCTGCACGCAGTGCTCCGTCGGCTGCTCGATCCACCTGGGCACGCAGCGCGGCCGCGGCGTCATCGTCAAACCGGACACTCACGCCAACCCCGTCAGCCGCGACCAGCTTTGTGTCCGCGGCCGCTTCCATTACGACGCGGTCAAGCCGTCGGTACGCCTCGGCCGCCCGCTGATCAAACGCAACGGCGGGCAGGACGAGTCCGGCTGGCGCGAGGCGATGGACTTCACGACCGCCCGCCTAGTCCAGGTCCGCGAAGCGCACGGCCCCGACGCGATCGGCTTCCTCGCGTCCCCGCTCGCCACAAACGAGGAGAACTACCTGCTCGGCAAGATCGCCCGCGCCATCGTCGGCACCAACAACATCGACTCCAGCGCCGGCCCAGTCTCGCGCGCTGTTGCCGCAGCTCTGCGCGCCACTTTCGGAAGCGAGGTTCTGCCGACTGACGGCGCCCGAGTCGCCGATTCTAAGACGCTGCTCATCGTCGCTCAAGACATCGAGTCCAGCCACAACGTCTACTCGCTGCGCGCCAAAGACGCCGTCGTCCGCGGCAAGGCCCGCCTTATCAACGTCAGCGCGCTCTGGGGCGAGATCAACGACTTCGCCGAGGCCTGGATCCAGCCGAAGCCCGGCGACGAAGCCGCCGTCGTCATCGCGCTCGCCGAGGCTGTTGATGGGAAAAACGCTGCCGCCAGCCGCGATCTCCTCTCCCCCGAGGCACAGGCTGCGTTCGACAAGGCCGTCGCTATCCTGCAAGCCGCGAAGACCGAAGCGGGCCAGCCCTTCACCGCGATCGCCGGCCTCTCCAACTTCGGCGCTACGGCCACCGGCGCGATCGTCGGATCCCTGGCCAACATCGCTGTCTCGCTGGCAGGGGCCGACGCCGCGAAGGCACTGCTCGTCCTGCCACAGGAAGCGAACGTCTGGGGGATGCGTGACGTCGGAGGCTCGCCGGAACTTCTGCCCGGACACCGCGCCGCCGGCGACGACGCCGCGCGCCAGGAGATGCGCCGGCTCTGGGGCGCCGAGATCCCCTCAAACGTCGGCCTCACGATCGACCGCATGGCCGGCCTGAAGGCGCTCGTCGTCCTCAACGACAACCCGCTGATGCTGGCCCCCGACCGCGCCGCAAGCGAGCAGCTGTTCTCGGCCCTCGACTTCC
>DAINDD010000143.1:0-3504 GCA_036732045.1 Chloroflexota bacterium
GTCTTCTGAAGCCCTGCCAGACATCAGTCCTGATGGTGGAACTGTGGGGTTCGAAAAGTCCATCAGCGGCGCCCTACCTCCTCCCGACCCCCGTTGCAGGGACGCCATCCGCAGACAATCGCCGCCCTGATGGATCCGATCCCGACCGTGCTGAGCCAGGTCACCGCCGGCTGTCCCGTATTTCCTAAAGGTGTACAGACGTTCGCCGAAGAAGTTCAAGTCCCCACCTCCCCACCCGGTGAGATTCGAGGCGACAAGCGCTATGCCGGTTCTCGCATGCCGACTGGGTGAGTATGCCCACGCCCTCCACACCCGCCGACTGATCCGCCGCCCGGTACGCGTCGCCGCCAGCCTGCGCACTGAGGTTAAGCAAGCGGGTAGCCTTCCCCGCCTTGCGAACAGCGTCGTCGGCGCCGGTACCGCCGGCCTTGCGGCCGCTCAGGCCCGGGCCGCACGCGGGCTTGACTTCGTTGTCTTCGAGGCCGGTTCACGACTGGGCGGGAACTGGCGCTGGGACAACGATTCCGGACTCAGCTCCGGGTACCGCTCGCTCATGTCCGTCGGGGGCCACATGCCCTTATCAGATCGATGAAAAATGAACCCGGCCTAGACTGCAAAGGTCCGTTCGCCAAGTCAGCCAGGAGGTGCGCCAGATGCCCGAATTCATGGACGTGCACGAGGGTATGCACGGCATCACGTCAGAACAGCTGGCCGAAGCTCATCAAGCTGACCTCGATATCCAGGGCGAGGAAGGCGTCAACTTCAAGCACGCATGGGCCGACCCGGCCTCAGGAAGGGTGTTCTGCCTGAGTGAGGCGCCGAACGCGGAAGCGGTTAAGAAGATTCACGAGCGCGCGGGACACCCTACCGACCAGGTGTTCGAAGTACCCGTTCAGGCATAGCCTAGGCGTGGCCTTGGCGAGCCCCAGCCGCCCGCGCGACGCGGCTGGGGCGCTCGAATCAGTGGTTTCCCTGTCCAGCAGCACCTCAAGGCGATCTTCGACAAGACAGGCGTCCGCAGCCTCAGGGAACTGGCTGCTCATATCTTTGCCAGCCTGTGGGGCTCGAAAAATCAATCAGCGGCGTCCCGACCTCATCCCCACCCCCTAACCGGAGCGCCATCTGCGAACAAATCGCCGCCCTGGCTCGAGCCGATCCCGACCGCGGCTGAGCCAGATCACCGCAGCCTGCCCCGGATTTTCTAAAGGTGTACGGATCCTCAACGATCGCCGGAGGGTTGCTTCGGTTCCCGCCAGCGCCTCGTATGGGCGTCCCATGACGCAGATCGGGCACCTCGCGCCGACGTTGGTTTCGGGCCCACAGCATCCTCCGCCAACCCTGGCGAATGTCGCCGGCGGCGTACGGCACCCTATCGCTCAAGCATGACCCGGGCGGTATGGTGCTTGGCGATGGGAGCTCTCCGAGACCGAACTCCGAACGGGACTGCGTCGCGGAACGATCGCGTCCGCCATCTATACGAGGATTTCGATCGGCTCGAGGAGTGGATCCCTCCAGATCGGACGACGCCGACGATTCCGGCTCAGGTTCAGGTCCGACCGTACGGCTCGCATCCTCAAGTTGGAGACGCACGGCATCAAAGTAGTAGACGGTGTCGCCGGAGAGGGGCGGTTGCGAGAATTCCTGAACGACTTGGATCATTCGCTAAGGGCAGGAGGCGAGATGGCTGAAGTGCTGCTATTCCACCACGCTCAGGGTCAGACAGCGGGCTTCCACGCGTTCGCAAACGAGCTGCGACTGGCCGGCCACACCGTGCACACGCCCGACCTCTACGACGGTCGCACCTTCGCCAGCATCGACGAAGGCATGGCCTACGCCGAGCAGGTCGGCTTCCCCGACGAGATCATCGACCGCGGCGTGCGCACCGCGAACGAGTTGCCCAACCAGCTCGTCTACGCCGGCTTCTCGCTCGGGGTGCTGCCGGCACAGAAACTCGCCCAGACGCGCCCGGGCGCACGCGGCGCGCTCCTCTTCTACGCCTGTGTGCCCACGAGGTACTTCGGCCCGTGGCCGGCGGACGTGCAGGTGCAGATCCATGGGATGGAGGCCGACCCGATCTTTGTCGGCGAGGGCGACATCGACGCCGCCCGCGCGCTCGTCGAGTCGACCGAGCAGGCCGAGCTGTTCCTCTACCCCGGTTCGGAGCACTACTTCGCCGACTCCAGCCTGCCGTCCTACGACGCAGCCGCCGCGGCGCTGCTGACCCAACGCGTGCTCGAGTTCCTGCGCAGCCGCTGAGATGCGCGAGGCTCCGACGAGGCGCGAGCTGGAGGCCGCCCACGCCTCGGAACCGGACGACCAGGTGCCGGGACGCCCGGAGATGACCGCCTTCCGCCGACGGCTCCGCCTCCACCAGTCGCGATGGCGCGAGTCGAAAGGCCATCCGATCGGATCGCAGCCAATCGTCCCGCGTGGCGGGATCGCAGCGCGCCTCGTAGGAAGCCGCCTCCCGCTCGCCTATGCACGCGAGACCGGCGCCAACTTCCTCACCGCCGGCGCGCTGGGTGCCGCCAGATCGCGCGCCTCGGCGCCGGAGCCGCACCAACGGTTCGACCACCAGCGGCTCTGGGCCGATCTCCTTTGGACGCCGACGCTGGCCTTCAACTTGTTCGGGGACCTGGCGGCCGACCTCCGGCTCGCCGACCGAGCCGTCCACGCCTGGTGGCCGGACGCGCACGGCACAGTGAGCGAGGTCCGCTTCGCGCACTCGCCCGGCCGATTCGACCCGGCCTACCTCGGAAGGCTCCGCTCATTCGACGCGGTGATCGTGCTCGACCACGGCGACGGGTCGCGCGGCATCATCGCGCTCGACGTCAAGTACCACGAGCGCGCCAAGCCGGCGATCGCGAAGCCGATCGGCCGGCCGCGCCAGCGGGAGGTTGCTGCGAGGGCGGGCATCTTCGTCCCGGGCGCCGTCGATGCGGCCGACCGGACCGACTTGCTCGTGACCTCGCTCGAGCACCTGCTGCTGCTGTCAATGCTCCAACACGAGAGCGGCCACTGGAGCTGGGGTCGCTACGTCGTCCTCTATCCGGCCGGCAATTCGGATTTCGCCGCCGTGTGCTTCCGGTACGCCGATCTCCTCACCGACCGATCTACCTTCGCCTCCATGACCATCGAGGAGCTTCTCGACGCCGGCGCGCTCCCGCCGAAAACGGCGTCGTCGCTCCGCGAGCGATACGTCGTCGGCTGATCCTCTCGTCAGCGTCAGGAGGGTCGCCAGACGCCATCTGTAACGCTAACCAGGCTCGCAGAACAACATGTGGGAGTTCGTATGTGGGAAGGCCCCAGCGGACTAAACCCAGAAGCCTCCGGCGTGCCCCGTATTTCCTAAAGGTGTACGGATTCGGATCGTCCATCGCGCTAAGCCAGGTCAGCGCCGCGTGCCCCGTATTCTCTAAAAGTGCATCAACTTGAACTCGAGCGCCGTCCGCAGGAAGAGTCCGCGAAGTTGTGCGGTGACACTTGGGCTGAGGCAGATAAAAG
>DAINDD010000144.1:0-1863 GCA_036732045.1 Chloroflexota bacterium
AGCAGTATCAAAAGGTGGGGAGAGCCCATATCGCTGGCCGATGCGACCTGGTTGACAGCGCAACCTCGGGGACAGTAGAACATGTATGTACATTCCCGGGTAGGGAGGGCACGTATATCGAGGTGGGCGATGCCGTCGGCCATCCGACCACGCCACCAACCGACCGCCGACCGGAACCGGCTCCGTCTCCTGGTCGGGTCCCCGGGACAGGCGGCGTCGCGTGCGTTCCGCAACGGCCGTGTTGGCGTCTTGACAATCCGCCGGCTGCCCACCCCGGCGTAGGAGGAACCGCCACATGCTCCGATTCGCGGCCAACATCGGGAAGCTCTTCGGAGAGTATCCGTTCCTGGAGCGGTTCGACCGCGCCGCTGCGGCCGGCTTCGAGGCCGTCGAGTACCCGGAGCCGTACGGGCACGACGTGCGCGCGATCCGGGCCGCGCTCGACCGCAACGGGCTCCGGCAGGTGCAGTTCAACCTGCCATGGGGCGATCACGCCGCCGGTGACTGGGGGGTCGCCAACGACCCGCGGCGCCGGTCCGAGTTTCGCGACGGCGTCGCCCGGGCGCTCGAGGTGGCCGACCTGCTGGACTGCCCACGGCTGCTGTGCCACGTCGGCGCCCTGCGGCCGGAGGTGCCGGTCGATGTGCAGTGGGGCACAGCGGCGGAGAACCTCCGCTATGCTGCCGAGCAGGCGGCCGGCGCTGACAGACGCATCCTGATCGAGCCGCTGAACCACTTCGACGTACCCGGGTTCTTGCTCACGACCATGGCGCAGGCGGTGCGGCTGCTCGACGAGGTTGGGCACCAGAACCTGCGGATCCTCTGCGACATCTACCACCTGCAGCGGATGGAGGGGAACCTGACCGCGACGATCCTGGAGCACCTCGCACGGATCGACCACTTCGAGATCGCCGACGTTCCCGGTCGGCATCAGCCGGGCACCGGCGAGATCAACTACCGCTTCGTCCTCGGTGCCATTGATCAGGCCGGCTTCGAGGGCTGGGTCTGCCCGGAGTACCTGCCACTCGGCAGCACCGAAGCCTCGCTGAGGTGGCTGCGCGACTGGGGCTACTGGCTGTAGCCAGGCAACCTGAAGGACCTGTACGGTCGCGGTCGCCGCTCCCCACGCACACTTAGCCACGACATACCGGGTCTTCCGCAAAGACGGTGAACCCTTGCATGATACCGCCAAGACGCCAAGAAATACTACAACGCGTCTCAAAACCCCTGACGCGGTAGCGCCAGGCATGAACAGGCATGAAGAAGGCCGCCCGGCAGCGCTGAGCGGCCCGTATTGACACACGTGAGCTAGTCAGCCAGCTCGGCTGGGATGACCGGATCCGGCCGTGGTGGCCTACGGCTGCATGGTATTGACGACCTGGAAGAACCTCGGCTGGATGTTGATCTTCGCCTCTTGCAACGCTTTGCCGAGCTTCTGCTGGAAGAACTGATCCACCGCCTCCTGCGACTCCCAGACCTCGATGACGCACCAGCCGTTCTCGGTCGGCCCACCGGCGTGGTAGAGCATGCCGGGTGGTGCCTTGTTGCCTGGCGCTACCTGCTCCCTTACCTGGTCGTACTGCGCCTGGCTGACGCCGGCCCCTTCGAAAATCGCCCCGATCGCCATGGCATCCCCCTCTCGCGACGTGCCCGGTGCGGCCCTCCGACGTCGTTCTGCTGGTCCCTCCGGGCGCAGCCTCAGCATACCGCATGGTCGCCCGCGTGTACAGCGATGGCACTGCCGCCTGCTACAGGCTATGCCGACAATGCGTCTTACCCCGCCGGGTCTACCGTGTGACGGGTTTTGAGATGCGCTGTAGTACTACAGCCGCACTTCTGTGTCCGTACTGCCTTGCTGGTCAC
>DAINDD010000144.1:1947-3464 GCA_036732045.1 Chloroflexota bacterium
TTCTGTGACGTTCGTACTGCCGCAATCGGGCCCCTGATCGAGAAGTGCCGCTGTAGTAGTAGCACAGAGAACACAGAGAGCGCAGAGAGCGCAGGGGAGGAATAGAGGCTCTTCTCTGCGTTCTCTGTGTTCTCTGCGTCCTCCGTGCTCAATCTCTCATTACCCGCGCGCGAGGTCCTTGATTGCCGCCTCGCGTAGGCCGGTCATGTAGCCGGTGGCGAAGAGGCGACCGAGGATTTCGTATCCTGGCTGCTCGTTCGCCTCGCCCTCCATTGTCGGCGCATGGTCGAGGCGCATCGGGCCGTCGAAGCCAACCTCCAGGTAGGTCCGCATCGCCGCAAGCATGTCCGTCTGCCCCTCGTCATGAAAGACCTCCGCGAACTGCTCGGGCGTGCCGCGCACATCGCGGAAGTGGACGAAATGGATCGCGCCGCGCCCCGCGTAGTGGCGAATCGCCGCCGGGATGTCCGGTGTCATCAGCGCGAAGTTGCCCTGACAGAACGTGATGCTATTGGCAGGGCTCGGGACGAGATCGAGCAGTCGGTCGAAGTTCTCCAGACTCCGCATGATTCGCCCGACACCGCGAATCGGTGAGAGGGGTGGGTCGTCCGGGTGCATGGCGAGCTTGACGCCCGCCTTCTCCGCCACTGGCACAACCGTTTCGAGGAAGTAATGCAGTGTCTCCCAAAGATGCTCCTCGGGCACATTCCCCGCCGGGGTGAGCGGCGCGTCCTTGACGAGCGCGTAATCGAAGCTGGAGACGAGCGCGCCGCCACGGCCCCGCGTCGAGAGCGACGTGCGCTGCCAGTTGAACTGCGCCATCCAGTTGTAGCACCAGACGGGGATGCCGGCCGCACCCATGCTCTCGAGCATCGTGCAGACATATTCGATCTCCTCATCGCGACCAGGTACACCGAGGCGCGCCTTGTCCATCGGCGGGGCGGGCGGCATCAGCGACCCCGGCTTCGTCATGGAAATGGACGGCGACGTCGTCATCAGTATCAACGCGTTCGATCACATCCACCGTCAGCCCAGCGTCCGCGAACCGCTGCGTCATGTGGAGGATCGGATAGAAATCCCATGGACGCTCGCCCACTTTGGTCGCCGCGATCCGCTCCGGCGTCCAGTACGAGAAGCCTTCCGGGCCAACAGGCAGCCCCGTCACGACGTGCGTGACATTCATCTGCTGGCAGAGCATCCACATTCGGTTCGGGTATGGGGGCAGAATCTCCGCGAATGTCACCATTGGCTCCTCCGTCGCTGAGTTGCGAGTAGCGAGTAACGAGTAACGAGAAATGGGTGGACCAGCGCACTCGGGCCGCGGCACACTACGAATCCACGATCACACGGGGATCGCGTCCACCTGGCCCGCCGCGCCGGACATGATTTCATCGATCTCGCGCAGGTCATCGGGCGAGAACCGGACGTCGAGTACGCCGACGTTCTGCTCGATCTCCTCCGGTTTGCGGATGCCGGCGAGCGCGACGCTGACCGCCGGTTGCCGCAAGACCCAGGCG
>DAINDD010000145.1:0-3445 GCA_036732045.1 Chloroflexota bacterium
GGTGATGTGAAAGTGGAGGCGGCACGGGAATTGAACCCGCGCAAGATTTCAATCGGCTTGAACGGGAGGCGCTCTGCGCGTGAGCTGTGAAGATACGCGAGGTGCACGAGAAGCAGCGATTTCACCTGGCAAACGTCGAAGGGGCAGCTGGCCGTAGGAGTTCTCCGGTTGGTGCCGCATCACACGCCCTGGTCCCAGGCGTCGAATTACGAGCGGTGGTGCTCGTTGAAGGGACCAGCGACAAGCTCGCGGTCAAGACGCTCGCTGAGCGCCGAGGTCGCGATCTGGAAGCCGAGCGCATTTCCATCGTGCCGATCGGGGGTGCGCAGGCAATCGGACGCTTCATCACCCAGTTCGGGCCTCAGGGGCTCGACCTCAAGTTGGCGGGTCTCTGCGACGCGGCAGAGGAGCGCAACTTCCAGCGCGGTCTCGAGCGAGCCGGCCTCGGCTCCCACCTCACACGCGCCGATCTCGAGCGGTTGGGTTTCTATGTCTGCGTCGCAGACTTGGAGGACGAGCTGATCCGTGCCCTCGGTGCCGCCTCAGTGGAACAGGTGGTTGACGCTCAGGGTGACCTTGGATCCTTCCGGACGCTCCAGAAGCAGCCTGAGTGGCGAGGACGGACCACTGAGGACCAGCTTCGGCGTTTCATGGGCAGCGGCGGTCGCCGGAAGATCCGATACGCCCAGTTGCTCGTCGATGCGCTCGACCTCACGCAAGTGCCCCGGCCGCTTGACCGGGTCCTGGCTCATGTCTGAACCTCGCACTGCGCCATGTTTCAGGATGAGATCGCGGTCTCGGCCGGCGGGATACCCGCGACGTCGCCGGGAAGTGATGGTCCTCAGGGGAGTTCTTTCAAACCCCTCGGAAGCTCTCCGCCGTTTGACCGGCGGCTAGAGCTGCTGACCGCAGCAGAAGACCCTCTCAATCGTCTCACGACTGACTTTGATCGCCAAGACCACGTGACCGCCGCTGACCCTTCCGTCCTACCCGCTGCACAGGAGACGGAACGCGCTGGCATACGTTTCTCCCAGGTATAGCTCGGCGTAGGCGACCTCCAGGTTATGAGACGTACGTTGCTAGACCAGACAACGTCGACAACGTCACAGACCGCATTCCTTGGCGACACTCGATCGGGGTCAAAAGCTGGCCCGCGCCGGACTCTCGGCCCGGGCCCAAATGGCATCGACCTCGTCGAGCAACTGGACGACGTCCTGTACGTGCGCACCCCGAGCGATCAACGCTCGCTTCAGTGCACCACGCCTCATGGGCTTGTTCGTCGTCCATTCCCCCTCAGCGTGCGGTGGTGACGCGGTTGCGGTGTACAGGCCGTCAATGCGTTCGATCGTCAAGCCCACTAGTGGCCAACCTGGACATAGCCCTGATAACCGCGTCCTGTGATCTCGCTGTGCTCCATTTCATAGAACACGCTGCGTATGGCCCGAGCGGGATCAGGACCAACGTCGTGGATCTCGCGGCCCGCGTCCATGACTCCCTTGATCCAACGACGGTTGTGCCAAAGTTGCATCCTTTGAGGCGCGAAGCGCAGAATCTTCGGCGGACTGTAGTAACCGAGGGGTAACGGGCTGCCGCGGGTCGCTCTCGCGTTGTTGGTGAGCTGTGGGCACCGGCGCCGAACGGACTCCCAAGCTCCCTGTTCGCGCTCAGCGGCCGGTGCTGAAGCGGCTCGCCTGATGTGGGTGGCTGAGAGAGTGATAGCGGTAGGTGGCGCCGGGTCTGAGCCGCAGCCGCCAGACCTGGCGGCCGACGAATGTGGCACTGGTATGCCGGTCGAGTCCGGGCCCGACGAGGCGGAAGCCGTCACGCGCTGCGGTGTCCCGGACGACGACGTTGTAGGCGCCGGGGCGCAAGGTGCCAAGCGGCGAGTCATCTGAGGCGCGGATGGACGCGGGCGATGCCTTGTCGATTGCGGCGTAGAGCGTCGAGACAGGGGCGCCGAGCTCGCGCCTGACGGAGAACCGGTAGTCGCCGGTTGTGTAGACGATGTCGTGGCCGCCGTTTCCGTCTATATCGGCGAACGTGTACTCCTCGCCAACGTTCGCGTTGTCGCCCGGTGGGAGTGGCGTGAAGTAGCCGTGGCCGTCGTTGAGGTAGAACGGCGGGGGAGGGTCGAACGGCGGTGGGTGAAGGGGGAGCAGCTGGGTCGCGATGTCGAGCGCACCGTCACGGTTGAGGTCGATCAGCTTCAGGCCCGGCATCAGATCGCCGTCGTTGTCGCTCTGCGGAAGGCGAGTCGCGGTCTCGTCGCGGAACGTGCCGTCGCCGTTCCCGATGAGGACCTGGATCCAGTTGCCGTAGAAGCCAGAGACGCCGGCCTTCATCCACGTGATCAGGAGATCCGGGTGGCTGTCTGCGTTCAGGTCGAGGACTTTCATCTCGTCGGCCTCGCCGGTCATTGGGAACGGCTTCGGCGGCAGCGAGTTCGGCAGCACCGCGAAGCGTCCGTGTCCGTCATTGAGCAACACGAACGTGTTCGGGGGGAAGCGGAACGTCTTCGACCCGGAGGAATAGTCTGCGCCGGCGACAATCAGGTCCGGAGCACCGTCGCCGTTGACGTCAGCGAACCGGCCACAGGTCACGTTCGCCGGCGGGTCGATCGCCGCAGGCAACGCGCCCGGCGAAAGCCGGAAATGCCCCTGGCCATCGTTCAGCAGGATCTCGGGGGAGACTGTCTGCGTGTTGCCTAGGTAGAGATCGATTGTGCCGTCGCCGTTCACGTCGGCGGCGTCGGCGTAATACGTGTACGCCCTCTGCTGCGGCAGGTTCGGCGTGCCGTCGATGAGGTGCCCGCCCGGCGCGGACAAGAGGAGCGGGCTGTACCACCCCGAGGGGTTGGCGACGTCCTCGCCCGTGTCCGCGACGAACTCGTCCGGTATCCGATCGCCATTGAAATCGGCAACCACCGTCTTGTACGGGAACACCGTCTCTGGGATGTGGCCGATGAACGCGGACGACGTCTGGTTCACGAGATGGCCCGCGCCGTCGTTGACGAGTAGCTGTACTGGGTACGGCTCCGTCGTCGGCCAGTGGCCCTGGGTGACCAGTACGTCCTCGAGTCCGTCGCCGGTGAAATCGGCTGCGCTCATCGTGGTCACGCTTGCGGCCGATGGCGCGATCCGCGCCTCATACTGCGGCGGCGCAAAAACGGGCACCGCTGGCGCACCACTTTCGGCACTCGTCGAACCGCCCGCCGAGGCTGCAGCCAGCCCGAACGCCACCGCCACCAGACCCCGGACCCCCCTCACCGGCTAAGTCTCCGGCGCGGCCGTCCTTATGTCAATACTTCGCCGAGTCGGCGATCCGAGTTTCGACCCCAGCGCCGCGCATCGAACGAGCAGACTCCGCCGCTGGCGCTTTTGCGAATGGCAGAAAAGTGGAGGCGGCGGGAATCGAACCCACGCAAGATTTCAATCGAGGCCGCGGC
>DAINDD010000146.1:0-3444 GCA_036732045.1 Chloroflexota bacterium
TGTCGGCGACCTCGCCTTTCGGTATCGACCAGGCGCCGTCATCGCGCTTCTGCCAAAAAGGGCCACCGGGATGCACCAGGAGCACCTCGAGCATACCGTCCCGCTGCCGGTACAAAATCAAGCCGGCACTCGCTCTAGCCATCGTCAGAAGCCTCAGCCTTACCCTATCGCCCTCGGCGACGCAAGCGTGAACGAGATTTCTTCGGCTACGCGGCCTGCGGAAGACGAACTTCGATGCGCTCGTCGCCCGGCGCCAGGACGGTCACAGGACCAACCGTCCTGATCCTCGGGGGACCTCCGCCCCTATGGACCTGACCGCGAAGCGAGCATGCTCAGGGCAATGACTACGACAGTTTGTCCTCACCCGGTCGCGATTGCGGCGCCCGCCGCGGACACGCGTCGCGCCGGCTGGGTATCCGAATATCGGCGCAAGGTCCCGGCCGCCGATCGCTGGGCGCGCGGGCTACCCGATCGGGCCCACTCTATCGAGACGCAGGATCGCATCTTTCGCATGGCAGAGCAATTGACCTGCGAAGGGACCGACTGCCATGACCTCTTTAGCAGGCTGGAAGAAGCTGACGGGCTGGTCGCGAGAGCGGCTGATTCGAAGGCGGTCGCGAAGGCTGGCTACCAGACGATCGCACCGCTGCTTGCGCTTACCCGGGACTCCATGTTGATTGGCGACGGCGGAAGGCAGCCCGACCTGCGTGCTGTTGGCTTCAATCCGATCCCCTTCGATGACCATGATCCGGCGGCCTACGCCTGGGTCATGTTCGAGCTCACTGTTCGGGCCCGCGAGGATGCCGCGGGGCAGTCTCAACCGTCCGGTTCGTTTACAGCGGCAAGTACGGCGGCACCGTAACGCTCCAGCTTGGCGGGACCGACACCGGGCACCGCTGCGAGGGCGGCGATCGACGACGGCCGGGTTCGCGCGATCTCGGCCAGCGTCTTGTCGTGAAAGATGACGTACGGCGGCAGCTTGGCCCGCGTCGCCATGTCGAGGCGCCACCGACGCAGCGCCTCGAATCGAACCAAGACCTGACCGGTTAGGTCGCTGGCGCCGGGGCCGTTCGATACACGGCGCCGGGGAGGGATTGGTCGAGATGCGCCGACCTCAAGCTCCACCGTCGGGGACTGCTCGCCGGCGAGAAGGGCCCGGCCGGTCTGCGCGACTGCCATCGTGGGTTTCTCGCCGTGCCCGCGGACGACCATGCCCAGCTCCACCAGCGTGGAGACGAGGTCCCGAATGCGCTCCACCTCCCAGTCCCGCAGCGCCCCGAAAAAGGCGAGGTCTTTGACCCACGGCTTCGAGCTCGACCACGCGTCCAGCTGTCCGTGCAGGATCAACGCGATGCGCGCCGCGCCCAGATGCCCCGTGAAGCGAGCGACACACGCGACCGCGGCTTCCACGTCCTCCGGCGCGACGGTCACCGTCTCGATGCTTCGCGGGTTCAGACAGTTGTCGCAGGAGCGACAGGTGCGGGGCACGCCCTCCTCACCGAAATAGTCCGCGATCCGGGCGTGGCGACAGCCGCGCGACCTGGCGTAATCCATGACCTGGTTGACGCGCGCGTAGGCATGCTCCTTGAGTTGCGCCTGCTCTTCGAAGTCGACAGGCGCGCCAGTCAGCTTGCGGATTCCGCCGTCAGCTTCCACAACGCCGGTCCGCTCGAGCAAAGCAACGGCTGCGCGAATGGCGCCATCGTCGATACGCGGCAGCCGGGCCTGCCAGTTCGAAATCCAGCCGGTACCATCGCGAAGCATCTCCCGGTAGACGGCTCGCACGGTGTCCCGATCGGGGTAGGCCTGCTCGATGAAGAACTCCTGGAGCTGCCGGTCCTGGGCGCTGTACAGCAGGATGCATTCTGACGGCCGGCCGTCGCGGCCGGCGCGGCCAGCTTGCTGGTAGTACTCCTCGAGGCTGCCCGGGAAGTCGTAGTGGATGACCTGGCGGATGTCGGGGAAGTCGACCCCCATCCCGAACGCCGACGTGGCGACGATCACTTTGAGGCGGCCGGCGGTGAACTCCTCGTAGACATCCTGCCGCTCATCGCCATCGAGGGCGCCATGGTACGAGGCTGTGGCGATGCCGGCCTCCGA
The DNA here is from genome assembly GCA_036732045.1 of Chloroflexota bacterium. Taxonomy (GTDB): domain Bacteria; phylum Chloroflexota; class Dehalococcoidia; order SM23-28-2; family RBG-16-64-32; genus DATKKM01. The sequence goes on from DAINDD010000146.1 coordinate 2,101, forward strand.
GAGCAAAGCCGAAATCTCAATCGCGGTCTTCCGCGCGCCACAGTAGACCAACGACCGGCCGTCGCCAGGACGGATGCGGGCCAGCAGACTCGTCCGCTTCTCCGCCTTGCCCCGGCAGCGCACCACCGACATCATGAGGTTCTCGCGGACGAAGCCGGTGACTTTCCCAACCGGCTTTCGCAGGCCCAGGCTGGCGATGATGTCGAGGCGCACCCGAGGCGTCGCCGTTGCCGTGAACGCACCGACCGGCGGCCTGCCGCACGCCGCGATGGCGTCGGCCAGGCGGCGGTAGTCGGGTCGAAAGTCATGCCCCCAACTGGAGATGCAATGCGCCTCGTCGATGACGAAGCGCGAGACGTTCAGCCTCCCCAGCGCATCCAGAAAGCCACTCGCGCCGATCCGCTCCGGGGCCAAGTACAGGAAGCGCAACCCGCCGGCTGAGGCCCGCATCATCACCTGGCGACGTTCGTCCGCCGTCATCTGGCTGTGGATGCAGGCGGAGGGTATGCCCAGCAGGGTCAGCCGTGCCACCTGGTCGACCATCAGGGCGATCAGCGGCGAAACCACGATCGTCAGATCGCCCGCGACGACGCCGGGCACCCAGTAGGCAACGCTCTTTCCCGATCCGGTCGGGGCAACGAACAGGACATCGGCACCCGACTCGGCCGCGGCCACGACCTCCCCCTGACCCGGCCGGAAATCGGGCAGACCGAAGACATCCTGGAGGACAGTCCTTGCCGCCGCCGATGGCTCGCGAGCCAGGACGGGGGTTAGAGGCGCGGGCACCTGTCGACGCTAGCAGGTGCCCGCGCTCCGGCTTTCACGCTAATTTCGGGTGGGGTAACGATCACGCTGCGGCGAGGATGCGCTCGTCCGACTTTTTGGTCTTCACGCCGATCACGAGCAGGTAGAGGACCATCGAGACTTCCGCGATTGCTGATGGGATGGTCACGAAGCCATGCATCGCCTTGCCAACGTCGGGGACCAGGAACAGCGCGAGCATGTCCACGATGTAGCAGACGGCCCCCAGGACGAGCACCACGCCGAGCGCCCTCGGGAACCACTCTGACTTGTAAGCGAGATAGCCCAGCGGCACCAGCCACAGGCCGAAGAAGATCTGGGCGATGAGGAGCCCGTAGTGCTGGGCGTCGAGCAAGAGCAGCGCGATGGCATTCGAAGCGGCAGGACCAATGGAGGCGAGGTTCACGGCGCCCGTTGCAACTCGTAAGGCCTCAAACCCGAAAATCTCGTTCAGCATCACAATGCCGGCCCCGATTGCAACGAGGACGACCATTGCGCTCGCCGCGCTCGTGTTCACGTGCTGGAGCAGCCGATAGAGGGTTA
>DAINDD010000147.1:0-3380 GCA_036732045.1 Chloroflexota bacterium
CGGCTGCGCGAGCAGCTCGAGACGGCAGGCTGGAAGGTCGTCGACCGGGGCGTCAAGTTCGAGCTTTCGCCGGCTCACCCGCCCGACGTGCTTGAGCCGGGGCGTGTCCGCTACGGCACATCGGCGTCGGTCCCATCGCGGCTGGGCGAGCCGCCGGCGGCCGAGGCGACCGTCGTGTTCATGGCGACCGACTTCCCCGACGATCTGGCACAGGCGATGGACGGGCTCCGCGCCCACGCCCCCGCGGAGACGCAGGTGGTGATCGCCGCCGACGATCCCTCGCCAGCTCAGGAAGAGGCGCTGACGCGGCTGGAAGAGGGCGCCGAGGGCGCTGGCGCCGCAGCTGTGCCCGCGGAGATCATCTGGACCAGCCAGCGACTCGGATACGCGGCCGCGCTGAACGCGGCCTTCCGCCGTGCGACCGGACGCGTGATCGTGCTGCTCGACACGAGCGTGGAGCCGGCCGGCGACGTGGTGACGCCGCTGGTTCGCGCCCTCGACGATCCGAGCGTGGCGGTTGCCGGCGGCTTCGGCGTGACCTCAGCCGACCTGCGCCATTTCGAGGCGGCGCCGGCCGGCGACGTTGACGCCATCGAGGGCTATTGCCTGGCCTTCCGGCGCGACGACTTCGCGGCGCGCGGCCCGCTCGACGAGCATTTCCGCTATTACCGCAACCTGGACCTGTTATGGAGCCTGGTGCTCCGCGACGAGGGCGAAGGCGAGACACCGCGACGCGCGCTGGCCATCGACCTGCCGCTCATCCGGCACGAGCATCGCGGCTGGAACGAGCTGGGCGAGGCCGAGCGCAATCGCCTCTCCAAGCGCAACTTCTATCGAATCATCGACCGCTTCGGCCGGCGCCTCGACCTGGTCTCGGGCGACCGCAAGGTCAGCTGAAGTTGCTGGCCGGTCCCAGCAGGACGCCAACCGCGATGACCGCCAGCAGCGCGACCACACCGAGGCCGCGCAGCAGTCGGGTCGTATCGAGCGCCGCCGGGGCCTGTGGCGAGCCGGGCGCCGGTGTCCAGAACGATTTGAGCGAAAGCGCCCCGTTCGGGACCATGAGGAGGCCCAGCCAGGCACCCGCGATCAGACCGCCGATGTGAGCGCTGATGTCGATCTGGGGAATGAAGAGGTCGAAGCCGAGGTTGATCGCGATCAGGAAGCCGATCTGGCTCGTCAGCGAGCGCGCCGATCGCGTGATCACCGGCTTGTGCACGTAGTTCGCGACCATCAGCACCGCGAAGAGCCCGAAGATCGCGCCGCTCGCGCCAACCGAGATCGGCGAAGGTGAGAAGACGAAGCTCGCCGCGGAGCCGCCGGCAGCCGCGACGAGGTAGATGAACAGGAAGCGCACCGGGCCGTAGAGACGCTCCACGATCGGCCCCACGATCCACAGCGCGTACATGTTGAACGCGAGGTGCAGAAACGAGACGTTGTCGTGGACCAGCACGACTGTGAACAGCCGCCAATACTGGCCGTGCTCGATGCCCGTCTTGGTCAGCGCCAGCCACTTGTAGAAGATGTTGGTCTGGTCGAAGTTGCGGGTGTTGGGGCTGGTCAGCACCAGGATCCCGATCAGGACGGTCACGGCGATGATCGCGTACGTGACGATCGGCTGCGGCACCCCACCGGCGCGGGCACGCGAGAAGTAGCGCTCGGCAGTGCCGGACTTGCCCATCTCCTTGTTCAGCCAGCCCAGCCGTGAGGCGATCTCGGCACGCTCCTGGGCCGGAGCGCGGCGCTCGGCTTCGCGATAGGCGCGGGCGGCGCCGGTGATGTCGCCCTCCCGGACGCGGGCCGCGGCGAGGGCCTTCCACGCCATCCAGGTGTGCGGATTCTCCGGCGCCTGGGTCGCCACGATCCACGCCTGGAGCGCGGCGGGCTCGTTGTCCAGGCGGTAGTACGCCTCGGCAAGCCCGAGGAGCGCGGCCACGTGGATCTGCGGGTCGGAGTTGCCGACCAGGCGCTGGTAGGTCTTAGCCGCAAGCTCGTAGTCGCCCTGTTCGCTCAGCGATTGGGCGCGCTGGAGCAGGGACAGGGCGACGGGCCGGTCTAGCGGGCCGGCGATGGAGGGGTCACCGCCCTGGGGAAAGGCGGTCGGATCTGACATTGAGTCTGAGTGTAGCCAAGGTCGCCTCAGAGCCGCGGCCAACCCTCTACTCCGAACATCGCGCCAAGGGCGATCCGCCCGTCCAGTCGCTCCGCGAGGCCGAGCTGGCGATGCTCTCGGCCGGAAACTACCCGGCCTACCTGGGCCGGATACACGATGTATGGAGGGACTCAAAGCCCTGGTTCCGACGCAGTCAAGAGAAATCAGTACTTCCAAATCGGCCGACGCACTGTAATGATGTTCTGAGACTGGATGTGAGCCTCGCCAAGGTGGTGCCATGAACGATCAGCCGTTTCTCCCCGAGCACCTGAACCAGAAGCTGCGGCCCAATGGCGAGCCGTGGGGCACGCCGTTTGACAACGCCAACTGCTGGGCCACGGCATCCGCGGAGGGAGTGGCCTTCGCAAAGCGTGGCAAGCCGGCCCCCACGCCGCCTGAGTTCCGCAACAAGTCGGGCAACCTCAAACGCGCCGCGGGCTACCTCTCGGACATCGCGGCCGGAGCCAAAGCGTTCGGCGTGGAGCCGACGACCTACGTCGGGCTACGGTGGGAACGCTTCGTAGAGAAGCTGGCGAAGCCGAACCTCGCCTTCGTGCTGGCCACCGACTACCAGGAGATCCCGGACGGTCTCAGCTGCCTGCCGTCTTTTGACGGGAACCATTCGCTGATCGTGTTTGGCGGCACGCTCTCAGCGCCCGATGCGAACGGAGTGGTGACCGTTCTCGGCTCCGACCCGCTCTGTGACGGCCGGAAGCACTATCCGCTGTTCATCCTCAAGCGTGCCGCCACAAAGATCGCTCATGCGCAGGGCCTGCAGGCGGACACCATCTTCGCGACGCAGTTCCGCCAGGCGGGGCTGCGGCAGCCACCAACGCCGGGCGAGACACCGGAACAGACCATCGCCCGCCTGACAGCGGAGCTGAAAAAGGCAAAGGACGATCTGACGACTGCCGATCAAGCGCTAACGAATGCCAATGCGGCGCTTCAAGTCGCGGGGGACGAGCGAGACGACGCGCTGGCACGGATCGACGCCGCGGACGCTGCGCTGCAGCCAGAGCCTTGATGCTGCGCAACAACCGTCTGACGCTGTCGGCGGCAGGGAAGTGCCCCGCGGAGGACGAGTCCCCGAGTGCGGCAGGCGATTCCACAGAGGAGGCGGGGCATCGCTCGCCGCTTCGTCATGGTGCCTTTGAACCAACGTCGGCGAGGAGATCTGGCGCGCCCGGCAGGATTCGAACCCGCGGCCTGATGGTCCGAAGCCATCCGC
>DAINDD010000148.1:0-3316 GCA_036732045.1 Chloroflexota bacterium
TTCTCATGACCACAGTCTAGCATAATTAACGATAAATAAGAAGCACTACACTAGCCACACACGCCCAGCGCGAAACTGCGCTCTGATGCAGTAAGATACCCGCCGTGAGTAGACCGGTCGTCGCAATCACAGGCGCCAGCCGCGGCATCGGCAAGCAGATGGCGATCGACTTCGCTGCTAACGGGTACGACGTGGCCTGCCTGGCCCGCTCCGCCCGTGGCGCCGAGACGAAGCTCCCCGGCACCGTCGACGAGACCGCCCAGGCCGTCGAGCAGGCGGGAGGCCGCGCCCTTCCGTTGTCTGTTGACGTCCGCTCGGAAGAGCAGGTGGAGCGGGCCGCCGAGCGCGTGTACGAGGAGTTCGGCCGTTGCGACGTGGTGATCAACAACGCCGCCGTCGCCGTGCCCGGCCGCACGCTGGAGCTGCCTTCGAAGAGCTGGCGCCTCGGCGTCGACGTCAACATCAACGGCCCGTATTACATAATGATGGCGTTCTGCCCCCGCATGCTCGCCGCCGGCGAAGGGCGGGTCATCAACGTCTCCTCGATGGTCTCGCAGATGGCGGAGTTCGGGCGCATCAACTACACCGTCACCAAGCGCGCTCTGGAAGCGATGACCGATGGGTTCGCCTACGAGCTGCGCGGCAAGATCGCCGTCAACTGCATCCGCCTCGAGCTGATGGTCTGGAGCGAAGGCTTCGCGTCTACGCTGGGCGAGACCAACAAGGCCGGCTTCGAGCATCCGGCCGTGATGTCAGACGCGGCGCTCTGGATCGCCCGCCAGCCCCTGGACTACACCGGCTGCATCGTTACGATCGGCGAGCTACGCGAGCTTGGAGTCGTTCGCGGCCCGACGCCGGCTTAAACCCCTCTTTACGTGGGAGGTCAGGCTTCAGCCTGATGGGTGCGCTGTGGAAGGGCCGAACACTCACCCGTTGTCTCTGCCTTATAATCGAACAGGACAGGTGTCCGAATGTCCTCATCTCTGCGCAACGGCCTTGTGGCGTTTGCGATGGCGGCAACCGCCGTCGTGATAATCAGCGTGGCGCTGCTCCTCACGATCGGCAGAAACGGCAGCGACAGTTCGCAAGTTGGAGGCGCGGCATCGGTCACGCCGGCCGTCCTCGGTGACACGCACACCCCCGCGTTGACGCCCTCGCCGTAACGAGTTCATGCTCATGTGAGCACGAATCCTGGTAGATGCCTGGCATCTACCCCTCTCGTGCCGAACCAGGAGAACGACCAACCGGTGCAGGGAGGCGCCCGCTAACGAGTAGATTCCCCGGCTCTCGCGCGGCCGCGCACCGTGGAGCCGATCACGAGGCCGGCCGTGATCAGGACAAGGTTCTTCAGCACGAACTCGCCGGTGGCCGTCAGCAGAAGCGGGTTGCCGTCCTGGAAGCAGCGGCCAGGCACAACGACGAAGGCCAGTAGCGTGCCGGCCAGCTGCACCCACAGCATCAGCAGCGTGAACCGCAGCGCGACCGGGAACAGCAGTCCAATGCCGATCACGATCTCCCAGGCGCCCATCGCGTAGACGATCCACTTCCCATCGGCGAAGAACGCCACGTCCCGCACCAGGTCCTCGACGGGCGAGCGGTCGATCACCTTCAGCGCGCCGAACCAGATGTAGACGACCCCCAGCGCGATTCGCAGCAAGACCACGCCGTAGCGGTCAAGGAAGCTGGTGACGCGCCGGTCGAGCCGTTCAAAGGGCCAGCGGACGTTGCCCGGAAGGCGCTCCGCGGCTCTCTGCTCGAGGTCGATGTCCCTGCCGGCCATTCTCTCTCTGATCTGATTGTACGCCTGACGTGCCCCCCAGACAGCGCGCGAGGATTACAGCGCGATGGCGAAGGGCTCTAGCGCAGTCGCGGACCGAACGGGTTGCGACGCACCGCCCGCGAAAGCACAAACGAGACCAGCGAAATCACGAGCGCGCCGATAAACGCCGGCCAGAAGCCATCTACCGTGAACCCGATGTCCAGCCAGCCGCACACCTCTTTTGTAAGCAGCACGATCAGCGCGTTGATCACGAGCGCGAACAGCCCGAGCGTCAGGAGCTGCAGCGGGCAGGTCATGAACAGCAGGACCGGCCGGAAGACCGCTCGCACAGCTACGAAGATCGCTGTTGCCAGGAACAGCGCCTGCCAGTCGTCAATGAACCAGCGGTCACGCCCGTAAGCGATGTTGTTGACGAACCACCGCGCCGCCAGGAAGGCGAGGATGACGATTCCCCAACGCACGGCGATGCGCACGATCCAGGGGACTTTCGGGCGGTCCCACTGCGGCTCCGTGTTCTCCCAGTACGTGTAATATGACACGGTCGGCATCGCCCAGATTTTAGCATTGAGCAGACACCGGAGGCCCACGCATGGACGCCTACAAAGCGATTGTCACAAAACGCGATACGCGATCGTATACCAGCGAGCCGATCACCGAAGAGTCGCTCCGGCGCGTGCTCCAGGCAGGCCGTATGGCAGGCAGCAGCAAGAACCGCCAGCCCGTCCGCTTCGTCGTCGTCCAGGATAAGGAGCACATGGCCGAGCTGAAGAAGTGCGCCGACTTCGGCGAGCCGCTCATCCCCGCCACCGCCGCCATCGCCGTCTGCGTCGGCCCCGAAGGCATAGACTTCGACGGCGGCCGCGCGGCCCAGAACATCATGGTCGCCGCCTGGAACCAAGGCCTGGCCTCCTGCCCCGTGCGCATCCACCACGAGGACTGCGGCCGCGAAGTGCTCGGCCTGCCGGAGGGATGGCGGATCTCCATGGTCATCGCCCTCGGGCACCCGCAACCAGGCGTCCCGATGTCACTAAACCGCGCCCGCCAGCCCTTCGATGAATACGTGCACTGGGAGCGCTGGACGGGCTCAGCGCCTGGCGCGAAGCCGAGGCTTTCGAGGGCGCCAATGAACTTGACTCAAGCGCTGGGCAAGATGATGAGGTGGACGATATCTGGCCGCAAGGCGGCAGAGGGCGATACCCGTACAACGACGGGCATCACCTAATAGTGGCTGTCGATCTTTGGGCCTACGGTGACGAGAGCGGTATTGAGCGACGCGGGCCATACTGCGTTGTTGCCGGATTCGTGGCGTCGCTTCGTTGGTGGAATAGCCTTAAGCCCGCATGGCGCTCCGTCATTGAGGACGCCAAAGTGGGCGAGTTTCACGCAAATCACTTCTTTGGCCGAGGGGCTGCTGAGGCGAGCGAAAAGAATGAGTTCGCAGGGTGGTCAGACGCCAAGGCGACTAAGTTCCTGACTGACCTTCTAGTGTAGTGCTTCTAACGCTTCGTTAGCTCTGCGGACCTTCTCCAAGATGGT
>DAINDD010000149.1:0-3298 GCA_036732045.1 Chloroflexota bacterium
CGATTGCCGGGAACCAAATCCACGACGAGTACTACGGGATCTTCATCGCCGGACCTATCATGGTGCATGGGATCAATGGCAACCACTTCGACTCATCAGTAACTGTTCCAGTACAACACTAGTCGTTCTAGCCTACGATTGCGAGCGGCACCGAGCCGGCTCGGTGCCGCTCGTCCACACTGTCTAGCGATCGGCTGACGCTAAGGAAAAGTAGTGGCAGGCATCACCATTTCCCGTGATCCGAAGCGCTCGGCGAACCACGCGCACCCAAGAACGATGTGGCCCCTAGTCTATGAGCGTGGGTGCGGTTTGGCCAGCCGACTTAGAAAGCGCCCGGCGCTGCTGGTCAGCCATCGAGCGGGCGTCAAGACCGGGCATGCAGCCGCCGAGGCGGCGGGGCGAGCGTCAGGGCTGGGGCCCTGACCCCACGGGTGGGGCGCCGGTCAGGACGGGGGCCCTGACCCACAGATGGGGGAACGATCAGGGCTCGGGCCCCGACCCACGGGCGGGGTGACGGGCAGGGCTGAGGCCCTGCCCCACAGGGGGGCGGGAACCGCGCGTTGGTGTTAGCCGTTGGCGACGGCGGGTGTCGTTTCAAATACGAGCTTGCCCGGCTCCAGGCGGGGCGCTCGCCGGGACAGCTGCAGTATCTCGACGCCAACCACCTGGTTGTCGGCGTTGAAGTCGAGCACGACGCCCGGAGACACTTCCTCGGACTCGACGATCTTTGATTCGTCCAGGCGGAGGTAGAGCGCGTCGGCTTCCTGGTCTACGTGCAGTCTCATAGCTGTCCTCGCTTCGTACGACCTAGGATAGCCGAAAATGTCCGGATGAGCGGAGCGACGGTCAGGGCTGGAGCCCTGACCCACGGGAAGGCGGGAACAGGGCGCTGGCGGCGGGGAGCGGGTGAGCGTCAGGGCTGGGCCCTGCCCCACAGGTGGCGACGGGTTAGGAATCGTTCACGTCACGGCATCGCCCGTGATGGGATTACGCCGCCACCTGCTGCCACTGCGTAACTTCCACTTCGGCTTGCTTTTCGCGTGCGTCGGCGACGACGATTTCGAGCCTGGCAGCCACGGGATCGTCGATCCAGGCGTCGCCGCAGTTCGAGCAAATGAGCGCGGGCACCTCCCTCACCACAACGACACCGAATTTCAGATCGACGGCAAAGGTCGTCGTGCCCGGCCGCTTGTCGCCGCCGCAAAGCGGACAGCGCCCGAAGTTCTCGCTCATGATGGTTCCTTCTTCCTCGTCTTCCAATCCGGTTCAAAGTGTTCGAGATCCGGCCGGTACGCGGTGATGACATGGCATATCCGGGCGTCGGGATCGGCGGCAGCCACAACGTGCACCGGGTCTGCCTGGACATTCAGCATAAGGCAACTCGGGTACGGACGATCCGCCGGGTAAACCTCGATCACTTCGCCATCCATGATAGCGCGCACCACTTCGGCGCGGGTGATCCCGCGCTCCAGGAGGCGCTCGAACGCGTGCTGGTGCCATTGGATCTGTCCTTGCGATGCAGCTCCACGCAGAACGTCGATGTCGAAACTCTCAGCCGTATCCGATCTCCTTCAGGTTCGCTTCAATCAACTCGTCAAGGCGCCGCCTTTGACGGGGCGCGTTTAGCTTTTTCAGGGCAAGGCTCCCGCCCTCGACAAACGTTACTATAGTAGACGATCATTCTTGTAATTCTCCCCGTCGTCCGTCTGGAAACAAGCGAACTGGCGGGGCTATTTTTTGCGGTCATGGAGCCCTTCGGGCGACGGTCAGGGCTGGGGCCCTGACCCACGGGAGGGCGGGAACCGCGCGTTGCCGCCGGGGCAGCGAGGCCATTCTACGCGCTGATGCGCTCAAGGCCGCCCATGTACGGGCGGAGGGCGTCCGGGATCACGATTGAGCCGTCTGGCTGCTGGTAGTTCTCCAGCACGGCGATCATCGTGCGGGGGAGGGCGAGGCCGGAGCCGTTGAGGGTGTGAGGGTGCTCAGGCTTGCCGCCTTTCTCGCGGCGAAAGCGGATGTTGGCGCGGCGGGCCTGGAAGTCGGTGCAGTTCGAGCAGGACGATCCCTCCAGCCACTCGTCCGAGCCGGGCGACCACACTTCGAGGTCGTAGGTCTTCGCGGCGTTGAAGCCGAGGTCGGCCGTGCAGAGCTCGAGGACTCGATGCGTCAGGCCGAGCGCCTCGGCGACGGCTTCCGCTTCGCCGATCATGGTTTCGAGCGTTGCCGCTGACTTCTCGGGCTCGACGAAGCTGTAGATCTCGACCTTGTCGAACTGGTGGCCGCGCTTGATGCCACGAACGTCGCGGCCGGCGGACATCTTCTCGCGGCGAAAGCAAGGGGTGTAGGCGACATAATTCACGGGCATGACGCTGGGCTCGAGGATTTCGTCGCGGTGCATATTTGTCAGCGCGACCTCGGCGGTGGGGATCCACCAGTAGTCCTCTTCGGCGTCGTGGTACATGTTCTCGCCGAACTTGGGGAGCCAGCCGCCGGCCCAGAGGTTCTCCTCCTTGATCATCGCCGGCGGGTAGACCTCGCTGTAGCCGCGCGCGACGTGGAAGTCGACCATCCAGCTGATGAGCGCGCGCTGCAGGTGGGCGCCGGCGCCGCGCAAGACGTAGAAGCGGCTGCCGGCGAGCTTGGTTCCGCGGTCGAAGTCGATGATGTCGAGCGATTCGCCGAGCTCCCAGTGCGGCTTCGCCTGGAAGCCGAGATCACGCGGCTCGCCGGACTGGCGGACGACGACGTTTCCCGACTCATCGGGGCCTTCCGGCGCGGTCTCGTCGGGGATGTTCGGGATCTGGAGCAGGACCTCGCGCAGCTCGACGTCGAGCTGCTTGAGGCGCTCCTCCATCTGCTCCAGCCTTTCGCCCAGGAAGGTGGAGCGGGCCATGAGGTCGGTGCGGCGGTGCTCGGCGTGCTTGGCGTCCTTCGTCTCAGCCGACTTCATCTGGCGCGCCATCTCGCCGACCTCCTTGGAGAGCGCGTTGCGTTCGGCGCGCAAGCCTTCGACCTCGGTCAGCAGCCCGCGCCGCTCGGCGTCGAGCGCGATCGCCTCGTCTAGCGGCGCCTCGGTGTGCCGCAGCGCGAGGGAGCGTCGGACGACGTCCGGTTGTTCGCGCAGGAGCTGGAGGTTGAGCATGCGTATAGGGTACGAGGGGGACGGGGGAAGAGGGAAGGAAGGGCTGAGTTGTTGGAGGTAGGGCCGCGTTATCGCCGGGAAACGCTTTGGCTTCGATTCCTCAGCCTTCGCTGGTGTCTCGGCGACCCTTCGATTCCTCAGGGCGAACGGAGGGCG
>DAINDD010000150.1:0-2663 GCA_036732045.1 Chloroflexota bacterium
ATAAACACGCCTGTTCTTCACGTCGAGACAGCCGTGAGCTCGGCGAGCATTGTAGATTCCGACGGAGAAGTGGTACGGAGGTAGCGGTCGCGCCGGGATAAAAGTGGTACACGTCGCCGATGCTGTCGTACAACCCAGTCGTAGTGACTGGGAGGAAGGATGTTACGACAGATGGAACGGGGCACGATGCATTTATTGGCCAAGCGGGGCAAGAGTATCCGCCAGATCGCTGAGGAGTTGGGGCGCTCGCCGACGACGGTCGCACGCGTGCTGCACGAACCGGTGGAGCAGCAACCGGCAGCACGACAGCGCGGCTCGCAGGTTGATCCGTACCGCCCACGGATCGAAGCGTGGATTCGGGAGGGCCTGACCGCGCAGCGAATGCTCGAACTCGCCCGCGCCGACGACGCGCAGCCGTATCCCGGCGGGCACAGCGTCTTCCGCGCCTACGTGCGGCGGGTGCGGCAGGAGCTGGCGCACGAGCGAGCCGTCGCCGATGTGCCGATCCGCTTCGAGGGCATGCCCGGCGAATACCTGCAGGTCGACTGGGGCGAGATCCGGCGCTTTCCCTTTACGCAGCAATCCCCGACGACGCGCTACTTCCTCGCCTGCCGACTGAAGTACAGCCGCTGGGTCTGGGTACGCTTCACGGACAACATGCGCCAGGAGACCTTGTTTCGCGGGCTCGTGGACTGCTTCGTCGCCCTCGGCTGGGTGCCGTGGGTGCTCGTCTTCGACAATATGAAGACGGTGACGAGCGGCCGCGACAGCACCGGACAGCCGCTCTGGACACCGGCGCTGCTGCAACTGGCGGGGGAGTGCGGCTTCCATCCCCAGGCGTGCGACCCCGGCGCGCCGAACCAGAAGGGGAGCGTCGAATCGCTGGTCAAATGGGTGCAGGGCAACTTCCTCGCGGGCCGGATCTTCACCGACGACGCCGATCTCGCTGACCAAGGGGCGGACTGGCAGGCGATGGCCAATACGCGTGCGTCGTCGGCGACCGGTGAGTCTCCGACGGCACGGTTCGCGGCAGAAGCGCGCAAGGGCGGGCCGTTGCCGCTGACCGCACAGGACTACGGCCTGTTCGTGCCGGGTCAGGTCTCACGGGAAGCGCTCGTTGCGGTGGTCGGCAATCGCTACTCGGTGCCGGTGCTGCATGTCGGGGCACCGGTGACGGTTCGGTTGCATCGCGACCGGGTGCGCATCTGGCGGGACACGCTCTGTATCGCCGATCATCCGCGCGCCCCGGATGGCGCGCACCAGCGGGTGATTGATCCGGCGCACTTCGCGCCTTTGTTCGCGAAGAAACCGCGCGCCCAGGCGATGCTCTACCGCGAGGTGTTGCTCGGCCTTGGTGGCGTCGCACCGACCTTCCTCAGCGCCCTCTCGCACCGGCACCGTGCCCGGCTCACCGACGAACTGGTCGCCGTCTATCGCTTCTATGAATCTCATGGTGCGACCGACTTGCTCGCCGCGATGGCCCGTGCGGAACGGGCGGGGGCATACAGCGCCGATGCCCTCGCCGTGCTCTTGGCAACGCCGCCGCTCGCGCCAATAGCGATGCCGACCTTCTTCCTGCCCGGCGTGCCGACCCAGGCGGAAGTGGATCGGGGGTTGAGCGTCTATGAGGCGTGGGTGCAGGTCGAGGAAGCCCTCCCGGAGGCCGCCTCATGAGCGCCGGATTGGAGACCTTGCTCACCCAAGTGCATCTCACCCATGCGGCGAGCGTCCTGTCCGCCTGGCTGGAACGCGCCGCGCAGGACGAACTCAGTTATGCCGACTTCCTCGCCGGACTCTTGGAAGAGGAACAGGTCGCGCGCACGGCGAGTGCCACCACCCGGCGGCTCCGTGAGGCGGGCTTTCCCTTCGCCGCGACGATCGAGCAGTTCGACTTCCGCTTCCGCCCCGAACTGAAGCGGCAGGTGGTCTTACGCTATCTCGATGCGACCTTCGTCGAGCAGGCCGGGACGCTGACCTTGATTGGGCCGCCGGGCTTGGGGAAGACGATGCTCGCCATCTGTATCGCCACGAAACTGGTGCAACTCGGCTACACCGCGCGCTTCATGACCGCACAGATGCTGGCAAGCCAGCTGGGTCGAACGACGACGGTCGTCGGGCGGCAACGCATCCTCAAGCCGCTCTTGACCTGTGATGTCCTCGTCCTCGATGAGTTGGGCTATCTGCCGACGGAGGCAGCGTTCGGCCCAGCGCTCTACGAGATTCTTGCCAGTCGCTACGAGCGGCGCCCAACGATTATCACCTCGAACAAGAGCCTGACGGAGTGGGCGGGGATTGTCCAGGACGTCACGCTCGCAGCGGCGCTGGTAGATCGGCTGATGCATCACGGACAGGTGTTCTATCTCAAGGGGCCGTCGTGGCGGACACGGGGACGCGCGGAACCGGAGCGGACGATGGAGGAGGCAGCATCGGCATAGCGTGTACCAGTTGTCCGTCGGCGCGTCGTACCACTTGCAATTCGGCGTCTACAGTGGTGCAGAAAGTGGTGTAGAAAAAACCATCTTCTACACCATATCTTCGATTCCCTGTCGGGTCACTTCCCTACTCGATCATACGCCGTTTTCATAACGCACCGGATGGATTGACGGTACACTCCCCACCTTCGATCTGCCTGCTGAGGCAGACTTTCCCGCACGGCCTAGCAG
>DAINDD010000150.1:2673-3254 GCA_036732045.1 Chloroflexota bacterium
CACAATGCGCGTACGGCGATCTTCTCCCGGTGCGACCGCGACCCAGCCAGCCGCCTCCATCGGCCGCAGGTCGCGCGCGAGCGTTGTCCGGTCCATCACTAGCTGCTCAGCCAGTTCGGTGATCGACGGCTCTCCCAGCACATCGATGACCATCAAGATGGTTAACTGCGTGGCGCGCAATCCACTTGGCCGCAGCATGTCATCATACAGCCGCGTAATGGCACGAGCGGCCTTGCGGGTGTTGTAACAAACACAGGCCTGCGCTTGAGCCTGCGAGGTATCGGGAGCGATCATCCTGTCTCCCAAAGGACGCGTACCCATATTAGGAGTATATACACGTATCTGCTTCCTGTCAAGAGGGGGAGTAGAGATCTGCGCTCCGTGATGAGATCGGGAAGTTCACAGTCAGTAGTGCGCTCAGGAGTCCCGCAGACAACGCAACGCTCGCGCGCGGAACGATGACCACGAGGGCTGGTACCTCGTCACCAAACCATTGGGAGAGCCCGTATGTGCGCGCGATGCTACGGCAGCGTGACGCTACTTTCGATCCGGTCGAAGAGCGCCTGTGCGTCGTCCGGCTT
>DAINDD010000151.1:0-3228 GCA_036732045.1 Chloroflexota bacterium
GGCCCACATCGGGCTCTCGGGATGAAGGCTCGGGCGCGCTCGCAACGGCACAAGCTGAAGCAAACGCCGCGGCGGCTGCACCTGCCGTATCGCCCCGCTCGCCGGACACCGATGAGTCCGTGCCCGTCTTCGACATTGCCCGCATTGAGCGAACGGGTGACGCGGTCATCGCCGGCAGGGCTGCGCCAGGCGCGATCGTGGAACTGTTGCGCAACGGCGAGCGCCATGATCGAGCGGTCGCAGATCAATCCGGACAATTCGTCATGGTCCCTCCCCGGCTTCCCCCTGGGGACTACGAGCTGACGTTGAGGTCCAGACAGCCGGACGGCAAGCAGGCAACATCCAAACAGAGCGTGGTGGTCGCGCTAGCCGAGGTGGAGTCCAGCTCCGGCGCGGTCCGATCGCGCGCCGAGGTGCCGTTCAATGTTCCGGAGACGGTGGTGGCAAACCGTTCCGTGCTGGATCAGGCCGTTGGGTCTTCTCAAGCGCACCAGCCCTCCCAGCCCAAGATCGCGACCACGGTCGTATCCCGTGGCGACAGCCTCTGGCGCATCAGCCGTGTCACCTACGGCGAGGGCATGCGTTACGCAGTCGTTTACAAAGCGAACCAGGACCAAATCCGAAATCCAAATCGTATTTATCCCGGCCAGATCTTTGTCCTTCCTATGAAAGCGCGCTGAAAGGCGGCGGCAATTCCAGCTACTGTACGAGGGAGGGTTGCGCGCGCTCTCGACCATGCGCGTCTCGCCATCGCCATGCGACGGCGTCGCTGGCCGTGGGACGCGGAGCACGGCGAAAAACCGGTCGTGAAGAAGTGTCGACTACAAACACCGCATCGAAATAAAGCAGGAGAGCTCAAGCCATGATCGAGGGGATCAGCGCAGTCACACTGAGCACCCACGAAATGCCACGAGCTGTCCGATTCTACCGCGCGCTGGGGTTTGAGGTCCTGCATGGCGGCGAAGAGTCGTCATTCACCAGCTTTCGAGCAGGGACGAGCTATCTCAACCTCATCGCCCAGCCTGCCGAGCGGCGCTGGTCCTGGTGGGGGCGGGTAATCTTCTACGTTGCCGATGTTGACGCACTTTACGACCGTGCGCTCGCAGCGGGATACCAGCCAGCTACCGTGCCCCGCGATGCCGAATGGGGTGAGCGCTTCTTCCACGTAATTGATCCCGACGGCCACGAACTCAGTTTCGCTCGCCCTTTGCTCCCGGTTTCCGTCCAATAGCGGTTCGGAGCGGCTTGCCATTCCAAGAGGCGCTGGGAGAGAGTATGGTGCTCCGATTATCCGCTGAACCTGGGAGGCAATCATGCAGTTCAGGATAACGGGAGCAGCCGGATGGACACGATCCTTGTGCGCGCGGAGCCTAAATTAGCAGACCTGATCCCCGTGTTTCTGCAGAACTGCAGGAAGAATGTCATCGCGATGCTGGACGCCTTGGATCGGGGTGACTTTGAGACCGTGGAGATTCTGGGGCACGGCATGAGGGGCGCCGGGGGCAGCTATGGATTCCAGGCCATTACTGACATCGGCGCTGCCCTTGAGCAGGCGGCCGAGAGCGCCGACACCGACGCGTCGCGCAAGTGGGCGGGCGAATTGTCCAGGTACCTGGATCGTGTCGAGATCATCTTCGACTAGCCCGTCACACGATTACAGGAGCTGGGTTCTGGCGAGGCAGGCGCGGACGCGTGCGGTGAGCTGCGGGATCGAAAACGGCTTAGTCAAATAGTCCGTCACCCCCGCTTCAAAACCGGCGCGGGTGCTGGGCTCATCGGTCATGGCGGTGAGCATCAGCACAGGCAGGGGCTGAGTCTCGGGCTTGGCGCGGAGCGTTTTCATGACCGCGAGGCCGTCCATGCCGGTCATCTTGTAATCCAGCACCACGAGGTCCGGCATGTGCTCGTCGATCATCCGGAGCGCCTCCGGGCCGCTTGTCGCCTTGCTGACCGTGTAGTGATCCTCCTCCAGCGCTCGAACGACCATCGTGAGCGTATCCGGCTGGTCATCAACCACCAGGATGTGAAAGTGGCGCTGCGCGACGGACGCCTGGAAGGGGTCCGCCGTGACAAACGGCTTCAAGGTGACGCGCGGCTCCAGGACAAGTTCGCAGCCTTCATACGCGCAGAAGACATCGAGTCCCGTCCCGAGTTGCAAGGCCAGGGTGCGGGCCTTGCGCTCGATGTCCGCGACGAAGTGGTCGTCGTGGCTCGGATCGTGGTGGGTCAGTGCGACCCGCCGCACGCCGGCCGCCGCGGCAATTTGCACCACGTAGTCGTACGTGCTGTGCCCCCAGGTTTTCTTTGGGCCGTACTCCTCGGGCGTGTACTGGGCGTCGTGGATCACGAGATCGGCGTCAGCCATGAATTTGGCGTGCCGGCGGTCTCCCTCGTGCAGGATGGACTCGATGCGGCCCGGCTCGGCACCGGCGCGCCAGAGTTCATCGGAGAACGGCTCGTGGTCCACCAGGTACACCACCGCCACGCCGTCGGCTTCGACTCGGTAGCCCACCGTCATGGCCGGGTGATGGAGAAATTGCGTCGCGACCCGCGCGCCGCCGATTGTGTGGATGCCCTCGGTCAGGTCGTGGTAGGTGATCGCGGCCGGCAGCTGGTTCAACTCAATGGGGAAGTAAGTGAACTCCATCTGGCCGGCCAGCACGTCATGCAGCGAGCCGCGGCTGCCTTCCGGGCCATAGATCGCGACGGAGTTCCCTTTGACAAAGGCCGGGCTGAAGAACGGAAAGCCTTGAATGTGATCCCAGTGCGTATGTCCGAGGAGAATGTTCGAGTTAATGGGTTTCTTGCCTTGGGCCATCAACTCGGCGGCCAGCCGGTGCGCGCCGGTGCCGCAGTCAAAAATTAGAAGGTCGCCGTTGGCAGTGGTCAGCTCGACGCAGGAGGTATTGCCGCCGAAGTAGTTCGTGCCCGGCCCAGGGGTGGCGATCGACCCCCTCGTTCCCCAGAAACGTACTCTCATGAGTCTGCGGCTCCCTTGCGTGAGGCATCGTCCACGGAAGACGATCCTAACCACTTACGGACTTTATACCGGGATTCCCCATATTACTCCCGGACTCGCGTGAATATTTGCGCTTTTCCGGCCTTCCCCGTATGGCCAAAAAATTGGCATCCACGAATATGTCGTTTCGGCTACGGTGAAAGACCCCCCATCGCTCACCGTCTGGGCGCACCGCGATGCAATCATCGCGCAACTGGAAGCCGAGATTG
>DAINDD010000152.1:0-3218 GCA_036732045.1 Chloroflexota bacterium
GCCGTTTGGGATACCGGCGCGAGTTTGACAATCGTGGACATGGCTCTCATAGAGAGCCAGCCATCCTGCTTTCAACTGGTAGGTGAATCCACCGGAACAGACTCCACGGGAGCCGAGATGAGCACTCCAACGTTCATCGCCACAGGGATGTCCATGGCCAACCAGGTGTTTCCACCACATCGAGTCGCGGGAGTCGACCTGTCACATGTCAACTCGACGATCGAGGTTCGTATGGACATGATCCTGGGTTACGGCACATTGCGCAAAGCAAACTGGCTTTTTGATTTCCCCCGCAAGCGGTGGGCGATCACAAAACGATTGGGAGCCCGGTGATCAGCTCCCCCTGACGCCGGCGAGCTCGGCGTTTCGTAGTGACGCCGCAGTTTTCGATTCTCGTTCGTGGCTTGGCGATTTGACAAACGGCCTGGGTGAATCGAGAATCGATGTCAGAAGCAGCCTGCGGCGCACGCGGTTGTTCTTGGCTTAAAGCATGCCGGCAGGCATGCGGGATTTTGGGGGTGTGGAAATGCGTCGACTTCTTCTATTCGTGACGGTGGCCGCAATCTCGATCTCGACGAGCCTCGGCCAGGGCATGGCCACGTCTAGCAATCCGGCCAAGGATGCGGGCGAGGAGAGCCAGAACGTCGCCGCCGCGGCAGCATGGTTCTCAGAGCAGCGCTTCGCGCCGAACATGGGCGTCAACGGAAATGCATTCGCCGCCGTTCGCTCCCAAGCGGCGGCCCTTCTCACAACTGGTGGTGCCTGGAAGGAGCGCACCAGCCCGACCGGGCCGGGTGTCGACTTCTCCGACCCGCCTCAGTACATCGACCCGACCAGCAACTTCAGCAACTCGGGTGCCGGCGACCGCTGGGTCGCGGGCCGCGTCACGTCGCTGGCGGCAGCGCCCGACGGCAGCCTTTTCGCCGGCGCTGCTGACGGTGGCGTCTGGAAGTCGACGGACGGCGGGTCTCACTGGACCCCGGTGACCGACACCCAGGGCACACTCTCGATCGGAGCCCTGCTCGTCGTGTCCGGCAAGCGCGGCTACACGGTCTACGCCGGCACCGGCGAGGCCAACACGAGCTCCGACAGCTACGCGGGAATCGGCGTCATCAAGTCAACGGATGGCGGGAGCTCCTGGAGCCAGGTCGGCGGCTCCGAGCTTAATGGGGCACTGATCTTCCGGCTGGCGCAGAACGGCAACGCCATCCTCGCTGCCACCTCACACGGGCTGTACAGGTTCGACGCGTCGAGCACGAGCTGGACCGCGGTCTTGCAGCCTGCAGGCCCGCCCACCGGCGGCAACTTCAACCTCGTCGTCGGCAACATGATCACCGACGTCGCTGTCGTCCCCGGCACGGGAGGCAGCAGCGTGCTCGCCGTCGCCGGCTGGCGCGGTGGTGCGCCCACTAACGGGCTGTACCTCTCGACTGACGGTGGCTCCAGCTTCAACGCGCTGAACCCGCAGGGCTGGGTAACGGCCAAGGCAGAGGGACGGACGACACTCGCGTTCTCTGCCTCTGGCGACAGAGCGTATGCGATCGTGCAGAGCCCTTACCTGCTCAACGTCGGCACCAACGGCAAGACGCTGCTGCAGGGCGTTTACGAGTCTGCGAACGGCAATCCAGCTGGTCCGTGGACCAAGATCGCCACGTCGGAAAAGCTCCAGTCAAGCGGTTCCGCCCAGGCAATCAACCGGATCGGCAAGGGCTATGGCCCGGGCATCCAGGCCTGGTACAACCAGTTCCTCGCCATCGACCCGGCCAACAAAGATCACCTCTATCTCGGTTTGGAGGAGGTGTACGAGACGCAGAACGCAGGCTCCGCCTGGAACACCATCGCTCCTTACTGGAACTTCGGATTCAGCTGCTTCTCCTACTCACCGTTCGAGGGCACCTGCAATCACAACGGGGCGCACCCTGACCAGCACGCGGCATTGGTAGCGGGCGGCAAGCTCTACATCGGCAACGACGGAGGCGTGTACTCGAGGCCGCTCACCAACCACAACGTCGGCGACTGGACCAACAACAACCAGCATCTCGACGTGCTCCAGTACTACTCGGCAATGGGCAGCGGCGACTCGGTCATCTACGGCGGACTGCAGGACAACGGCAGCAACAAGGTCTTCAATCCCACTGGCGTCGTGCAGGACGACAACGGCAACCCGATCACCGTCAGCTCTGTGCAGGTCTTCGGCGGCGACGGCGGCTACACGCTTGTCGATCCGGCGAACTCGGACAATGTCATCACCGAGTACGTCGGGTTGACGGCTCTCAAGTCAACCGACGGCGGGAAGAACTGGCAGTTCATCGTGCCGGCGGACCCCGACCCGCGATTCATCGCGCCGATCGGGATAGACAGGACCAACGCAAACCACCTTGTCGCAGGCGGCGCCATCGTCTGGAACTCTGAGGCCGGCATCGCCAGAACCACCTCAGGTACCGGCGCGTCGACCGACTGGCAGAACATCTTTGACACCCGCACCGCCACCGGCGCCACCGCCGCGGCCCAGGTGACCGCGCTCGACGCGATCACCATCGGCACCACCCAGTACGTGGCGGCTGCATGGTGCGGCCCCTGCAACGGCAGCTTCGCGACCGGAGGCGGATTCCGCAGCGGCATCGTGATGCTGAAGAACAGCGGCACGGGTTGGACAGTGACGTCGAATGTGTGCACTGGCGCCTCGGCCATGTGCGCAGCGTCAGGCCTGCCCCTCCGCTATATCAGCGGCGTCCGCATCGACACCGTCGACCCAACCCACGCTTATCTCGCCCTTTCAGGCTTCTCGCGCAAGTGGATGATCGGGCCTGACGACCCAGGCGTCGGGCACGTGTTCGAAACCACTTCTGGCGGCGCCAGCTGGGACAACATCTCGGGAGCCCTTCCCGACGTGCCGATGGACGACGTCGTCTACGCACACAACACCGCCACCAACACCAACACGCTTATCGTCGCCACCGACTTCGGCGTGTTCTCGTCCGCAGACGATGGGCTTCACTGGTTCCGCTACGGCAGCGGCCTGCCTAACGTAGTAGTGGACCAGCTTACCCAGGATCCCAACGGAAACCTGGTCGCAGCGACCCACGGCCGCGGCGTCTGGACTATCGCGGCTCCGTAACCGACTTCAGTCGAACTAAGAGGGTCGCCGTCCCATTTCGGACGGCGGCCTTCTTGATCTCTGGGGACAAAGACCTTCAGCTCTTGTCGATCTTCATGGC
>DAINDD010000153.1:0-3206 GCA_036732045.1 Chloroflexota bacterium
GGACAAGGCCGGTTGGTCGTACCGCGCTCACCGCCCGCAAGGGAATCCGCCTGCGGGCTCAGGCGACCTCGGCGGCCAACGCATCGAGCGTGCAGACCTGATGTCGCAGGCGGGGCGACAGCTGGCGCAGGGTCGCGACGGAATCCGGCCGCTTTCATCCTCCGCGCCTTGGCTGCCATGGTGGGGCTGAGCCGCGATTGCCAACGGCGCGTGGCGCTTTTCATCCCAGCCGCCCGTTCGCCAATAACGGCCGTACCTTCTGCGGTTCAGTGTCCGGTCAGCTCGGCGACGACAGGAGCGAGCGCATCAGCGGCGTTGGCGCCGACGACAAAGTAGGAGAAGCCGCCCTCCTCCCGTCGTCTCAGGACTTCCTCGATGGCCGCCGTCGGGTCACTTGGAAGTACCAACAGCGAGTCCGCCGCTCGCAGCGCGGCAGGGTCCGTGTCGGGGGGTGCCATGAACGGGGACACGGCGTCACCGACCACCGGCACGTGGAGCGCGAGTTCGACGTCTCGGATAGCGCGGAAATCGGCCGCCATCCGCATGATCTCGGCCCGAGAGTCGTCGCCCGGCATCGCAGCGAACGTGACTGTATCCGCAAGGTCGACCGCCAGCGCCCGGGCCTTCGGACCACGCACGGCCATCACTACCGGTGTGTGGAAGTCCGGACCGTCGAGGTCTCTTAGCGACGTGACAGCATCACGCACCTGAGACAACCGCTCGCCTGGTGTCACCACCGGAAGGCCCAACTGGCGCAGTTCGTCTTCGATCCCGGGTCTCCCGGTGCCGATGCCCATCTCGAAGCGACCTTCAGTAAGCACCGACAGCGAGTGCGCTTCCCACGCCATACTCCAGGGCGTGCGCAGCGGAGAGGCGTACACCCAGGTACCCACCCGTAGGTCGGCGAGAGTCGCCGCGACAGCCAACGTGGGTCCCGGCGCCGGCTGCCACTGCTGAACGTCGGGCATCAGAAGTGTCGAGTAACCGCTGTCGGCGATACGGCGCACCTGGTCTCGCCACGCCGGTAGATCAGTTCTGAGCGGGGCGACAACCCCGAATCGCAATGGTCTGGCTCCGCCGGTCGCCTCATTGTCGGCCATCGTCACTGTCCTTGGTTCTTCAAAGGCCCAGCGACGTTGTAGGCATTGACAACGATGCCTGAGGGCAAAGCTTGCGTGCTGGCGAGCTCGAAGGAACGTGGCGGCGTTCCCTCCGAGAAGAAACGCTTCCCTTGGCCCAGCAGGACTGGATAGACGATCAGCAAGACCTCATCCGCAAGGCCGTGTTCGAGCAGCGTCGATGTCAGCGTTGAACTGCCACAGAGGATCAGGTTAGGGCCGTCGTGCGACTTGATGCGGCGAACGTCCTCGACGATGTCCGGCCCAAGGCCCTCGAACGGGCCCCATTCAAGGCTTTCCGGCCGGTGGGTCGCAATGTATTTCGTCGCGGCGTTGAGGCCGTCAGACATAGGACTGCTCGGCGCCTTCGGCCAGAAGCCCGACCAGAGATCGTAGGTGCGCCGGCCAAGCAGCAGATCGAAGCTCTCGCCATACGCTGCGAGGATGAGATCTCCGCCAGTGGGGGTGCGATAGGGTGCTGTCCAGTCGCCGCAGGGGTAGTCGCCGTCTTCGCCCGAGCCGCGAACCTCGATTACGCCGTCCAGCGAGATGTGTTCGAAAATCTTGAGCTTTCTCATTGCGAGTCTCCATCTGTGAGGGGTTGTGCCGGTTCGGTTCCGACACCGAACAGCAGTTCGATGTAGCGGCGCAGATGATCGATGCTGTCCGCGGCGATCTCGGCTCCGCCGGTTGCCTTGGCGAGGATGAAGGCGCCCTGGAGGACGGCCTGGGTGTGCAGCGCGAGCGATTTGGCCGTCCAATCGGCTGCCGTGTTGCGCTCGCGCAGCGCCGCTTCGATATCGGCTTCCAGCGTGGCGGCATGGCCGGTGATGCTGCGTTCGCAGGCTGCGCGGATGGCCGGCGTGGTCGCGTACGTCTCCTGCACCATGGTGCCGACCAGACAGGTGAACTCCGGCACGCCACCCTGCAGCAGGGCCTTGCGGAACTCGAGATACCCCAGGACCCGATCGAGCGGGGCGGCGTGCTCGTGATAGGGCGCATCGGCAAACCGGGCGCCGGTCGTTGCCGACCAGTGGTCGGCCGCGGCGACGCCGAGTTCATCCTTGGTCTTGAAGTGGTGGAAAAAGGCGCCCTTGGTGAAGCCGGCCGCGGCACACAGTTCATCGACAGACGTTGCCGAATACCCCTTGGTGCGGATCACCGACAGCGCGGCTTCCAACAGCTTAGTCCGTGCATCCGGCTTGGCGGTCGATCGGGGCATGACGTCCTCCTTCGCCGCTAGCGCGGCTGGCGAGCTGGCGTGCTGGTGAGCAGGCGGACGATGACGCCGGCGGCAATGACATGCATCAGCACCAGGATGGCGGTCTGTCCGTTTGAAGCGCCCGGGATGGTCGGGATGTAGGTGAAATCGGGGATCAAGGTGACCACGAAGACGATCGCCGAGATGACGCTGAAGATCGCGGCGGGGTGGCGGGTGAAGCGCACCAGGCCGGCGTACAGCAGGACGGCGACGATAGCGGGAACAACGGTGAAGATAGCGGCGCCGCCCAGGTTGGACAGGATGATGAAGTCGGGATCGTAGGCGACCAGGGCGCCGCCGAGGTAATAGAAGAGCGTGTTGGCGAGGACGGCAGCGATCACGGTGCCGAGCCCGCGGAGGGCGTAACGGCCCCAGCTGAACCCACGCGCCTGAGTCGATACAGGGTCAGCAGAAGGGGCGAACAGGGACTGGCCGCGAGTGACGAGGGAGCTGGCGGTGGTGGACATCGGTGAGTTCCTCTCAGTGCAGGTCGTCGAGCTAGGCTCTACTCAATCAACATACCAACCAGTTGGTATGTTGTCAAGCCCGCCTGGGCTGGGCAGTCGCGGCATCGCCAATTTGGGCGAAGCACGCCGACACTAGTGTCGTGGCCCCGACGCGCGCATTCGGGCGGATCCGCCACGCCTGCCCTCTTCGGCTGTCTCACAACGCCAACGGTCTACGGGACACCGCCAGCATGATCATCGGCCAGGCGAAACGCGAGTGGAGTCCGGCATGGACGATTCACAGAAACCCCGCCCGCGATAACGCCGGGTGAAGGTAGCTCAACCGCTACGGATTCGGTGGCCAGAATGCTCGTCGCGTGC
>DAINDD010000154.1:0-3204 GCA_036732045.1 Chloroflexota bacterium
GCGAAGGTGGTTGTAAATCAATTCGCAACGGATCGTACGGGCGGAGGCTCTGGGGCCAGCCCGTGAGCTACCGCCATGCTTGGTCGGTTCACGCTAAAGCGTGGTCGAGAGCCTCTTGACCACGCCAGCGTGCGGCAATGTCCCTAGAGTGTCGCTCGTCTAGCCCGGCTCATCTAGGGGTGGCAGAGGGCGATGGAACATGACGATCCGCCGGAGTCGGCCATCGGTGTCCTGCTCCACGACATCCAGACCAACCAAGACCGTGTCGCCGTCCTGGCTAAGAATGTCCCAGGAGTAGCGAGCGATTCCATCGAACTGGTCGATGCCGCTCGACTTGACGACCCTGCCGCCAGGGACCTTCTCGTGGAAGCCAGCGATAAGGGCGCTGAGACCGTCGTATCCGCGGAAATGGCCGTTCTCGTCGATCAACTCGACATCGCCAGTCAAGCACCGCTCCAGCAGCGCACGTCGCGCAACGCCGTCGGTCTCGTTCCATGCTTCAAAGTAGGTGCCCACGCTGTCAGTCATCCTGCCGCTCCTTACTTAGCTCGCGTTTTGGAAATCGGTCGGGAACCTGCACAGAGGTACAACGCGGCGGGCCCAACCATCTTCGCCGCTGGGTGTTTGGTGATCAGGACAGCATCATGAGCCATGCGAGGTTGCGGGAATGTATCTGGAGCCCGGAGTCGGCGCGGGGCGACAGCGGCTTAGCTTCGCTGCAGCATCTGAAAGCTCTTACGCGGAGGTCTCAGCCTGGGAGGATCCTCCGCAGCACCACCGGCGTGCCACCCCGCAGGCTGTTGGGGATCTCGGCGATCCGGTCCACGTGCTCGACCAGCTCGCGCATGCGCTCCTCGCTCGCATCCCCAGCAATCTCAACCTCGTACTGGATGTCGGTTGAGACCGCCGGGTCCCCAGTGAAGTTCCCCGACACCCTGACCACAACGCGGTCGAGGCTGATGCCGTGCGGCGCCGCCTCGCGGAAGAGGTCGTTCGAAACACACCCAGCCACGGCGAGAAAGAGGAGCTGGCCGCCGCTGAAGCCTCTGCCGCCACCGCCCGCCTCAACGGGGCGGTCGACGACCAGCGTGAACGAGTCCGCCGCCCCGACCGCGGTGACTTGACCGGCCACGTTCCGCGTCTCGACCTCGATGGTCATATCCGCCAGCCTACCAGCGTCTGAAAACGAACGGATCAGTCGTTTCGTCCGCCGCATGCGGTCGTTTCCGCTCCTACTTTTTCGGCCAGGCGAGCATGATGTCATCAGAACTAGGTGCAACTGACCCTAGCCTGGGAGCGGTCAGACTCGTTGCCATAGCCTCATGTCCGCTGCAAGAAATCGACCCACGCCAACCCGAGGGCATCCCCTGACCGTGCCAGCTTTGCCCAACCCAGACCTGACTACCGTCATGTGAGACGGCTGGCGTGAGCGGGGGCGGCGAAGATGGCGTGAGTACGGTGGTGTCCGGGTACATCCGCAGACAGGGGCTCGGGCGTTGTCTCTCAGGGGCCTGAGGACTCGCGGTCAACACGAAGGAGCGCTGACCCAGCGGGAGGTTGCACGGACGGTGCGCAACCAGGACGTGGAAATCCACTTCTTCAACGGGGAGATCAAGAGGATGGACTTCCGCGCAGCCCTGGCAGGGGTCGAATGCCCGACTCTCGTGGTCAGCGGCGAGATGGACCCGGTCTGCCCGCCCAGCTCGTTCAATGAGCTGGTAGCCGCGCTGCCCGAGCACCTGGTCGAGAGTCACCTCATCAAGGGCGCCGGTCACTTCGTCTCGTTGGACGCCCCAGAGGAGTTCCGACGGATCACCTCGGACTTCGTCCTGCGCCATGCGGCGGCGTGGGACGCCGACACCGAAGCAGCGACCCCTTAGAGCAGAGACGTTCGAGTCCGCGGCGGAAGAGAGATGGTTTCGGTCGCGCTGGTCGCGGATCCGCCTTCAACGGCGGGACTGGTGCTGGCGGTGATGGTGTTTACACTGCGGGCGGCACCGGCGGCGGGACTGCTCCCGGCGGTAACGGGATTCGTGCATTCGGCGGCAGCCCCAACGGCGTCGGCGTGTATGGCGGCGGTGCAGGAACCGGCGCCGGTGTGAGCGCCCAAGGGAGCACCCGGTATGAGAGCGCTTTGGCGTGGCCGAGAGGCTCTCGACCACGCTTTAGCATGCATCGGATAATCACAGCGGTGGGTCCAGGCGCGCGGTCAACTGACATCACGCTCCCCTGGGCGAGTGTTCGCGAAGGTAGCTAGAGGGAATCGCTCCGGGTAGGTCGCGAGTCACCCCTCTAAATATTGGCCACTCTCGCGTTGACCTGATTGGCAAATTCCTGTGCGCGACCTCGGTCGGTGATTGCGATGTAAATCGGCGTCCTCTCCCCACCACTCGCGCCGACCACAATGGCCGCCTGAAACGCTGATAGCGCTAGGAACGCGCCGATCACGAGCCAGAAAATCGCGCCCGAGTTGTTGGCCCCAACCAGAATAAGTACGACTCCGATGAGAAGGCGTAAAACAGCCACTCGGGTTGACGTCGAGACACCGGAAACATTCCGAAGCGGATAGGTGGTCTGAGAACGGCCGACGGGGATAACTCCCAGGAGGACGTTGGGTCTATCAAATGAAACTCTTTTAGTGGTCAGGCTCACATCCGTCTTCAGAAAGAAGTGGGACAACGAGAACATGAAGGCATCTTCGGCGACCACGGGCTCGTCGTTGGCGCCTTGGACAGTTTGACCCGATCCAGTCCTGCGCGGGGCGGTGGGCGACTTCCCCACGACCCATTCCGGATCAGTGGGCTCTAATTCGCCAGCAGCGTTGACCTGCATGCTCGCCTCAGGCGAGACTACCGCAGCCGGTTCGCGCGGCTGCCAATTCTGGCCGTCCCAAACCTGGCGGCCGTCGGGGGAGATGACAAGCTGGCGAGGCTTCCATTGCTGGCCATCCCACTCATGCCTACCATCCGGGGAGACGATTGGTCGCTGCGGTAGATCGGGCGGATTGCCGCTCATCCGCGCAGTCTACGCCCGCGGCGCGCTTACGCCAGTATGGGCACGGGTTGCGCTAAGTACCTTACACAGCCGCGTGTAGGACAGTCCGATTCGGCGCCGGGTCAGTATCGAGTACAGGCATTCCCCAAGGACGAATTGGTTGAGACGCGTCGAGCCTTGAACATCAGCAGCCCCGGCGAGTTCATGCAG
>DAINDD010000155.1:0-370 GCA_036732045.1 Chloroflexota bacterium
CGCCGTGTCATTCTGAGCCGCAGCGAAGAATCTCGCCCTCCAGAACGGCGACCCGGCTGGCGATCACGTCGAAATTCTCTACTGCGCCAAGATTCGCGCCGTAAATCCCCAACAACATGAAATTGCAAAACGAACTCCACCCAAAAAATCGTGGCAATCCGCAGAGATTGCCCCGCTCGACACGCCGTGTCATTCTGAGCCGCAGCGAAGAATCTCGCCCTTCAGAACGGCGACCCGGCTGGCGATCACGTCGAACGCGCACTACGCCGCCCGATGATAGCTCTGAAATCGAGCTCATCGCCGCACCCCCAAACGTCGAGAGTTCGACAGCAGCCCTCGGTTAGACGCCGCCGAGGGCTGCTTCTTATTC
>DAINDD010000155.1:380-3197 GCA_036732045.1 Chloroflexota bacterium
CCGCCGGCAGCGGCTCGTCCAGCAGGAAGCGCCGCAGCATCTCCGCGAAACGCTCCGGCGCCAGCCGCGGCAACGAGTGGCCGGTCCCTCTGAACACATACAGCCGACCGTCCGGCAGCGCCCGCACCATCCGCGAGGCGATCTCGTCGTCCAGGATCGGACTCTCCTCGCCGCGGCAGACCAGCGCCGGGCAGCGCACCCGCGTCAGCGACTCCCACAAGAACCCGATCTCAGGCACCGCCGCTTTCGTCGTCACATCGGCCAAGCGTCGATCATAGCGGTTCGAGAACATCCCATCATCCCCGGCGATCAGCGAATTCTGGATCAGCCGCTCGATTGAGGCGTCGTCCAGTGAAGGCCACTGCTCGCGGTAGAACTTCCGCGCGTCCTCCAGCGTGAACGAGCTCGGCGGCCGTTCCGCCTTAGAGGTCATGTCCTGCTTCAGACCAACGGCCCCGACGCGCGCCATTTGCGGCCCCATGTCCGCCAGCACCAGGTGCCGCAACCGCAGCGAGTTCTCCCGCGCGTACGCCATCGACGTGCGCGAGCCCAGCGACAGGCCGACAAGATCGAACCGCTCCATCCCCACGGCCTCCACGAAGCCGGCGAGGTCCGAGGCCAGCGCCCAGACCAGGTAACCGCCCGGCGCGAACTCGCTTTCGCCGTGCCCGCGCTGGTCCGGCGCGAAGATGTGGAACTCGTCCAGCAGCCGGTTCGCGCAATCCTGCCAGTAATAGGCGTAGTCGCGCAGCCCATGCATCAGCACCAGCGGCCGCCTGCCCTTTCCCTTCCACTCGAAGTAATGCAGGCGCAGGCCATTCACTTTCACCTCGCCCTCGGCCGGCTGAACCAGTGTCACGCGCCTTCTCCGATCCAGCGCACCCAGGGCAGCTTGTCGCCGACGGCGTTCACCAACCGCCGGTCCGCCGTCCACAACTCGCAGCCGAGCGCATCGGCAACAGCCAGGTACTGCGCATCGTACGCCTTGGGACGGTTGAAGCGGGCAGCGAATTCGAGGGCGCTTGCCTGGATTGATTTCGAGTCTGGCCAGACCGCGAGTGGCCAGTCGATCGCCTCAGTCAGCATGAGCGGGGCATCCGCAGGGCTCAGTTTCTTTCCATACATACGCCATCGGATTGCCGACGTTACCTCGGCGTAGAAGAGCGCAGGCACGAATAGCGAACGCGATTCGGCCGTCCATCTTCGATAGATGTCTTCGGCACGCTGCCAGAATAGGTCACCGAGAAGCATCTCCAGCATCAAGCTTGCGTCGACGCAGACTTCGTTCGACAGTCTATTCGTCCTCCCCGCGTATTTCCCGTAACAACTCGGTTACGTCGGTAGGCCCGTATTCCGCAACGATCCTTTCTCGTACTTCATTGACTCTGGCCAGCCAGGCCTCAGCCTCCTCCGGCGTGAACGGAGTTGGCCGTGGTTCGTGCTGACCCGCGCGGTATGCCGACTTCGCCTCCCGCACCGCGGGCTGCGACAGCGCCTCCAGATCAGATCGAGCCACGAACAGCTGGTTCCCCAGCTTCCGTGCGCGCAGCTTGCCACTCCAGATCCAGCGCCGGACCGTCTCCTCCGAGCGATGGCAGGCGCGCGCCACCTCTCGCACAGTCATCAGATCGTTCTGCTCGGTCATGATGTAGTAGTCTACTACACTTTAGCAACAGGCTCCATATCGTGCCCTGCCGGGCCGGGATCGTGCTGCTCCTCCTCGTGATAGAACTGGAAAAGCACGCCCCCCGAGTCCTTCGGGTGGATGAACGTCTCCACCCAGCCGTGCGACCTGTTCACGCCGCCCCACGGCTTGATCCCGAACTCGGTGATCGCCTCCGCCGCACGGTCTGCATCTTCCACCTCGAAAGTCACGTGATGCAGTCCTGGCCCCTTCTCCTCCAGGAACCTGTGCAGATAGCTACCGTCCCCATACGGCTCCAGCAGCTCGAAATGGCCGGTGCCGCCCGGCACACGCAGGCCGACGCCGCGGAAGCCGACCTCCGGGTTCTCGAAGCGTCCCTCAATCGTCATTCCCTTGAGCTTCGTCAGCAGCGGCAGCACGTCATCCAGCCGGCGTACGGCCCAGCAGACGTGGTCCAGGCGCTTTATCCCCATGTAGTCCTTACTCAATCTCGTCCTCCTGCGCTCATGGCGACCCGTTACGTTTACAACCGCTTTGTGGAGTCAGGCGCAATCATACGAGGCTCTGCGCTTGCCGTCATCCGCAGCCGCGCTTACGATGACTTGAGTGAATCACCCGCCCAAAGAGACGCCCTACGAGCGCAGGGAAGCCGTCATCATCCTGAACCCGGCGGCGCACCACCTGCCGGCGAAGAACCGCTTGCAAGAAGCAAGCGACTGGTTGACTGCCCAGGGCTGGCACGTCCGCTGGGAAGAGACCGACGGCCCGTCTGCCGCGACGCGCCTGGCCGCACGGGCAGCTACCCGCAAAGTGCCGCTGGTCATCGCCTGCGGAGGAGACGGCACGGTCAACGAGATCGCCAATGGCCTCGCCGGCAGCCCTTCGACACTCGGCGTGATCCCCGGCGGCACGAGCAATCTCTGGGCGCGCGAGATCGACCTCTATAAGCGACCTCTTGAAGCTGTCCAGCGCATGGTCCTCGGCGAACGGCGCCTCATCGACACCGGCAAGGCCGGCGGCCGCCACTTCGTCCTCTTCGCCGGCTTCGGGATCGACGCGGCTGTCGCTCAGAACGTGCCGCTGCGCGTGAAGAGCCGCGTCGGGGCCGCCGCCTACGCCTTCTCTGCCGCCCGCCAGGCGATGCGCTGGCGCGGCCGGCCGATCGCCGTGCG
>DAINDD010000156.1:0-3041 GCA_036732045.1 Chloroflexota bacterium
ACGTCGCTCTACGGCAGCCGCCAACGCCAGGGCGGGCGGAGGCATTCCTTTTGTAGAAGCAGTGCTTGGCGATAGGTTGTACTTCCGGAAGCTCGCGTCAACGAAGCGCTGATTTACCAACGACCCCACCCTACTCGCGCAGCGCCAGCCCGATGATCCTATACGTCAGCTTAGCCGCCAGCTGGGCGTTCGCCCTCGGTCCCAACGCCGGCGCCAGCTCCGTCACATCGAAGCCGACGATGCGCCGCGTCTCAGCCACCGTCGCCAGCAACTCCGACACCTCGTCCCAGTGCAGCCCGCCCGGCTCCGGCGTCCCCACCGCCGACATCACCGACGAGTCCAGTGCATCCAGGTCAAACGTCACGTATACGTTCTCCGAAAGCTGATCGGCCAGCGCCTGCGGGCCCATCGCCCGGTACTCGCCCGGCTGGTAGAACGGCAATCCGGCGGCGACCAGCTCGTCGTGCTCCTCTTTCTCGGCGCTGCGCAGCCCCACCTGCACCACCGGCGCGACCTCCGAAATGCGCCGTAGCGTGCAGGCGTGGTTGTACGGCGAGTCGAGATACTCGTCGCGGAAGTCGGCGTGGGCGTCGAAGGCCAGCACCGAGAGGCCGGCGATGCGCCTGGCGTGCGCCCGCGCCGAGCCGACAGCGACGGTGTGCTCGCCGCCCAGCGTGACCACGAACTTGCCGGCGTCGATCTGTTCGCCCGCCACCTCTTCGATGCGCTCCACCATCGCCTGCGGCCCGCCGGTGTGCACTGCCAGCTCAGGCAGCGTGTGGATGCCGAAGCGGTACGGCTCCAGCCCGATCCCGATGTCGTACAGCTCCATGTTGCCGGACGCCTCGATGATCGCCCACGGCCCCTCACGCGAGCCCACCCAGCCGGACGCCGTGCTGTCATACGGCACGGGCAGTACGACGACGCGCGCCCGCTCGTAGCTCGAGTACTCGTCCTCAAGCCAGGTGAAGTTCCGGTGGGGCGTAAAACGCTGGTCAGCCATGCGCACCCGAAATCATAGCGCGTGACGCGACATCGCGCTCCGCTCTTCGGCCGGCGACGTGTAGTACGCGTCGAACGTCACGCCGAAGCGTTGGGCCAGGTCGTCCATCATGGCGCGGAGAACTTCGTATCGATCTTGCGGAGTGGCGGCGGCGGCAAAACGGTCGCACATTTCGTGGAACTGAGGAGCGAACTCTTCCACCTGAGCGAAGACGGCCTTTGGGCGAGCGAGCCAGCCGCCGCTAAGTCTGATGAACAGCGTCATCATGTTCCAGAACGCCAACGGCGAGAGGTAGAAGCTGGTGAGCGGGTTATCCAGGCAATCATCAACGTCTTTCAGCTGATTCCAGATCTCGTAGCAGCGCCAGGAAAGATCGCCTGCGGGCAGCGGGTCAGGCGCGTTGCTCAGGACCTCGCGCGCCTCGGACTGAAGGACGCGGACAGTGTCTGACATTTCGCCGACGGGCAGCCCCTCGGCAAGCATCTCCGCCAAGGGCCTGAATCCAAGCGCCGCTTGCTCGGCCATGCGACGCCGCAGCCTGCCGGCTGTCCGATATGCTACCTCGACCTGGCGTCCGTCTGGCGCCGCGAACGTCTCCCGCCCGCCATCGCGAAACGGCTTAGGCCACGGGACATCATCCGAGATGACCGCGACGAAGTCCCAGTCGCTGTTCTTCTGCATCTCGCCTCTCGCGGCCGAGCCGACGAGAAGCAGGCCGATCAGGCCGGGTGTTGAGGAGACGCGTTCCAGCACGAACTCGGTGACTTCGGAAGTCATGTCAGACTCAGAGATAGCTTCGGGAAAACGCGACTAAGCCTTGTGCGCCTGCGAGGCGAACGGCTTGACCTCGTGCTTCGAGTAGTCCCAGTCGAGATCAGGAACTGAACGTCCTTCGTACGCTTTCTTCTCGGTCAACGCGCTGATGATCAGCGGTAGAGCCACGGTCGCCTCCACATTGACCGTTGCGAAGCGGGCGTCGGCGGCGATCTTGCGCCACGACTGCGCCTCCTCGAACGTACAGCCAGAGAGGCCGCCCCACTGCGGCTGATCCATCGTGATCTGGATGCCATAGGAGTGGCCGGGCGGGTCGCGGTCGAACAGATAGCAGGCGGCGCCCGACTGCTGGATGAAGTTCTTGGGCGTGCCGCCGCCGACGTAGATTACTGCGCTCTTGTTCGCTGTGATCGAAAGGTGGGTCAGCTCCAGCACGTCGGCGACGATGTCGAAGACGACGTTCCGCCCACGCAGCCGCGCTTCTGCCACCGCGAGACCGTGGACGCTGTCTCCGAATGCCGGGCAGTAGATCGGGACGCCGGCTTTTGCAGCGGCGGTGATGATGCCTTCTACCTTCGCGATCGGCGTGATAGCCCGGCCCATCTTTTCGAAATACTCACGCGTGGTGTAGGGATGTCCGTCTTCCAGCGTCATCGCGAACTCCGTGCACCAGCGCTCGCCCCGCGAGAACTCGTGCTCCGGTGCCAGCACGTCGTAGAAGCGAACGACGCGCAGGTCGGCGAGGCGGATATCGTCACCGCCCGGGTCTGTCTGACCGTGCGCGAAGCCCAGCGTTTCGTAGACGTCGTGGTAGAGGTTGGCGCCGGTGCTGACCAAAACGTCGATCATTCTGTTCTGGATCATGTGCACAAGGATAGGCCGCATGCCGGCGGGCACCATCGCCCCGGAGAGGCCGAAGAAGATCGTCGCCTGATCGCGCAATGCCGATTCCCAGATCCGCGCCGCCGTGCCCAGGTTGCGCGCCTGAAACGCCGTCCCCGTCATGCGATCGACGAGCTCACCCGCGGAAACCTTATCGGTAACCTCGAATGGGACTAGCGGCTCGGCGCCCGGCGCGGCGGCGACGCCTTCGTCGGCCCGAGCGCGCGGACCATTGTTCTGTTTGTCGTGATGCATCGCGGTTAGACGGCGGCCGCTGTCTCCTCCCGCATGGGCGGACTGAACGGCTCCAGGTTACGCGGGATGCTCTGGACGTCCATCTCGCGCAAGGAGAAGCGCTTCTTGATCTCCTCCAGGATTGGCG
>DAINDD010000157.1:0-3032 GCA_036732045.1 Chloroflexota bacterium
GAATTTGGGGTGCTAGACGCGCAGGTGCGTTCGCGAGCGGTCGTCCTTTCCCCCGCCAGTCAGGAAGCCCAGGACAACCGCGAAAATAGCCGCGTTTCGACGCGCTTTCACTATGGCTATCAAGTCGGTTAATGGTGGCCCTTCCTGCAACCAGATGGAGGACGCCAATACGAAATGGACCACAAAGAGCTCCGTCGTCAGTCCGCATGATGTACAACCAGATCGAGGACGAGTAAATAGCTCTCGTAGCTTCTTGAGGCCGGTTTCGAATACGATTCCGGCCTTTTTCTTTGCCTTGCCCGGTCTGTGCCCCCGTTGGCAATCAGATCGGTCTACAGCGTTGCACCGTTTTTGTCCATGTAGTAACCAGATCGGTTTGTGACCCTTGATTTGACAACCAGATAGGTCAGCTAACTGAGGGCGGCCTGCACTAGGGCGAGAGAGGCGTGGCGACGATTTTCTCGAGTACGACTGAAGGCGCGACCTTCATCAAGGTCCGCCGGGGTAAAGGGGCCAAGCTCCGGCGGGTTCCGATCAGCCTGTGGGGTACAAAGTAAGTGATCCCGCTTTTTAACAACTGGACGACGAGCGCCCGGGCGAGCCTCCTCATTACCCGAACAACTTGGCCCGCTCAGCACGATGAACTGGGGCAGCCGGGTGCTCCCGGTTCTGCTCAGCCGGACCGTTCAACGAGCCCCCTAACGGCTCTTGGCGCTGCCCTTCTCGGCCGATCCTTTGTCGGCTGCGTCGAGCGCCCGGCCACTGCCGCCGTTTAGCGAGCGCATCAGCGTTGCGGCCAGGCCTTCGAGGGCGCCGCCATCACCTGTAACGAGGACTTCGGGCACCACTTTCAGATGGCCATCCGCCAGCGCGGTGGCAATCGCAACCGCAGCGGTCGCGCCTGCGCCCACCGCCGCTTTCTGCGCCTCGTAACCCTTAGCTCGGGCGAGACCCTGGGCTTCGATAGCGGCCGCCTCGCCCAGACCGACCGCCCGCTTGCGAGCACCTTCGGCCGTGCCGGTGATCTCGACGTAAGCGGCCTCGCCGCCGGCCTCCGCTTTGCGTGCCTCTGCGCGCGCCCGGTTGATGTCGATCGACACCTGCGCTTTAGCCAGCTCAACCTGCATGTCCGCCGTGCCTCGCGCCTTCTCTAGGTCGACGCGCACGGTCTGCGCGTCCTTCTGCTGAGTGTAGGTCGCCTTTTCCTGATTGGCGATCTCCCGCTTCGTCAGCACAACGACCAATTCCTCGGGGAACGTGACGTCCTGGATGTACACGCCGCGCGTCTCAACCTCGTAGGCCGACAGGTAGCGGGAAATGGCTTCGAACGCGGCGGCCTGCACCGAGTCGCGTGTCTCTATGAAGCGAACCGCCTCCAGACCCTGCAACGTGTTGCGGAAGTGGTTGCCGACCGCAGCTTGCAAGACCTCGTTGACCAGGTTCTGCATCGATCCCACCATTGAGATCACTTTCGGCGCCTTGGTGTCCGGCACATGGATCTGCACCTGCAGATCGATGATGAAGACGAAGCCCTCGCGGCTCTTTCCTTCGATCGGGCTCAACTGCGCGTCAAGGTTGTGCGCCACCGAGTTCGCCTCCGCCCAGTTCAACGTCAGGATGAAGGTAGGCACGAGCTCCGCCGCGTAGATTCGGGGATTCAACGCGTACTTGCCTGTGCGCAGCGACTCGCGCCAGATACCTCGATGACCGGGCTGCACGATAGATCCGAACTTGAACTCGGGTCCGGATGTATCGAGCGTGGGCAGACCCACGTAACTCTTGATGACGGCCACCTCGCCCTGGTTGACCACCAGCATCGGCGCCGGTTCCACGCGCACCAAGAACGGGTTCAGCAGGAAGGCGCCATACAGCAACGGGTCGTGCTGCAGTCCGATACGACCGCCGCTGTCCAGGAAGGCCTGGAAGTCCTGGTAGTTGTTGTGCAGCTGGTTCTTCGCACCCAGCAACAGCTCAATCAGCTGGGAGTCTGTAACGTCGGGCTGGGCTTCCAGCGCCTCAATGTCACTGAAGCCACCGATACGGCCGGCGATGTCGGCCGGCGGCAGGGGCTCGCCGTCGAGTGCAGTAACGATGCCGACCAGGTCCTGGTCGCCCTGCGGCGCGATGACCGTCACCTTGAGCTGCTGCGCGGTCAAGCCGAACGACTCGGGGCCGAGCGGACCGCGCATAGCCACGTGGTGGTCGAGTGGTAGTCCGTACGCGCGGGTCGCGGTGATCACCACGAAGGCGATCGGGTGGACCGGGATCAGCGTGCCGGGTGGCAGCACAGGGCGCTGAACACCCTTCTGGCCGCCGTTGGCGAGGAAAGCACGCAGGCCGGTGAAGTTGCCGAACTCCGGGCGGTAGACCGCGGACTTGGCGCCCGTCGGGAGCCGCTCACCGATCTGGGAGATCACAACGCCGATCTCGCCCGCCGGCACGCGGACCCAAGGGAACTTCGACACCGAGAAGACGGGCCAGAGCTTGAAGCGCAACCCCGGCATCAGTAGCTCGGACTGATAACCGGCCTCTCCGGCAAAGGCGATCGGAGTGTCGGTCTCGTTGTGGCGTACCGAAGTGCGCCTCACAACCAGACCGATCTGCGCCGGGCCGATCAAAACGATTGATCTGAGGACCATCATCACCGCTGTCACAGCAACGAGCACCGCAGCCAGCCAGCCAATCGTTGCGACAAAGGCGCTCATGTGACTCCTCCCCAACCGCCCCGAGCGGTCGTGATCGATTGCCCAGTCCGTTGGCGCGAAGTCGGCCGGGGGGCGATTGTAGCGTTCGCCTGGAAGGCGCCCCATTTGCCGACTCTCATCTCTCACCCTCCACATGAATTAACGGCCCTGGTAGAGGAAGTGTTCGCCGGAGTGGAAGCGACACAGGAATGATCTTTTGATGAGCCACCACGGATTGACGTAGTAGGCGCCGCGCTGGGCCTATTCAACAGTGTCGCGCTCTCGGCGCGACCGGCGCGCGGGCGTCAGGGCTCCGGCACGACCTCACCGACTGCGCGCATGATTCCT
>DAINDD010000158.1:0-3006 GCA_036732045.1 Chloroflexota bacterium
TTCACCCCGCGAACAACGTCCGTCTGCTTCGCTCGCGCGGCGCCTTGACCCATCATATGAGCGTGCTGGGAGTTACGGGCCTCACAGCATATTTCGGTCTGCTAGAGGTGGGACGGCCGGCGGCCGGCGAGACCGTCGTTGTGTCCGCAGCGGCTGGTGCGACCGGCAATGTCGTTGGGCAGATCGCCCGCATCATGGGCTGCCGCGTTATCGGCATCGCGGGCTCTGACGAAAAGACTGAGATGCTTCGCCGCGACCTCGGGTTCGACGAGGCCGTGAACTACAAGAGCCAGACGCTCCGCGACGAGCTCCGCGAGCGATGCCCGAACGGCATAGACGTCTACTTCGACAACGTAGGCGGCCCGATCCTCGACACCGTCCTCCCGATCATGAATCGGCACGGTCGCGTTGTTTGTTGCGGCGCCGTCTCGCAGTACGACACTGACGGCCCGCCGGCCGGCTCCCGCCTCGTGCCGGGCATCCTGGTGGTAAGCCGCCTCCGCATGGAAGGGTTCATCGTCTCTGATTTTCAGGACAAGTGGTCCGAGGCGGAAGCGCGGCTGGCCAAGTGGGTCGCGAGTGGCGAATTGAAGGTGCTCGAAGAAGTGCTCGACGGCCTCGACTCGGCGCCTGGCGCACTGATTGGTCTCCTCGGTGGCGCCAATACCGGCAAGCGCCTGGTGCGCGTTGGGCCCGATCCCGACTGACGGTCAAGAGTCAGAATTACCGCGACGGGATCTTAGTTCTGCTCCCTCGCTGATGGTGCACTCAGGATTGGGAAGGCAGCGAAGGGACGACAGCGAAGCCACCAATTCGGCGCCCAATGCGACGCTAACAGGTCTTAGGGTGGCGTCCTATCACCTCTCAACCAACCGCGCTTACCGAATACCGGGCGAGCAACCAGGAGATCGCCGCTCGCCCCCCGCATGGCGTAGCTGCATGTTCCACAGAGCAGTCCGACTCCAGTCTCGATGTGGCCCGGCCCCATCAGGATGCTGCACGAGCGGCAGCGTTGGTGCACTGCCGCCTCCCGCTTAAGACAGTTGTCGATGGCCAGCAGCCAGTCGGTAGCGGCTCGTTGACGACTCGGCAGGCTTGCCGCTGATTGACTGGAGCGTGATGACGGACTTAAGACACGGACGACACTCCTCCGTACCACCTCAGCCTTGACGTTCAGTGCAGCGATCCCACCGCACGTCAAACACTGGACATTGGGCGACCGTATATAACTCATATGTCCCGTCCCTACCAATTCCGCAGGCACGCGGAGATGTGGCGTCCGTCTGCTCAAAGAGCTTCGCCGCCTCGATGCTTGGGTGAGTAATCATAGCAGGCGGCAGAAGCCAGCCCTAACTTTCCCGTCACTGCCTCGAAATTAAGAGCGGACCGGTGCGTCTGCCGCTATTTCATCTGCGGTCGTGTCGCGGCCCGACATCTGCACAACTAACGCGCCATAGCGTGACTGCCCTTGCGCGTCATCACGTGAGACAGAGACCCTCGTGCGTTTGCTGTCCAGAAGCCTTAAGCTCGAATGGGATGACTGATCACTACAGGGCTCTGGGCGTCGACCGCATCGCCAGCCGGGACGAGATCGAGAAGGCGTACCGCCGTCTGGTTGTGCTGTACCGCCCGGACCGCAACAAGGAGCCGGGCGCCGAGGAGCGCTTCGTAGAGATCAGCGAGGCCCACGAGGTCCTTTCCGACCCCAAGAGGCGCTCCGCTTACGACTTCCAGGTTTGGAAGTCGCCGAGCTAATCAACTATTCGTCCGACACTAACTCGTTCTTTAGTGTTGACTCCCACGCCAACCAGAGCGTCACTGCTGTCTAACTTCGACAAGGAGGACAGCATGAAAGCGCTACCGGTCCAGTTCGACGGAATCAATCCCGGCCCGGGAGAAGGCGATCTACGCCTTCCTGGCCGAGAAGGAGCGGCGCCCCGGCTCAATGCGGACCGTCGATGCCTACACCCGAACGAACACTGTCAGGTCATGGCGCGCGGCAGGCACGGCCCCCCGGATCACATCAGCTTGACTGAACGAGCTGGCAGTAGTTGCCGTCCAGATCCATGAACGTGGCGACGAGTCCACCCCAGCGTCCTCGGCCACGATCCGGCAGGTAAACGTCGTGGGCGCAAAGCGTACGCCGAACGCGTATGGTCGCCGGCCTGGCTCCAGGACTTGCCGCCGTTTAAGGCCGAAACGAGAGCCCGGACTCCACGAGAGAATCGATCTGCTTCACTATTTTGTTCTCCACCTCAAGATTCCAGAGCATCTCAGGAACATCGACGAGGAGAAATAGCCCGGACAGCAAGAGAGTCTCGACAGCCGTCACTCCCAGATGCTCAAGCCACTTGCCGATGCCGACCCTAACCGTGAAGTTGTCCGGCTGGCCGTCGATGAGGATGTTGAACGCCCGGTCGGCGGCGATGACGGCGCTCAGAAAGCCGCCCTTGCGCACCTGGATTAGAGTGCCATGGGGGCTGGGCACGCTTGATTGGACCTTGAATCCATCGCCCTGGAGGTATTCTTCAATCTTTGCCTTGAGGGCGTCCAGGTCCGTATTCTTGCCCTCGTAGTGTCGCACCTTCTCTCCGATCAAGGGAGCGCTCCTTTCCAACACGTTTGGCCCATTATCGTGATATCTCAGACTTCACGGTGGCCGAACGCGATGTCTGCGTAGTGTGGCCTGGTTGCCCTGATCTCTCGCGGCTAAGATCGAGACAGTGCCAGCTTGAGGGCACGCCCGGTCATTACCTTCGCCAGGTGAAGCCGGAACTCCGCCGAAGCGTGGATGTCGCTCAGCGCCTTTATCCCGTCCGCCGCGAGGCCCGCGGCCTCGGCGATGACGCGGTCGTCCAGCGCTTTGCCGGCGAGGGCGCTCTCCGCTGCTGAGGCGCGTTGCGGCTTGTGCGTCACCCCCGTGAGGCCGATGCGCGCCTGCTGGCAGCGTCCGTCGCCGCCCAGCGTCACAACGGCGGCGACTCCGACGATGGCGTAATGCGAGGC
>DAINDD010000159.1:0-2986 GCA_036732045.1 Chloroflexota bacterium
GCGGCCGCGCGGTACTCGGATGTCTCCAAGGAAAAGGCGACAGGCTAGGCGTCGCTCTCCCGCTGGATGCTAGCGCTGTCCGAAAGAATGGAGGGACAGCAATGGCAAACAGGAGAATCTTCGATGGGAAGAACGACACGGCCGCGCTCGGCGAGCTGCAAACCTGTCTCAAGGGGGCGCCGGACACCGAGCTGTTGCCGCTTCTGGCGCTCTCGGTACTTGCAAGCCGAACTCCCTTCAACGCGACCAAGGTCGGTTCTCTGGCATTCCAGATGTCTCGGCAGTTTGCGGCCAGTGCCAACATCGATGCGGCCGACAACTTGCTGAAGGCTTGCGCCGCCAGCTTCGAACGCTACGGCGCCTTCCAGGCGGCCGCCGATCTCCGGGAAGGTCGGGCCATTCTGCGTCTTGAACACAGATGAGGCGCGTTGAAGCGCCTCGTTGGCTGCGGGGAGTTCAAATTCCGCCTCAGCGGGCGTCGACTGGCGCCTGACGTCGGAAGGACGGGGATCGCTGAGGAGCGGGCAGACTGGTGCTCGTCCGGGCTAGCCCAGCGCCGACCTACAGGTCCCCAGGTGGCCGGGACCATGTGGAGTCGTGATTTGGACAGTCCACTGCTCCAAGTCGTTCGCCACGTGGTCGCCGACCTCGATCCGCGTCTGTGAGGCGAAGGCCTCGTCGGGCGTCGCCTCGAGGGAAGCGGCGACGCGATCGACGCCGGTGCGCATCGCCTCCAGGACCTCACTCCTCGCGGGCTCAGTAGTCTCCGCCTTCTCCGCCTGGTTGAAGGCGTCGATCACGTCCTGGGTGAGCTGGACCGGCGGGGTGCCCAGCCGGAACGCCTTCAGCACCGCCCCGTTGTAGCGCATGGACCGCGCCACATGGTTCATGACCACGGCGACCGTGTCCGCCTCCGCCGGCACGAAGGTCGTCCAGGTGCGGTCATCAGCGGATTCGATGAAGGCCACAACGGGCGCGTAGGCCTCGCGAAAACGGTGCGCCAGCTCCTCGCCGCGACTCACACGCGAAGGATAGCGCCGCGGCGGCTACGATCTGCGCCACGGATGATGAAGACGGCGCCCGCCCGGGTACCCGGCCGCCCACGCCGGGCACACAATTAAGAGGCGCGAGCGCCTCGGAGGCTTGCTTGGCGAGTACCACGCAGCACCTCGAGCGGTCTGATGGACTTCTGCACCCCACCGCCTGGCGGTATCCCCGGCGACGGAAGCAGCATGTGATCCTCGCCGGTTGAGCGGACACATTAACATCAATTTTGAGATCAGTCATGGCGGACGGGAAGGCAGAATAGGTGACCTGGACACAACGTCTGAGACGGCTGTGGGAGCCAGCAGCCGAGCTGCTGCACGGTGGCCAGCTGCTCGCCGAGGGTGTCCTATCCGGTGTTCGCCCGCTCAGAACCGACGCCGACTCACTGATGGGCGTGACGGTGCCAGCGGACTTTCCCGCAAGCGAGCATGTGCGGCTGAACGACCGAGTAGGTCTGCATCAGCCCACGCAGCCGGCGATCTACTCGGAGTACGCTGGCGGCTGGAACGGCGTGGTCTACCGCTTCTGCGAGTGTGCTCAGAACGATGAGGCGTTCAGAACGTGGTTCTCGCGCGGCGGCCACTCGCCGATCCCTGACAACAGGTATCGACAGGAGACCCATCTCTTTTTCTTCTTCGTGGCCGGGCTGGCCGCCCTAGAGAGCTTTAGCTACATGGCCCACGCTCTAGGCGCTTTGGTCGATCTCGGGCAGTTTCCAATGACGACAGCGGATGAGAAGCGTGGAGTTAACCCCAGGAAAACTGCAGAGCGGTTTGGAAGCAGCGTATACAAGGCGGAGCTGCTCGCGGTTCGGCTAAACGCGGTAGTCAGCAGCACCGAGTTCAAGGACTGGTCGGAGATTCGCAACGTCCTGGCCCACCGAGTCTCACCACCTCGCCACTTCTATCTGGGTGGGCCGCAGGATGGAACCGCGGACTGGATGCATCTCGGGGCATTGGGACCAGCAGTCACCCAAGATCGGCGGCGTTGGCTCAAGGACCAGCTGGCCGAACTCGTCCCCGCAGCTGCAGACTTCGCACTCGCTCATCTGTGAGTACGCCGCGCCGGTTCCCGCCTGACCAGGCAGGCACGAGCCGGGGAGTGGGGTGGCTACAGCGGTTACCTCGCTGATCCCGACGGGCATCTCTGGGAAGTCGCGCACAACCCAGGTTGGCCGATTGGGCCAGACGGACGGCCGACCCTGCCGTGAGGCACCGTGGCCGCTCGGGCTCAGAGCGCAATTCCGATAGGGATGCCCACCCTGACAGACCTCGATGAAACGCGGGATTGCCCGATCCCCCGTCTCGCAGCTGCCGTCGTCATCGGCCAGGCTGATCCCGGATCCCGTCTTCGCCACTCCGGAAGCGTCGCTGACCCGCAGGCGTCAACGGTTGAAAAAACCGTGCTTGACCGCCTCATAGCTCTGGCGAAAATCGTCAGTTTTAGCGTGATCCAGAGGTCCGATTTGACATCAATTGCGCTGGACGACCCTGGATGTTGATGGATAAGCGCCAGCCGAAAACGCTCGAAAGTGAATACGCCAGGGGTCTCGCTGGACGACTCTGGACGATCAAAAGGAGGCTTCCTAAACCGTGTCTCGGGAGTTCGAATCTCTCCGGGGCCACCATAACCAGCGAACTGACTTTTTCGGAACGGGTGTCCTCCTATCCCTGAAGGGGAGCCCCTCCAGTGGGTTCTCGAGGGCCGTCCGACTCTTGCCTAGTCCGACGATCTTCCAGAAGAACGCCGAATCATGTGAAAGTCACAACACCGTCAGATCGTTGCCGCTGTCACGCAGGTTAGAGTACCGCCGGTGGGTCTCCGTAGTGGACCCTTTTCGCAACTTGCTCATCGATCCGCGATTCCGCGTTAGCCGGCCCGACTTCGGCGGTCGTGCTTTCCGTTAGCTCACGGAAGTGTTCTAGCATCCGGTCGGCGT
>DAINDD010000160.1:0-2947 GCA_036732045.1 Chloroflexota bacterium
TTCCCGAAGAGGTGGTCGTCGAGGAAGTAGAGATGGCGCCCGGGCAACCGTTCGATCTCCGCGAGCGCCCGGTCCACTTCCATCGTGTAGAACTGCTTGCCGCCCTGGAAGAACGCGACCTTGTAACAGAAGTCGCAGACGTGGGGGCAGCCGCGCGAGACGACGATTGAGTTCGGCACCAGGTAGAGGTGCCGCTTGATGAGGTCGCGGCGGATCGGCGGCAGCGCCGCCAGGGTTCTCTCATGCGACGCATATCGAGGCTGCGGCGCGCCGCGGCGCAAGTCGTCGAGGAATTGCGGCCACGTGTCTTCGCCCGGACCCAAGAAGATGTGATCGGCGTGGGCTGCGGCCTCGTCGGGAAGCGAGGTGACGTGCAGCCCGCCAAGCGCGACCCGCGCTCCACGACGGCGATAGTGGTCGGCGATTTCGTAGGAACGTCTCGCTGATGTGATGTAGACCTGGATCACGACGAGGTCCGGCTCGTCGTCCAGGCGGAGCGTTTCGACGTGCTCGTCACAGATCGTGACCTCGTCGTCATCGTTGAGATATGCAGCGAGGGTGGCCAGACCCAGGGGCGGGAAGAGCGAGTACTTGATAGGCCGGAAGAAGGGCCTGGTGGCTTCGGTGAGGGCAGGCAGGATCATCTTGACCCTCATCGATTCAGGCCCAACAGGCTGGCCACATTCTGTCAACGCGTACGGCGGGCGGGTGGTTACCCGGGGTCTCGCCAGATTGGACTCCGGCTACGGCCCACCGGCACATACCCACGTGCCAGACACATCCAACTCCACGAGTCCGCTCGTCGAGCTCAGTTTGAGGTCAACTGTTCCCGACCGGGCTCCGACATCGACAACCAGCGAGCCGGATCCCGAGATCCAGATCAGGATGTTCTTCGATGTGATCTCATTGGCCACGGACGCGATTGCAGGCGCCGTAATCGAGCCGGCGGGATACGCGCCAACTATGAATGTCCCAGGCCTGGCGTAACGATGCACCGAGAAGTTGAGGTCGACCTTGATATCGCGGCTCAACCCCTCGACATGCCCCTGAAATATGTAATTGACCGAATGCGGATCGTCGGGCAGCTGCGTGCCGCACCTGTTATCTGAACTCGTCTCAACCTGGTACGCACCGCTGAGCGCGCCTGAAATCGCGAGCTTCATTTCGCGCGGAGGAGGTGATGGACTCACCATTGCGGCCGGCCCGGGTCCGCCACATGCAGCGAGCAGAACAACCGCCACCACCAACCTTTTGATTGACCGCATCTCAGACCGTGATGACTACCTTCCCTCGAGCGTGTCCCAGCTCGAGATACCGAATGGCTTCGGGAGTTTCGCTCAGCGTATACGTCCTGTCGATGACTGGCTTGATTTTTCCCGCCTCGAGTAGGCCTTGAAGGATGACCAGATCCTCCTTGCTGAGCTTCGCCGTGAACAGCGGCACCACGTGCTGGCTCGCCCGGAATGAGGTGACACTCAACGCCGCGGAGTGACTCAGCGGTCCGAGCCAGGGCTTCTTGCTCAATCCCCCGACGATGACAAAGGTCGACTTGGGATGCAGCACGCGCTTGCACTCCGACCAGGAATGATTCCCCGCGATGTCGATCATCAAGTCGTAGGGCTGCCGACTCCGGGTGAAGTCCTGTTTCGTGTAGTCGATCACCTCATC
The DNA here is from genome assembly GCA_036732045.1 of Chloroflexota bacterium. Classification (GTDB taxonomy): domain Bacteria; phylum Chloroflexota; class Dehalococcoidia; order SM23-28-2; family RBG-16-64-32; genus DATKKM01. Next base: position 1,669 of record DAINDD010000160.1, read on the forward strand.
CGCGCCGATCTCGCTGACCATCTCAACGTTCCGTGTGCTGCACACGGCGGTCACGGTGGCGCCGAAGGATTTCGCGATCTGCACGGCAAATGTCCCGACTCCTCCGGCCGCGCCATTGATCAACACGCTCTGCCCCGACTGAACGTGTCCCCCATCGCGAAGCGCCTGCAGCGCCGTGATCGCCGCAATCGGTACGGCCGCCGCCTCCTCAAACGTGATGTTGGCCGGCTTGAGCACTATCTGTTTGTCCTCCGGGACGGACATGTACTCGGCGAAGGCCCCGCTTCTCCCACCGAATACCGCGTCACCCGGTTTGAACTGCTTCACGCTGCCGCCAACCGCTTCAACGGTCCCCGCGAAATCGACGCCGGCGGATATTTGCTTTGGCTTGCGCAGCCCGGACGAGATGCGCATGACGAGCGGCTCGCCTCTCATGAAGTGCCAGTCAAGCGGGTTGACCGAAGCCGCGCGGACGCGGACCAGCACCTCGCCATCGGCGGCCACCGGCTTGTCGACGTCTTTGAGCTGGAGGACTTCGGGCCCGCCATAGGCGTACTGGGCGATCGCCTTCATCGAGCGCAGCACCGGTTGATGGTCAAGCAGATGTCAGCTGAGGCTGAACGGTGGTACTCATCTGTCACCAGCGCGAAGGCGTAGCCGGACACCCGGCTGTTCCATCGAAGCACACCGACCACGAAGTCAAACAGACTTCGTGGATAGGTGCCGGTGAAGAGAATGGCAAACCAGGCAAGGATGACCGCTCCCACTGCGCCGATTCCTAGAAAGATGAGAACGAAATAATGCGGGATGGCGAAGAGCCACTTGATCAGCGGCAACCAGCGGTTCATCTGACGAATGTCCGGATAAGGGAAGTCGAGGTGGACGCCCTGGTCCTCATCGGTTGACGGGTAGCGATCATCGAGCAGGGCCAGATACGCGGCGATGCGATTCGAGAAGCGAAGGAGGTTGAGGTTCGAAACCACCAACGTGGGTACTTCTGGCGGAACACGATCATCAGGACAAGCGGCAGGAAGACCAGCCCGCTTGCGATCGCCATTGTCTTCATCGTCGTCTCATTGCCGCTGCGCAGCGTCTCACTCGGCAGCGTGCCGAGCAGGATGAGAATGGGGATCGCCAGGAAGATTCGAAACGCTGTCGTGGACCGATTCAACGGACGGGTGGGAAAGTCGACGTCGAACTGGACCGGGTAGTTAGAGACCATGAATTTTCACCTCTCGTGACTTGATGTGCTGACAGTCCGCCGACTCGCCATTGGCTT
>DAINDD010000161.1:0-2938 GCA_036732045.1 Chloroflexota bacterium
ACCCAGACCCATGAGTTGATTCGCCGCGCGATGCAGGCTGCTGATCAACCGCTGCTCCGCTGCATTGATGTCGAAGGAGGCACGGTCGACCGATTGCGTGATCTGATTGCGCCCATGCCATCCCCCTTTGCGGTCGCAGCCACCAGCAAGTCAGCCCTGTTTGAGCAGCACGGCAGCCTCATCGGCCAGGATGATAACGTCCGGGTTGGCCGCAATGATCGCCTCGGAGCTAAGCTGCGGGTACGCCTCGCCAGTCGAATCGGCGATGTTCTTGGCGCCGAGCGTCTTGTACAGGTCGTCGATAAAGCTGCCGGGGCCGGCGCTGTAGTAGGTGTTGTCGACCTCGTGGTAGACCGTAGGCCCGGTCTTCCCAATGACCTGGCTTGCGATCGCGTGTACCTGGTTCGCCATGTTGGTCACCAACATGTCAGCATCGCCGGCGTGGCCCGTCACCTTGCCCAGCAACTCGATCTGGTCATAGACGCCGTTGATGTCGGAGGGTGTCTTCAGGTTCAGCACCTTGATACCAGCGGCGTTAAGGCTGCTCACGAGATCGCCCGGGTCGTAGAAGAGCACGACGAGGTCAGGGTGCAGCGCGGTGATCGTCTCGACGCTCGGATTGAAAGCGTCGACCTTCTGCAGCGAGACGGCCGCGGCTGGGCAGTCTGAAGTCTTGTCGACGGCCTTCACCTCGGACGCGGCGCCGATCGCGTACAGGATCTCCGTGTGCGCGGCGTCCAGCGAGGCGATGGAGGCCGGGGGCGCGGTCAGCGTGACAGTATTCCCAACGCCGTCGGTCACGGTCACCGGGAAGGCGGACGTGTCGGCGGCGGTGCCGGGATGCGCGGCTGTGCAGTCGAAGAACGGGCCGGACGCCACAGTCGCGGCAGCCGTCGCTGTTACGGTTGACGCGTGAGTGGGCGTCGCACTGGCGTTGTCGTCGCTCCCGCAGGCGGCCAGGCTGAGAGCCAGGGCCGCAACGAGTGCGAACAGTAGCGTATATATCTTCATCGAAGGACCTCCCGTCATTGGCGGAAGGCAAGGGTTGGCGAAAAACAAAGAACCCTTGCCCGAGTTGGCAAGGGTTTCAGCGTCATCGCCGGTCCCGCGCCTTTCCTCGAAGGCTGGTACTCGGACGAAGGTAGGCGACCTGGCTACTCCGGTCTCACGCGCCGCGGACGAATGAACCGGGATACAGTTGCGGGACAGCGCCGGCCTCTCACCGGCTTCGCTATTAACTCCTGCGCGCCGCGAGCGAGAAGCCCGCCTGCGGAGCGTCGTGGAGACCTCCATCCCGTATTCGGTTGTGGAGGTAGAGTAGCGCGAAGACCGGGGCGAGTCAATCGAGCCCTGACCCGGCCCCTCTCGCACGGCGCCGCGCGAGGTGGGCAGTTGGCCGGCAAGCCATCTGTGTCTCAATGAGTGTCCATCTGTGGCTATAATCGCCCCGTGATTGAACGCATACGCGTGGCCTCGGAGGCGCGGCAGCAGATGAAGGACGTTACGTCCGAGGTGAACGGCGCGCTGCGCCGGCTGGGTGCGAAGGACGGCGTCTGCCTAGTGTTCGTCCCGCACACGACGGCGGGCCTGATCGTCAATGAGAACGCCGACCCGGCTGTCTGCTCGGACATGCTCCATTGGCTGGACGAAGCAGTACCGCAGGGGCGCCCGTTCCGCCACGAAGAGGGCAACTCGCCGGCGCACATCAAGGCGACGCTGGTCGGGCAGTCCGCAACGTTGCCGGTCGAGGACGGGCGGCTCGCGCTGGGCACCTGGCAGGGTGTTTTCTTCGCCGAATTCGACGGCCCGCGCGAGCGCACGGTGATCGTCAGCATGGTGCCGGGCGCGTGAACGACGCGGAACTCGAACGCGCGGTCGATGCCGCTGCGCAGATGATCAGGGCCTCGCGGTACGTCGTCGCGCTCGTGGGCGCTGGTATGTCGGCCGAGAGCGGCATCCCCACGTTCCGCGGGCCGGACGGCCTCTGGACGAAGCACGGGGAGCCGGACCTCCGTGACTACGAGCGGTTCGCCGCCGACCCGAAGAGCTGGTGGGAGAAGCGAATCTCCGGCGCGGGCGGCCTGGCCGAACTCAAGATCGCGCTGGAGTCGGCCGAACCGAACGCGGGGCATGTGGCGTTGCGCGAGATGGAAGAGGGAGGCTGGCTGGCGCACATCATTACGCAGAACATCGACAATTTGCACCAGCGCGCCGGCAGCGAGAACGTTACCGAGATCCACGGCAACCGCACGAAGCTGCGCTGTATCTCTTGCGGGGCCCGCTGGCCGCTGGACGAATTCCCGATCGACGAGCTGCCACCGAGTTGTCCGGACTGCGCGGGCATCGTCAAAGGCGACACAGTGATGTTCGGGGAGCCGATACCGCCCGACGCGCTCGACGACTGCGTCGACCAGACCTGGAAGTGCGATTGCATGCTGCTGATTGGCACGAGCGCCGTCGTGTATCCGGCGGCCCAGTTCCCACTCGATGTCCGGCGGCTTGGCGGCAAGCTGATCGAGATCAACCCTCACGAGACGCCACTCAGCGGGCTGGCGGAAGTCGTGGTCCGCGCGCCGTCCGGCGAGGCGTTGCCGAAGATCGTTCAGCGTTTGCGCAGGATTTCGATCTAGCGTCGCAGCGTCGCGTATCCACGATGTAGCGGCGACCTTCAGGTCGCCCAAAACGTCCGACAAACCATCACCTTGGTCGCTTCTTTTGGCCGCTTATGTCAATGAGTTTCCCCGAGTGATCGTATCTAAGTAGAACCGATTTCGTTTGGTAATTTCGTGTTTTTCGGATTACGGTCTAATTCTAGAATTATACAGCATAGCTCTGCCCGCTCTACCCCTAAAGATGAGAAGAGTCTGGGGGACACCCCCAGATCCTGTATAGACCGGAGACGTGGCTTACAGGTGTTCGGAGACATGGTTGACACTCT
>DAINDD010000162.1:0-2910 GCA_036732045.1 Chloroflexota bacterium
TGCTGATTCCGAGCACGCGCGCCACGGTCGGCCCGTCGAGCTCGAGCAGGACGCGCAGCGCAACGACCTCACGCTCTGCTGCAGACAGCCGGGCCAGCGCCGACTCCAGGTCGCCGGGGCCAAATGCAGGTTCCCCCAATTCCGGCAGGTCGCGTGCGTACTTCTCTTCGCGCCGGCGGCGCCGCTCCTCGGAACGGAAGTGATCGAGCGCCGTCGTGCGTGCGATTCCGCAAAGCCACGCGCGGGGAGTTCCTCGCCGTGGATCGAAACGCCGCCAGACGCGAAACGCCTTCTCGAAGGTCTCTCCCGTCAGGTCTTCCGCCACCGCCCTGTTGCCGGTGAGGAACAGCAGGTAGCGGTGGACCGCGTCGAGCTCGGACTCGGCGACCGCCGAGAAGGTCGAGCGATCGACGCGCAGGGCCGGCCACGAGGTCGTCACCGCGTTCACGGCCTTCATACGCCGCCGGCGAGCCCGATCGTCACACCGTAAGTCTGACCTAGCAGGGACCGGCTGCGGGCGTCCCGCCCGGACCGGTGAAATGCTGCACGGTGCCGCCGACGCCTGCCTGCAGGCAATACGAGGCCGCGTCTGCGCGGACGACCGTCACGCCGAATGCCGGCGGCAGCGCCGCGCCTGCGTACGTCGCATGCTCCGACTTGTAAGCCTCGAGCTCCGTCGCGGCGCCTGTGAAATTCAGCCCGCCGACGGCCGCAGTGGCCCGGACCTCCGCAACCTTGGTGCTCTTCGCGGTCGGCCCGTTGTGGCTCATGCTGAGCAGCATCAGAACACCCACGATCGCGAGAGAGCACAACATCGCAACCAGACCAAATGTACGACCCATGCCCGGGTTATCGGGCCGGTTCGCGTTTCGCTTGAGTGAGACGCCGGACGCGCCCTGCGCGCCCGGCGCTCAGATCACTCTTCGGCCCAGCTTGCTTCGGCCCAGCTGGCGAAGTCGAGCGCCAGCACCGGAGCCGGAACAGCCACGCTGACCAAAGGCTGTGACGTCGCCGAGGCAGCCGCCGCAGTCGATGGGCTACCCGCGATCGCCGCGACAACCATCAAGACGATGATCGCCGAGCCACGCTTTCCAGATTTCTTCCTCGCCATGTCCTTATCCCTCTCGCCGCAAAAGTTCTCCACCCGCAGTTGCAGTGAAGTACGCCCTTCCGAGACCACTCTGCGCGGGCGACAGAGCCATTGCGTCCCCCTTCAGGGGGAGGGAGCGGCGCGATTCACTCGATCGAGGGATCAGCGAGCGGTGCTGCACGTCCTCTAGACAGGGGTGACCGCATGCCGCACGCAAGAAAGCAGGAGTCGCGGCATCTCAGAAGGGGAAGCACCTTCCATGGCAGAGCCCCGGTGACAGGCCGCAAGTCACCGGGGCTTGTTCTTTTTCGGTGCGAATCAGGAACCGGTGAACGGGTTCAGCATATGGCTGAAGTCCCAGGTGTTCTGAGCGATGCCGGAGCAATTCGGGCCTTTGGAACCGGGGCAGCCACCGGTGTCTCGCTGGGTCGCCCACATCGACAAAGTGCCGATCCCGATCGAGCTCGCGAAGTCCAGGAGCGTCTGCGCGTCGGAGAGGTAGGTGATCTCAGTCTTCCTCGGGTAGTCGTCGATCCCGGGCTGGATCGTGATTCCCTCCATCGCCCACAGCTTGGCATCAGTCTTCGTCGGGTAGAGCGCCCTCAGTTGGTCGAACAGTCCCTCCGCGGCACTGATCGCCGCTCCGCCCATGGCCGTCGTCACGCCGTCGTAGTAATCGAAGGTCATGATGTTCACCACGTCGACGCGGGTTCTATTGGTCTTGGCGTTCCGCAGGACGGCCAGGCGCGTTGACCCCAGGCCGGAGGGCGTGGTCGTGAGCGTGTAGCTGATCTGCAGAGGCCGGTGGTGCGCAGTCGCCCAGGCCTCGACGATCCTGATCACCTTGTTGCGGCGGTCGATTCCGGCTGCCCTGATGAGCGACCTGCCTTCGAGATCCATGTCGAGTCTTGCCACGTCGTAGGTGGTGATCAGTGATTCGTAGGCAGAGGCGATTCTCTGAACGTTCCTACACGAGTCTGCGATCTCGGTTCCGCGCTGGTCGGCGCTCCAGCCGCCGAACGACAGGATGACGTCCCCACCCATCGTGCGGAGCGTTCTGATGTCGGAGAGATAGCGACCCCTAGAGACAGGGTCGGCCCTGTTGCCGTTCCAGGCGAGCGTGCAGGACGTCTTGGAGAGCGACTCGAGGAAGGCGAGCGTGAAATAGCGTGAACCGGACTGGGCCGCGAGCGCGCTGATGCTGTCCCTTGTCCAGGTCTCGAAGTAGGGCGCGTAGACGTGTGCCGGCAACGGGGTCGCGGCTGCAGCGACAGAGGCCGCGCCTGCGGCAAGCGCCGCAACGCAAGCCACCGCCAGAGCAACGCGAAGTCCGGTCGGCATGTCTCCCTGTTCGAGGGCGGTCGGTCGCGGGTAAGCGTTCCAGACTTGCACCGCTTCCTCAAGTTCCGGTTGAGGAGCCTTGCACTGCATCGGACGCTGCGGCAGTCTTCCGGCCGATGGTTCCTGAGGCGCGGCTCGAAGCGACCGAGCACGGTCTGGTCCCCGACGGCGACGGCTTAGGGCTGGCTTCCCGAGTAGATCCCACGAGCATCGACCGAGCACAAGTGTTGCGAGAAGTCGCCTGACCGGCGCACTGAGGCGGAATACTTCATTTCTCCACCTCGCTACGGGACGCGTCGAGAAGGGAGGCAGGGAACGCCTCGGTGACATTCAAGAAAGCTTTCATGCTCGGGTCAGAGCTCGAGATCGCCTACCTGACGTTCGCCCTGTCGCTCGCCGCAACCGGCCCGGGCCGGTTCTCGATCGACCGCGCGATCGGGTGGGATGACAACATCTCCGGCGTCTGGTGGGGCGTCGGT
>DAINDD010000163.1:0-2906 GCA_036732045.1 Chloroflexota bacterium
AGCGACCAGCACCAGAGCGGCGTGGGTTCGCGTACCGATCGGGTCCGGAGACCGGGCGGCAGCGATACCCGATGACGCTTGGGCGATTGCAGCACTGGCTTGTTCAGCTTTCGGCAGTGGTCGTGGAATCCGCGGCCGGTGATCCCGCCATCGTCGATCTCCACGACCCGCGCGCCGGTCGCCTGCGCGAACTCGCGGCCGAACTGGTTCCAGGCGTCCCAGGACGTCAAGTCCGCGTCGACGAGCACCCGCAGATCACCGGCAGCGACCATCTCCTCGCTGAAGCGAGCGGGGACGACCGCGGCGAGCGACTCGGCCCACAGCAGCTGTAGGTGAAGGCGTTCGTGGGCGGCGGGAGCCCACGCGATCGCCGCGTCCAGGCCGCCGTCGAGAACGCGAGCGATCTGGATGTGGCTCGGCATCACCCATTCGTCCAACCGCAGGTCCGAGCGCACCGAGGCGACGAGCTCATCGGGCAGCCAGCTGACATACCCAAGCCGCAACGGGCCTGAGGTTCCCTCCAAGCGCCGCTGCGCGCTCGCGGCGAGGGCGATGATCTCGCGGGCATCGGTCAGGAGCATGCGGCCGGCCGAGGTCAGCTCGACGTGCCGGCGGTCACGAACGAACAGCGGCACCCCGACGCTCGCCTCGAGTGCCTTGATCTGCTGCGACAGCGACGGCGCAGCGATGTGCAGACGCTCGGCCGCGCGCCCGAAGTGCAGCTCCTCGGCAACCGCTACGAAGTAACGCAGTTGGCGCAGTTCCACGTGACGCAAGGTTACGCCGCCTGTTAGGCGGCGCCTACCAGTGTGACGTGAAGCGTCGTGGACGTATCGGCGCTTGCGCAGCAAGATCGAGCGCCATGCGGGACTCTCACGCGACTCACCCGGGCACCGGCCAGGGCTCTGCACGGGCGCGACTCGATGCCCGAAGCGTGACGCTTCTCGCAACGCTGTTGAAGGGCTTCTTCGACAACTTCCATAACGTCGACGTCCTCGGCCCCGACCGCATTAGTGACCAGGCGTGGCAGGCCAGCTTCAACGTCGCGGCGGGCTCATCACCCTATGCGACCTACGCCTGCGTCGACACGTGGCTGACCGACTTCCGTGAGGACCTGCCGGAGATCGTTTACCGGAGCGGCTGACAGTTGACTGCTCTTCGTGGACGGGAAGATCTTGCTCATGCCGCCTCCCTCATCGCCGCTTCGACGATGGCAATGTCCTGCTCCGTCGTTCCGCCGCTAACTCCGACGCCGGCGATCACCTGACTCTCGCTGGTGAGCGGCACGCCGCCGCCCATCGCGGAGTATCTTCCGCCGGAGACGGCGAGGAGGGGATAGAGGGCCGCGCCTGGTTGCACGAGGGGGACGAGGTCAGCGGTGCTCATGCCGACGAGGGCGGACGTGTAGGCTTTTCGCTCGGAGAGTTCGAGGGAGAACGCGGGCGCTCCTGTCATGCGGTGGGTGAGGACGACGTTGCCGTGGATGTCGATGACGGTAACCGCGACGGGTACCTTTTGTTTTAGCGACTCGTCCTCGACTCGGTCAGCGATTTTCTTCGCGATGGTGAGTAGGTCCATGGTCGCGTGCTTCCTTTCAGATAGTGAGATAGGCGGTTTGGATTTCAGCGCTCGCCGTTGAGGCCGAGCTGTCCCACGTAAAATCCGAGTCGATTTTCTGAGTCTCCAGGCTGCTGGAGCCCTTGCTCCAGGAGCGCTTTGATTCTTTCCTGCGCCGCTGGTCGCTTGACGGAGGCCATGCAGGCGTCCCAGCCCGCTCTGATTTCGACGTCGGGCGGCAGGCTGGCTTCGTTCACGAGGCGCTTGGTGTTGGCGATCGCCCACTTGTCGAACGAGGCGATCCGGGTTGCGAGTGCGTCGACGAAATCGTCCAGCTTGGCATCGGGTAGCGCACGGTTCACGTAGCCGAGGAGCTCGGCATCGGCGCCTCGGATGTCGTCTGCGCTCAGGAGCACTTCGAGGGCGCGTCCCCGTCCCATGACCCGCGGCAATCGCGCCATGGGCCCTCCACCAGGGACGACGCCCACGCCCACTTCAAAGTGCGACAAGATCGCTTTCTCTCGGCTCGCGAAGCTCATGTCGCAGGCGAGCGCGAGCTCACTGCCGTTTCCGGTCGCCCGCCCCTGGATCAGCGCGATCGAAACGAACGGGGCGCGCGTCAGGCGCACCAGGACGTCGGGCCATGCCTCGAGGCCGGTCGGACCCTGCGGGATGCTGGTCAGATCCTCGAAATTCGCGAGGAAGTCGGAGTGATTCAGAAAGAAGCCATCGACGGCACTTTCGAACACCACCACCTTTACTCGGTCGTCGTTCTCGAGCGCCGTGACAATCTCTTGGATCTGCAGAACGAATTCCGGACCCATGAGGTTGCACGGCGGGTTGTCGAGTACGACTCGACAGTGTGAAGGTGTAACTTGGTTGAGCCTAACTTGCGCGGCTTCCGTTGCTGAGGACATGACGCTCCTGATCTTGGCGTATGGGATGACGGTGTGACTGGGATGTTGCCCCGGGGCGCGCCGGTTCGCGCCCGGGCAACACCCGGGTCACATCCCTGGTCTTCCGTCCACCGTTGTGTCGATCCGGGAACGGACTGACACGACGCTGAGACCCCACCGTTCCGGCGGGGTCTCAGTGAGTGTTCCGGCCGTCTGCGGTGCTACCGCCCGATCGCGGCGCGCCACCGCAGTACGAATCGGCGCACGCGCTCGGAGAGAGCCGCGAGGCCGGCGAAGCTATCCGGGAAGTACATGAAGCACCTCCTCCACGTAGCGGCCGGCCGCGTCGGAGGCCTGTTCCGGCGTGCTCCCGTGTTCGCGCGCGTCCACATAGGCGGCATACCAGTCCCACCAGTTGTGAGCGGCGTGGGTCTCCTCGTATGGGTCGTGGCG
>DAINDD010000164.1:0-2882 GCA_036732045.1 Chloroflexota bacterium
ATCCTGCCCATCCCCGTCGGCATCAACAGCTCCGGCCAGGGCGCGACGCGCACGCCTGGTACCTATTTGCCGACGATCAGGGTAGCCCGTGGCGGCAAGACATACGCCGCCCTGCGACTCTCGCCGGAAGCGCGGCAGTGGAAGGCCGACGCGGCAATGCTTACCGCGTTCGCGGCACAGGGAGCCGGCTGGGAAGCGGGTACGGGCCAGTTGCGCCTGGCGGTGGTGCGCAACGACGGCCACGACATCGACAGCGGCATCAAGCTGCTGATGGATGCCGTGGCGCTTGGGCTGTCGGTTGACGATGCGAGATTCGGCCAGGTGATCCTGACGCGCGCGGAAAGTTACAAGAGGGATTGCCTGCTGGTCATTGTGGAAGGGATGGACTGATGAGAGCGCGTCTGCTCAAGCCGGGCCTCTTTCTGAACGAACGCCTGGCCGAAGTGTCGCCGCTCGGGCGACTGCTCTTCACGGCCCTGTGGTGCCTGGCGGATCGGGAAGGGCGGCTCGAGGACCGGCCCAAGCGGATCAAGGCGGAGGCGCTGCCCTATGACAATGCGGACATAAGCGCATTGCTAGACGAGTTGGAGGCGGGCGGATTCATACGGCGGTACGAGGTAGACGAGCAACGGCTGATCCTCGTCGATCCGAAGGACTGCCTAGGGCAGATTCCACTTTGGCAGGACCGGGAATGGTACTGGCTCCGGCAGTCGGTGTTCGAGCGAGACAACTTCACATGCCGGTACTGCGGACGGCAACAGCGCGAACTTTCCGAGCCACTCCACTGTGACCATATCGTACCCCGATCAAAGGGTGGCTCGGACAACCTAACGAATCTAGCAACCGCCTGCCGTAACTGCAATTTGTCAAAACACGCACGCACGCCTGAAGAATGGGGGCGGTAATGGCCTGGATAGAGGTTCACCAGGCGCTTTTTACGCACCGCAAGACGTTCGCGCTCGCTGACCTGCTTGGTTTGGCAGAGGTGTACGCGGTCGGGCACCTTGTCGCGCTCTGGAGTTGGGCGATTGATAACGCGCAGGACGGCATCATCGTCGCGTCACCTCGCACGATTGGCAAGGCGGCACAGTGGCCGGGTGACGTGACGACGTTCGTTTCTGCGCTCGTAGAGACTGGATTCCTTGACCGGAAGGGCGAGGATCTGAGTATCCATGACTGGGATGACTACGCCGGAAAGCTGATAGACCAGCGTCACGCAAACGCTGACAGACAGCGCCGCCACCGTGAGCGCGTCAAGGCCGTTATGAACGTCACACCTACCGCACCCATAACAGGTACGTCACCGTTACGTAACCCCGCTACCGTACCCAACCCAACCCAACCCAACCCAACCCAACCAGACAGGACCGGACCAGCGGAGGAGGGCGCGCTCACGCGCGACGGCGCTGACGCGCCTGCCTCTCCTGAGCCACCGGTCCCGTCAAAGGCAATTTCGGTACCAAAACGGGCCGCTCTTGAGCAGCCGACCCCAGAAGGCTACGCATTGCTCGGTGCCGTCTGCGAGTTATTGCATGCATCGGTGCGTGGCGATCGGCGCCGGCGCGAGGGATTGCTGGCGGACGAACTGCTGCAGCGCTGCGAGGGCGACGCCGCTGAGGCGATGGCCTATGTGCAATGGCGGCTGGATCGTGGCGACTCACCACAGTTGCAGTGGGCGGCTCGGGACTATGCGCCGGGCTGGCGACAGAAGGCGAACGGGCTGCGCGCCAGCCCGAACGGGCGCGGCGGCGGTCTCAGTGTGCAGCAGTTATTGCGAGGAGAGGGATGAAAAAGGGCTGGAAATGGCAGAAACTTGTGGAATTGGAGCCGCGACTAGCCGTACTGGCGGCAGGGGCAGCAGCGGTACGCGACGACGGGCGACCTGAAGGGTTCTGTGCCAATGCGGAATGGTACGGCCGCTTCAAGCCCCGTCTGCTTGCCCTGGTGGGATATGAAGCGCCGGTAGGGGCGCGGCCGTTGCTTCGGACGGAGTTCGCCTATGACGTGGCCTACGAGTACGTCTATGACCTACTACCCAACTGCCGACATGCGTCCAGCGGTTGCTGGGCATTTGGGGGCTGAAATGGAGCGAAAAGACGTAACCCGGTTGCTGGGCGTGCTCAAGGCTGCCTGGCCGGACCGGGCAATCGGTGAGGACACAGTGACCGCCTACGAGATGGCCTGGTGTGACCTGCCGGCGGATCTGGGGCAGCGTGCGGTAGCTGAGTACATCCGCACCGGGAAATTCTTCCCGGCGCCTGCCGAGATCCGCGAGCTGGCGTTACGGGCCGGCCTGGGCCTGCCGGCGGCCGAGATTGCCTGGGCCGAGGCGCAGCGCGTGATGAGCGGCTTCCGACCGGGGGACGCCCCGCCGCTGTGGTCGAGCAAGGTGCTTGAGGATGCGGTGAACGCTATCGGCTGGTGGAGCATCAAACACTGCGACGCTGATAACCTCGGCACAATACGGGCGCAGTTCCGTGACACGTTCAACGCCTTGCTCAAGGCGACGGCGGCCGGGGACGCTCGGGCGGCGCTCGATGATGCGAGCGACCGGCAGGCGTTGCGGGAACAGTGCCGGGAAGCGTTGCCTGAGGCGCCGCCGATGCTGCCGGTTGCCCCGACAGGGGATGGCGAGTCGTGGACGCTGCGCAAGTTCCGCGAGCGATTCGAGGCGCAGCAGAACGACGTAGACCGACGTGCCGGACGTTATCCCAGGTCGATTGGGGCGACGCCGTGAACGGGTATCTCGCTGCATTTCTGGCGCTGATAGTCGGAACCGTCGTGGGCGAGATCATCAACTCGTACCACCGCCGTAGCCAAGCTAGGAGGTGCAATCGTGACTGACGAGCGAGCGCGAGCGCAAGCGGCGGCGTGTTGAAGGT
>DAINDD010000165.1:0-2869 GCA_036732045.1 Chloroflexota bacterium
ATGACCTGACTGCTCGAGGCTCGCGGCCATTTCGGACGCCGCTCTCTGGACGGCGTGCTCACCCTCAAGATCGAGCCGCACGGCGCCGGCGTCCGACTTGTGCAGCAAGCCGGGCACTATCGCCTTGAGCGCCACAGGCGATCCGATCCGCCCCGCCACGCGACCGGCGGCACGCGGCGAGTCCGTGAAACGCGTTTCGACAGTGGGGATGCCGTAAGAAGTGACCAGCTCCTCCAGCAAACGAGGCGTCATCCAACCAGCGCCCTCGGCAAGCGACGTGGCGATGACCGCCGCCGCCCTGTCGCGGTCGATACCGTCGAGCACGGGCACGGGCTCATCGGGAAGCGCGCGCCAACGGCTGTAGCGCGCGGCAAGGCTCAGGGCGCGGGCGGCCTCTTCGGGGAACGGATAGTGCGGGACGCCGACTCCACCAGACTGGACCACACGCGGCGACGACTGCTTGGACATGAAGACGCTGAGCAGCGGAATCGCACGCGGCAGGTTCTTCGCCGCACGCTGGATCGCCCGAATGACTTCGGGAGCTTTGGTGACGAGGGGAGGCGTGAAGATGACGATCAACGCGTCGGCTTCTTCTGACCCCGCCAGGATGGCGATCGCCCGGCTGTAGTCCGTTGCGCTCGCCGACGCGATCATGTCGACCGGGTTGCCGGTCGAGGCGGCCGCCGGCAAGAACGCGGCCAGCTCCGTCCGCACCTTCTCTGAAAGCGGAGGCACGACAAGCCCATTGGCCTCGCACGCGTCCGCGCACAGGATCGCCGGCCCGCCGGCGTTGGTGAGAATGCCCACCCGATTGCCTGCCGGCAGCGGCTGGCTGCCCAGGAGCAGGACGGCGTCGAACAGCTCCGCGAGCGTATCGGTGCGGATCACCCCCGCCTGCTGAAACAGCGCGTCGACCGTGATGTCAGAGGCGGAGAGCAACGCGCCAGTGTGCGACGAGGTGGCTCGGTTCCCTGCAGGAGACCTTCCCCCCTTGACCGCGAGGATCGGCTTGGAGTGACTGACCCGACGCGCGACGCGCGCGAATTTGCGCGGGTTTCCAAAGGACTCGAGGTACAGCAATATCAGGTCGGTCGCACCGTCCGCCTCCCAGTACTGGATGAAGTCGTTGCCGGACAGATCGGCCTTGTTGCCGACGGAAACGAATGAGGAAATGCCCGACCCGAGGGCCTGTGCTCTGGCCATGACGGCGATGCCGAGTCCGCCGCTCTGTGAAAGGAAGCCGATGCGGCCCGGAATCGGCTTGTCAGGAGCAAAGGTCGCGTCGAGCTTCACAGCCTCGGCCACGTTGATGACCCCCATGCAGTTGGGACCCACCAGGCGCATCCCGGCGTGCCTGCAGATCTCGAACAGCTGCCGCTGAAGGTCGACGCCCTCTCCCCCGACCTCGGCGAACCCCGCTGAGATCACGACAAGCGCTCGAACCCCCTTGGCCGCGCACTGGCGGGCGATATCGAGGACAGCAGCCGCCGGCACCGTGACGACGGCCATCTCGAGATCGCCCGGGATGTCAAGCACGGAAGCGTATGCCGCCACACCCTCGATCTCTTTGGCCGCGGGATTGACCGGATAGATGGCGCCGCGGTAACCGGTGGCCACCAGGTTGTGGAATAGCTCCGCGCCGATGCTGCCACGCTGCCTCGAAGCGCCGACGACCGCCACCGAGTGCGGCGCCAGGACATGACTGACCGCTGCGACGGCGGCAATGCGTTCGCGATCTTCGAACTGGATCAGGGCCTGGGGCGTCAAGACCGTCGGGATCTCGGCGTGTACCTCACCAGGCTCGGAGCGGACGGTGACAGGAAAACCGCTCTCCCGAAGCACGTTGAGCATGCGATGGTTCTCGGGCTTGACCACTGCCTCCAGCACGGAGATCGCGGCTCCTGCCGCCGCCTCTGCGAGCTGCCCCAGGAGGATCGTGCCCAGGCCGCGGCCCTGATACTCGTCCGCCACAGCCAGCGCCAGCTCCGCTTTCCGGGGCTCGGTCTCCACGTACATCGCGTGCCCGACGATCTGACGGTGAGCGCCGCCCATCGCCACCAGGCCGTAACGGGAGGAATAGTCGACGTCAACGAGCTTTTTGGCCAGCACGTCCGCATGGGCGATCGCCGCGAAGAAACGAAAGACTCGGGACTCGATCGAAAGGTCGGTGAAGAAGCGGGCCAGGTCTGCCTCGTCCTCGGAACGGATGGGCCGCACAGCCAGGGTGGAGCCGTCGCGAAGCACGACAGTCGCCTCGCGATGCGCGGGGTAGGCAGCGCTCACTGGGTCAGCATGCTACGAAGTCGGCGCCGCCGTGCTTGGCTGCTCTAGCGGGGCGCCGAATCCTTGCTGCGCATAGCGGCAGCCAGCTCGTCGGCCACTTCCTTGAAGGTCTCCGCGAGGGCCAAGCCGAATGATCGCGCCGCCTGGCGAGTGCCCTGGCGCACGTCAGGATCGCGTCTCGCGCGTCCAAGCGCCTCAAATACCTCATCGGCCGCCTGACCCAATTTGTTCAAGGACGTTTGCAGGTCCGGGTCTTGGGAAGTCGCCGGCTCGTAATGGCGTCGAAGCTCATCGCGCAGCGATTTCATGTCGACCTGGAACTGCTCCCAGGCTGTCTGGACTTCGGTCTTAGGTGTGCTCATCGGTAATCTCCTTATGACCAAAGGTACTGCGGATCAGAGCTGTGCGGCTCTGCCGGGGGGCTTGGACAACGACGGATGCACGAGTTGCCACGACAACGCCGGCGTCCCAGCCTGGGGCACGGCCGCCTGCAGGTGGCGTTATCGCATCGACGTCAAGGCCGGTTCGTGCGATCAACCAGGAGATCATCGAGTTCGAGTTCCACATCTCCCCCGTCCGCATCTCG
>DAINDD010000166.1:0-2804 GCA_036732045.1 Chloroflexota bacterium
ACCGCAACGAGATGATCTCGGAGGACCTCGCGGATCACGCGACCGCTCGGGGGGTCAACCTCTTCCAGGTGCGCTCGCCGCTGCTGTGCCAGGCGTCGCACGGCATCTGCCAATTCTGCTACGGCCGGAGCCCGGCCCGCGGGATTCTGACCGACATTGGCGAGGCCGTTGGCATCATCGCCGCCCAAAGCATTGGCGAGCCAGGAACGCAGCTGACGATGCGCACGTTCCATACGGGTGGTATCGCCGGTCTGGACATCACCAGTGGTCTGCCGCGCGTCGAAGAGCTGTTCGAGGCCCGGGTGCCCAAGGGCCAGGCACTGGTCAGCGACATCGAGGGCGTGGTGGCGGTCTTGCGCAACGGCTTGGCGAGCAGGCAATCACCGCCCGGTTCAGCGGCACGGTGAGCGTCGAGGACGGGCGATTGGTCATCGCCTACGAGGACCACGACGAGCGCGACTACCAGGTGCCGCCAACCGCGCAGATCCGGGTCGACAACGGCCAGTCGGTCCGCGCGGGCGAGCTGCTCACCGAAGGCGCGGCAAACCCTCAGGACATCCTCCGGATCATGGGCCGCGAGCAGGTTCAGCTCTACCTGGTGGACGAAGTCCAGAAAGTGTACCGCTCTCAGGGTGTCACGATCAACGACAAGCACATCGAGATCATCGTGCGCCAGATGCTGCGGAAAGTCCGGATCGACTCGCCGGGCGACACCGAGCAGCTGCCGGGCGAGCTGATGGACATGTTCGCCTACGAGGCGATGAACGCCCGGGTGCTCGCCGAAGGCGGTGAGCCGGCAACGGCTCAAACGGTTCTGCTGGGCGTGACCAAGGCGTCGCTCAACAACGAGAGCTTCCTGGCGGCCGCCTCCTTCCAGGAGACGACCCGGGTGCTCACCCAGGCCGCCATTCAGGGCAGCAAGGACCACCTGGTTGGCCTGAAGGAAAACGTGATCATCGGGAAGCTGATCCCGGCCGGCTCGGGTCTGGAAGAGCGCAAGCGGCTGAAGCAACGGCCGTCGCTGCTCTTGATGGGCGAAGAGCCGATAGCGGCCGAGGAAACGCCGTCCTTCCTGGTTGCCGACCAGGATGACGACGTTGACGGTGACGAACCGCTCTGATACAATTGGTGCTAATTGTCGCGCCTGGCCTCACCGCCGGGTGAGATGTGAAGCAAACGACACGTCGAAGGTCGTCGCCAGATGGCGCGCCATCTGGCGACGACCTTCGATTTTGCACGTTATGGCTGTTCGAAAAACTGTTCGAGCAGCGTCGTCGCCCGACGCTGGGACGTTCGACCGGGAGGACAATCTTGCCGACGATCAATCAGCTCGTACGCCACGGCCGGAAGAAGGTTGAAAAGAAGACAACCGCTCCGGCTCTGCGCTTCTCGTTCAATTCGCTAACCAACCGGATGACCCGTGGCAACGGCTCGCCGCAGAAGCGCGGCGTCTGCACGCTGGTGCGCACGATGACCCCAAAGAAGCCGAACTCGGCGCTGCGCAAGATTGCCCGAGTGCGACTGACCAATGGGATGGAAGTGACCGCCTACATTCCGGGCGAGGGGCATAACCTCCAGGAGCACTCGGTCGTTCTGATTCGCGGTGGTCGCGTGAAGGACCTGCCGGGCGTTCGCTATCACATCGTGCGGGGAGCACTGGACGCGGCCGGCGTGACGAACCGCCGCCGTGGTCGGTCCAAGTACGGCGCGAAAGCACCGAAGGCCGGGGCGCCTGCCGCCAAGGGCCGGAAGTAAGGGGGCGTAGGAAACAATGCCACGACGAGCCCAAGTCGTTCAGCGTCCCACGCTCCCGGACGCCAAGTACCACAGTCAGAGCATCACCAAGTTCATTAACAAGATGATGATGTGTGGGAAGAAGGCGACGGCCGAGCGGATCATGTATGGGGCCATGACCATCATCGAGAACCAGACGCGCCGTACCCCGCTCGAGACGTTTGACACGGCGCTCCGGAACGTCACGCCGGTGTTGGAAGTCAAGCCACGCCGCGTTGGCGGCGCAACCTACCAGGTTCCGGTCGAGATTCGTGGCGAGCGGCGGAACGCCCTGGCGCTGCGCTGGCTGATCGATGCCGCCCGCAAGCGGGCCGGACGCTCGATGGCCGAGAAGCTCGCCGGCGAGCTGCTCGACGCGGCGCACGGAACCGGCACGACGATCAAGCGACGCGAAGATACGCACCGCATGGCCGAAGCCAACAAGGCCTTTGCGCACTACCGGTGGTAAATCCCCCGGAGGCATACGCCGCACGCTGAGGTGCGGTCGATCTGCAGCACACGGCTCATAGGGACCGGAACGACCGCACCCAGCCGTGCCGATACTTACTTGGCTGCTGGGCTGACGCTCGCCCGAGCCCGGAGGCGATGGATTGACTGCCTCCGCGGTTTCTGTCCGGATGGCCCGGATCCCTTAGTAGCTGGAGACATGGATGTCGAGAGAGACCCTTGAGCTGACCCGAAATATCGGGATCATTGCCCACATTGACGCGGGCAAAACGACCACCACGGAACGTGTCCTCTATTACACCGGCGTCACCCACCAGATGGGTGAGGTGCACGAGGGCACGACGGTGATGGACTGGATGGAGCAAGAGCGCGAGCGGGGGATCACCATCACCGCCGCGGCCACCACCTGTAGCTGGGATGGGCACGTCATTAATATTATCGACACGCCCGGGCACGTCGACTTCACCGTCGAGGTCGAGCGCAGCTTGCGGGTACTCGACGGCGGGGTGGTTGTCTTCGACGCCGTGGCCGGCGTCGAGCCCCAGTCGGAAACGGTCTGGCGC
>DAINDD010000167.1:0-2786 GCA_036732045.1 Chloroflexota bacterium
CGCACAGATGCTCCTGGCCGCCGTCCGCCCCACCCCGCAAACCACTCCGCAAACCACTCCGCAAACCTAGGGACCGTGCACCGCCAAACCCGCCAAACCTAGGGACCGTGCGCGATCAGCCGCCGCAAACCTAGAGATCGTGTACGGCCAAGCCCGGGAAACTTGGGGTCGGACAATTTAACGGCGGGCACCGGAGTCCCGACGAACCCCAGGGACCATGTCGTGATTCTGGCCGCAAAGTCCCTAGGTTTGCCCCAATAACTGCAGCAGACTCCCTAGGTTTGCCGCAATAACATCAGCACAATCCCTAGGTTTGCGGGATTGGATGGAAGATCAGCCGAGGCTGTTCTTGGTCAGAAACTCTTTGGCGACAACGGAAGCGTCCTTCTTGTCCACCACGACCTCCTTGACCAGCTCACCGAGCGTCGCGGTATCGAGCTTGGCCGAGACCGCATTGAGCGCATCAGAGATCACCGTGTTGACCTTGGACTTGGTGATCAGTGGAACGACGTTCTGGGCCGCGAACAGACTCCTGGGGTCATCCAGGATGACGAAGCCGTTGGCAGCGATGGACGGGTCGGTGGTGAAAAGGTCGACCGCGTCGACCTGGCCGTTCTTGAGCGCCTGGACCGATAGGGGGCCGCCCACGTCAAGGGCACGGAAGGTCTTGAAGTCAAGGTTGTAGAGCTTCTTGAGCCCAGGCACGCCGGTCGGACGGGTCTTCCACTCGGGCGGTCCGCCGAGGGTCAGATCCTTTGCTTTGGACGCAAGGTCGCCGATCGACTTCAGGCCCAGCTTGGCCGCCGTTTCCTTGGTGACGACAACGGCGTCCTTGTCCTCGGCCGCAGACTTGTCGAGGATGGTCAGGGTCGCGGGAACTGCGGCCTTGAGCTCGGCGTAGACCCCAGCGGCGTCGGTGGCCTTGGCACTCTTGTTGAAGTACTGATCGAGAACGCCGGTGTACTCCGGGATCAGGTCGATGGAGCCGTCCCGCAAGGCAGGGATGTAGACCTCGCGGCTGCCGATATTCAGCTTCTTCTCGACCTTGACGCCTTTGGCGCTCAGCGCGCCGGCGTAGATCTCGGCGAGCAAGGCGCTCTCGGGGAAGTTGGCCGACCCCACAATGATGGTTCCGGCGCCGGAGGAGGTCGTGGCTGAGCCCCCCGAAGCGAGAGGGGCACTAGAGCCGCAAGCCGCGACGGCGAGCATCGCGGCTGAAGCAGTCAGCGCGAGGGCGATCCTGGTGCGATTCATCGGGTTTCTCTTTCTGTTGGGGTCTAGACGCTGTGTTGCAGGGCCGGTGCCGGGGCGACTGAAGTGGATGCCCCGGTGTCAGAGTCGAACGGTTGGACCTTGCCATATCTTCCGGTCAGGCCCGGTGAGACGACCAGGCGCTGGATCAGCGCCAGGGCCAGGTCCACGAGAAGGGCCAGAAGGGCGACAAGTACTGCGCCCGAAGCGGTCTGGGGTGTGTCCCTGACGGCGAGGCCGTCGATCAGGAACCGGCCAAGGCCACCCAGGCCCACCACAGCGGCGATCGTGGCCGTGGCGATGACCTGCAACATCGCCGAGCGGATCCCGGAGAGGATCAGCGGCATGGCACAGGGGAGCTCGACGTGGCGCAGGACCTGGGTGCCGCGCATACCCATGCCTTTGGCCGCATCACGAGCGGCCGGATCGACCCCTCCGACACCGGCGTAG
This sequence comes from Chloroflexota bacterium, assembly GCA_036732045.1. Taxonomy (GTDB): domain Bacteria; phylum Chloroflexota; class Dehalococcoidia; order SM23-28-2; family RBG-16-64-32; genus DATKKM01. Next base: position 1,702 of record DAINDD010000167.1, read on the forward strand.
GCGCCGGACAGGATGGGTGGGATGGCCAGGACGACCAGGACCAGACCGGTGGGTGCCAAGAAGGCGACGTCACCGTTGAGTTTGGGTCCGAGCCAGAGGACGGCCAGGAACAGCAGGCCCAGTGAGGGGATCGCCCGGGCGGAACCCACGGCATTGACCACGAGGAAGCGGCCGCGTCCCGTGTGACCGATATAGAGGCCAAGGGGGATCGCGATCAGGGCTGCGATCAGGAGGGCCACCAGGGAGTACTCCATGTGCTCGGTCACCCGACGGAGGATGCCGTCATCCCCTTGCCAGTGGGCGCCGTCCGCGAGCCAGGCCAGGATGCGGTTGATCATGCCGCCGCCCCGTCGGCGTGCTGCCAGGGTGTCACGAGACGGGTGACGCCGAGGATCGCCACGTCGAAGATAAGCGCCAAGAGCACACAGGCGACGATTCCCACGACGATTGGGTCCATGAAGCCCCGGTTGAACCCGTCGGTGAACAGTGACCCAAGCTGTGGGACGCCGATGAGCGCAGCCACGCTGACGATGCTCACGTTGCTGACCGCGGCGACGCGCAGACCGGCTGAGATGACGGGCACGGCGAGGGGTAGTTCCACCGACGTGAAACGACGAACTCGCCCGTAGCCCATGGCAGTTGCGGACTGGTTGACGTCGTCGGGCACCGAGCCGAGGCCGTCAGCGACCGTGCGCACTAGCAGCGCGACGGTGTAGATGGTCATGGCGACAACGACGTTGTTCGGGTCAAGGATGTGGGTGCCGAGCAGCAGCGGCAACATGATGAAGAGCGCCAGCGAGGGGATGGTGTAGAGAAGCCCGGTGCCAATGATCAAGAACGGGTAGAGCACGCGGTATCGGCGTGCGAGCCAGCCGAGCGGCAGGGCGATGAGAAGCCCCAGAATCAGCGGCAGGCCGGCGAGGTAGACGTGCTGGCCGGCGAGGCCGAGCACGTCCGCGAAGTGGTCCCCAAGCCAGGTCATTCAGGCGCCTCCTCGACGGGCTGAAGACTCTCCGGTTGAACGCTACCCTCGGGTTGAATGCCCGCCGCCTCTTGAGGGCTGTCGGGCTGGAGCGCGGGCCGGG
>DAINDD010000168.1:0-1025 GCA_036732045.1 Chloroflexota bacterium
CTTACGCGAGGCATATGACTGCCCGGCCTTGCGAGAGGGACGCCTCGGACGCTACGTCGCCATCGACCAGGACAAAGAGAGCCTGGCGGTTATTGAGCGTGAAGAACCCGCCGTTGCGCTGCACGCCGCCGCCCTCGAATTGGTAGCCGAGCGCAACGCCATCCTGGAACGCCACCTGACCGGATGGGTCGGTCACGCGCATCTCGGCCGCCGGGCCAAAAAAGGCCTGGTGGAAGCGGACACCCTTGTAATCCATAGGGTCGTTGACGTGGATCGTTTGGTGCGCCGCCTCTTTGCCGGCGTCGAAGACGACCAGATCGCTGCGGTAGTCCTTGGGTGTCCCGGACGGGAAATACTCGTCGGTAAAGCCGTCGTTGCGCACCACCAGCCCGGTTTCGTGTCCCACGGGACGCGAGCTGCCCTCCGGGACCATGAACGCTTCCTCGCGCCAGCCGAGTACGTTGCCCATCACGGCGGCGCCGAGGATGGTGACAATTCCGATGTGATTCAGGAAGGTGCCAGCCTTGGCGTACCGGTTGCGGTCCCCGAAGACAATGGTGGCTGCACCGTCTGTCCAGGGAACAAGCCGGTAGCGGTAAGCGCCAAGCACCTTGGTGACCTGCACTTGCGCCCGCTCGAGAGAGACGCCCGGAAAGCGAAACTCCGCGCGCAGCGGCGCCCGCTCAAACATCCGCTCCGGCACCTTCACGGCCGGCCGTCGGATACTCGCCATGATGCCGGGCATGCGGTTGATGGTGCAGACGATCACCGCCATGGAGAGGACGGCGAACGTGCCGCGAAACCACACCGACGTGAAGACGCGGTACAGGTTCAGCGCCGCAAAGATATCTGCCCAGGGTTGACCGTACTTCCCCTGCGGCTGGGCCAGCCACGCGGTGTACGAATCCGGGTTGGCGACGACATCCGCCGGCACCTGGATGATCAGGGTGCCGGCGAGCACACCGGTGGCCGCGATAGCGATGAGCAGCATCGCGAAGCGGACGTTAGAGAACAGACGCCAGACC
>DAINDD010000168.1:1035-2750 GCA_036732045.1 Chloroflexota bacterium
CGGTCGAAGATGTCGCCCTTGGCGGCCCGGGAGCGGGCGATTGTCGGCACCTCTGGGACGAACTTGACTGGTACCTCGGCTTCTGCCATGACCAAGTGTGATTTTACAGTGAGGCACGGCCGTAAAACGTGACCTCGGCCCAAACGCCGGCAATTGAGCACGGGCTATGAAAAGGAGAAGCCCGGGTACCCTGAGGCACCCGGGCGTTCTCTCCCTGCCGCTAGCGCACCATAAGTGCGTCAAATCAGCCTACGCGACGCGATCCGAATACGACGTAAGCGCCGTAGGTCGGGACAGCTTCGGGTCGGGGCGGGCTTCGTCGTGTTGCGCGCCATGAGGCAACGCACTATCGACGTTTGAGGCCTGCTCCGCCGTCAGATTGACGTACAGCTTGATCGATGCTCCTGTAACTTGGAGCGGAACACCGATTCCTGTCGCGTCCGCGATCTCCTAGTATAGCACCTTCCGTGCCATACGAATGCTGCCAAGTCAAGGCGCACGCTCCGAGCACGAGCGTCACGGCCAGTTCAGGATGCGAGGAGCGTTGCCGAACTGGGCCGATTCTATTAGCACTCCGCCATATAGAGTGCTAGAATGTTGGCGCCAACGCCCACCGGAACGGGGTCTCGTGCCCGTAACGCTACGTATGTATCCACATGTATCCACAAGTCGAAGATCAACAGGAGGTCACATCGAATGGCAACCGCGACCGCAGTCAAGCTTAAGCCGCTTGGCGACAAGGTGGTAGTGCAGCCGACTGCACGCGAAGAGACGACTAAAAGCGGCATTGTGCTGCCCGACACGGCGAAAGAGAAGCCTCAGGAAGGCACGATCGTCGCCGTTGGAACGGGCCGCGTGCTCGACAATGGCGAGCGCGCCAAGCCGGAAGTCTCCAAGGGGCAGAAGGTGCTGTACGCGAAGTACGCCGGCACCGAGATCAAGCTCGACGGCGAGGAGTATCTGATCCTTTCTGAGAAGGACATCCTGGCGATCGTCGAAGCGTAATCAGGGGGTCAATCCCCAAACCCCCGTCTCCCTCGTGAGGGAGACGGGGGTTTCTTTTTGCCGCCGCCTGCTGCGTAATTCCTGCGGAGCCGCGTCAGTCCGGTGTTTGCGCTTCCATTTCGAGGTCGGCGTCGACCATCAGGTTGACCAGACCTTCGAAGGTCACCTCGGGGTGCCAGCCGAGCTTCTCTCGCGCCTTCTGCGGGTTGCCGATGAGCAGGTCCACTTCGGCAGGCCGCAGCAGCGCGGTGTCGATGTCGATGTAATTCCGCCAGTTCTCGATACCGGCGCGCCGGAAGGCAAGCTCCGTGAACTCCGCCACGCTGTGCGTCTCGCCGGTGGCGACGACGTAGTCGTCCGGTTGCTGCTGCTGCAGCATGAGCCACATCGCGCGGACGTAGTCCCCGGCGTAGCCCCAGTCGCGCTGCGCGTCCAGGTCTCCCAGCCAGACCTCCTCCTGCAGACCGAGCGAGATCGCCGCGGCGGCCTGGGCGACCTTCATCGGCAGGAAGTCGGACGGACGGCGCGGCGATTCGTGGTTGTAGAGGATCCCCGCCGACGCGTGGAGCCCGTAGCGCCGCCGGTACGAGCCGGTGATGAAGTGCGCGTACGCCTTGGCCGCGCCATAGGGCGTCAGAGGCGAGAGCGGCGTCGCCTCCGTCTGCGGCGTCTCGACCGGCTCGCCGAAGATCTCGCTCGAGGACGCCTGG
>DAINDD010000169.1:0-2743 GCA_036732045.1 Chloroflexota bacterium
ATGGCCGCCTGGAAATGGACACAAACACCGTCGAGCGCGCCATGCGACCCGTCGCGATGAGGCGTTCATTCTGCCCCTCCTCTTCAAGTAATTGGAAACATTGGAAGTTCAGTTTGCGCATCGGCGCGACACGGGGTGGCCTTTCGCCGAATGGCGGCGGCGACACGTTCCCCTCGCAGATCGGACACCTTGATCTGGAACGGCGCGCCGGGCACGACTTGTTCGGCGGCGAGAACTTGGCTTTGGATCAGGCGCCGGATGACGTGAGAAGTGACGCCCAATTCCTTGGCGGCTTCCCGCATCGTCAACCACTCGCCATTCTTCTCGGCGGAACGGTAGGCGTGGATGTCGTGGACCCGTCGGAGGTCACCGACCCGCTTCGCATTCCACGATTTTCCCTGGCCCGTTCGCAAACCCATCCGGTTCAACGACGCGGCAATGTGCGTATCGTCCCAGCGCCCAGCCATGCTCCGCATGACCGCCAACGCGTCCTCGGAGGTGCTGCACCCATGCTCACCTGTTTTAGGCTTCTTGACGCGCAGTTGTGAGTGCTGGCCGCCCTTCCAATGGATCACAAGGACGACTTCGCGGGTTGCCTCATCGACGTCGGCGATAATGTCCTTGATCAGGGCACGAACCAGGCGCTGGCGGGCGCGCATGGTCGTAGTTGGCGCGGTCCAGGCCGCCGAGAGGTCCGCGGCGAGCTTGCTAAAGTCCGGCGCGTCGGCGGTTTGGTCGGGCCTCTGTTCGGCGTCCAGCCGCGCCTGGCAGGCTTCCACCCTGCGTAGCGCCGTCTCCCAACTCTTCTCCAACTGGACGGCGATCAGCCGATTATCGGGGTCACACGCCGCGTAGCGCCGCTCAGCCAACCTCGCCTCGTATTGCGCCTGCTGCAGTTCAAGCTCCACGATACGACGTCGTTCGTTATGGCTTTCCATATGCATCCGTTCGGCTTCCAGCGCCGCCTCGATCGCCATCGGCTCCACCGCTCGGATAAGTTCGCTGGCGACGGCAGCCTCGACACGGGCGCCACCAAACCCTAGGCACCGCTTCAGGCCAAGCATCAGATTCGGACGGTCGCAACGATATGTCGGCCGCGGCGTCTTGCCCGCATAGACCACCGGCAGGCGACGGCCACAGCGCCCGCAGATGAGGAGGCCTGCCAGTAGCGCTCGCCCGCCGCGCCCGGATTTTACCCCACCCGCGCGGCCGAAGGCATTGGCCGCGAGCAGCGCCTGGTTCCGGTCGAACTCCGTCCATTCGATGTAGCCCTCATGGTGATCCTTCAGCAGAACCTCGCATTGCTCAAGCGGCTTTCCGTGCCCGTAGCTCTTGCGGACATGGCCGTCGACGAGTTCGGTGCGCTTCTCGCTTTTGCCGTAGGCGTAAGCCCCCGCATAGAATGGATTCTTCAGCACCGAGATGACGTTGCGATAGCGGATGGGACGCCACTCGAAGGCGATCATCCTTTTGCCATCGGAAGGGCGCGGAAAGTGAACTTGCTCAGTGCTCATCGCCAGCAAAACTTGACGAGCGCTGCCGCACTCTCTGAATTTGGCAAAGATCAGCCGAATGACTTCCTGCATCCGCACGTCGGGATCGAGGCCGAGACCAACGTCACGGTGCCAGATATAGCCGAGTGGCACGGGAATGCGCAGTTCGCCACGGCGCGCCTTCGAACGTGCGGCATCGATCATGCGGGCGCGCAGCACGCCGAGTTCAAATTCGCTGATGCTTCCCTTCATGCCCAGCAGCAGCCGGTCGTTGGGGCGGCAAGGATCGTACACGCCGTCCATGTCGATCACCCTCGCCTCGACCAGCCCGCAGAGCTCAAGCAAGTGGTGCCAGTCCCGTCCATTGCGGGCGAGCCGCGACGCGTCGAAGCACAGCACTGCGCCAATTTCGCCGGCGCAGAGCGACGCGACCAAGCGCTCGAATCCGGGGCGCGCCACCGTGCCGCTGGCGGACTTGCCGAGATCATCATCGATGACTTCGACATCCTTGAAGCCCCGGTTGCGAGCAACATCGACGAGTTCGTATTGGCGGCGCCGGCTCTCGGTATTTGTCTGGACCTGCGCCTGGGTGGATTGGCGAACGTAGACCACCGCTTTACGTCTCAGCACCGCCGCCGGGAGGACATCAGATGTGGTCATCGGCGTCCCCCTCCGTCACGGCGATGCCTGCGGCCTCGATCAGCAGGCGCGCCAGCCGCGTGATCGCCGCTTCGCGGTCGGCGGGCTTCATCCCTCGAAGTCTGGCCGAGTCCAGCGCCATCGTGAGCTGGTGTCCGGGCGAAGTTTTCTCCTGTCTTGCAGACCTCATCACGATCCTCCTGGACGACGTTCGAGTCGTCCCGGGATTCTCGTCGAAAGCCGAGCGCAATGAGCAGATCGTGCAGATCGATCAGCGCGGGCCGTGCAACCCGCGCGGCGCCGATTTCCATCCCGGCGCAGGTAATAGGGTCCAGCATCCATGCCGCGACGACCGTAACCACACCGGGTGCCGCCTCGACATGGACGACGTCACCAACGGCCCGCCGCTCACTGTAATGGCGGTGGACGCGGCGCCCATACAGAGGATGCCACCTGTAGTGAACAACAACTTCCTGCCCGATATGGGCAGAATGACCCCGCAATGGCCCTGGGACGAAAGAACGCTTTGTTCGCCGGGGCCGACAGCGGTGGCGAGCATTGGGCTTTGGTCGCAACGCTGATCCAAACGGCGAAGCTCAATCTCCTCGATC
>DAINDD010000170.1:0-2715 GCA_036732045.1 Chloroflexota bacterium
GAGTACCTTCGCGCTCACTTCCGCGGCCGTCCCTACGACGACGCCGACTGGGCCAAATAGGAGGCCGTTCGGCGTTAACCCAAACGGACGACGGCGGGAGGTCCCGCCGTCGTTCGCTTCCCTTCTACCCGACTGCTTCTGTCTCCACGATGGGGAGTCCGCCGTGCCGAACAACCTCGCCGAAGCAGTACTCTGCCACGGCCACTGCAATCAGAGCCTGCAGAACAGGGTGCATTCCTTGTCCGCGGTCCCTGCCAGTCGCGTCGCCCTACGGCCGCTCGTGGGCGCGCCGTGAGCCTGAGTGGCACCGCACGGACTTAGAGTTCTGAAATAAGCGCCAGCCACCATCCGCTACGGGACTTAAAGGAGAGAGCAATCGATGTCACCCAGAAGCTTGGCTTCCCTGAAGCCGACTGCCGCCGACATATTGGCGAAATATACGGATCCAGCCCTTCACTACGCCTTCCTCACTTACGATCGCCAAGGCGATGTCGATGAACCACTGAGCCCGGCAGACGTTCTGTCGGCCAACTTGCTGAGCTTAAAGCTCGGGTGGAAGGAAGTAATTCCGTTGTTCGCGTCCGGCGACGGTCCAGAGCAGAGGCTGCGTCTCGCGCTCGACAGGGCACTGAAAGATCTGCGCGATGCAAAACCGCTGGAGTCGTACGAATCGGTTGACGCTTTGGAAGCCGCTGTCGCAAGCCTCACCAAAGCCAACGCAGCTACCGTCAAAGTTAGGAACTGGACTCCTGTAACGGTGTCGAAGGTACTTCACCGGCGCCTGCCCCAGATTGTGCCCATAAACGACTCTCGAGTTCGGAAGTTCTACGACGTCAAGATGAAAGAGTCCGGAAAGCTGCGGGCCAGCCTCTGGAGGGATATTCGCGAGAACGAGGATTGGATGCGGCCATTGGCCTCGACGACCACAACTCCGGATGGTCGACCGTTGAGTCTCCTTCGGCTGGCAGACGTTCTCATCTGGAGCGCCTGAATCGCGCGCAGGCAAGTCCGGTGCAGAGATAGATTCCTGACGTGATGAGTTGCAGGAAGGCCTGCTACCCAGACTAGACGGCCTGTATTGCCTTAGCAGCAATCTTGAAAGAAGAACGGCACTAACCGAGCCAAGGCCCATGCCGGGTGCATCCCTGCGACAGATGCGACGGTCATCTCACGGGCAAACGAGTTCCTGGAGGGGTTGCGCCCTGGGGCCGTGATCCGGATTGTGTGCGCCCGCTAAACAGTGATAACTCTTCGAAGGCCTGAACCGAAAGTGATTGAGAGTTGGTGAGATTCCTTCAAGATTATTTAGCCAGGCACCCGCAGCACCCCAAGAGCTGCCACCAAATACGGCACCGGATCCGCGTCCGTCCCCGCGGCCCACTGTGTCCAGGCCTCAAAGGTCGCGCCCAGGTAGGCGGCACAAAGATAGCCGGCCGCCTCCTTACGGACGCCCGCCTCCACCAGGAAGGAGGATGCCATGTCGCGCTGGCGTGCCAGGGATTCGTAGCTCCGGCTCGCAAGCTCGGGGTGCTCGGCGATCAACCTCAGACGCCCTCGCGTGACCGCCAGGTCAGGCAGAACAGCAACCCCGGCGACCGCCGCCGCCCGCAGCACCGCCAGGACGTCGCCGCCGGCCGTCCCGTCAACGCGCGCTGAATCCAAAACCCGGCCGGACGCTTCGATTACCGGCTCCATGCCGCCCCAGACGAGCTCGGCCTTGCTGGCGAAATAGCGGTAGAGGCTCTTGCGCCCGATGCCCGCCTCGCGGGCGATGTCCTCCATGGAGGTCTGCTCGTAGCCGCGCTCGGCGAACAGCCGCAGCGCGATGGCTGCGACGGCATCAGGATCGATGGTCACCGGGCGCCCGGTGGAGCGCGGAACGGCGGTCTTCAAATCGTCCGAAGGCATCCCATCAGTATTCACCCTTACATTATGACACAGAGTGTCATAAGGTGGATATCACCACGATAAGCAACGTCTGGAAGGACATCATGGGCACCGAAGCCGCATGGCAGGAAGCCATCACCAGCGGTCGTTTTGCAGGCAAGACCGTCATCGTCACCGGCGCGGGATCGGGCATCGGCCAGGCCACGGCCCTCCGCATCGCCAAGGAAGGCGGCAAGGTCATCGCCGCCGACATCAGCAAGGAACGCCTTAACGCCCTGGTGGCCGAGAACTCCAGCCTGGACCTCGTCCCGGTGGCCGGTGACATCTCCACCGAAGAGACGGTGGCCGCCGTCGTTGCTGCCGCGGGCGGACGGGTCGACGCGCTGGCGAATGTCGCCGGCATTATGGACAAGTTCGCCCCGATCCACGAGGTGGACGACGACACTTGGGATCGGGTCCTCCGGATCAACGTCACGGCCCTCATGCGCCTGACCCGCGCCGTGGTGCCGCTGATGCTCGAGGCCGGCACAGGCTCCGTGGTCAACGTCGCGTCCGAGGCGGGCCTGCGCGGGTCCGCCGCCGGCGCCGCCTACACCGCGTCCAAACACGCCGTCGTCGGCCTCACCAAGAACTCCGCCGTGATGTACGGGCCCAAGGGCCTGCGCTTCAACGCCGTCGCGCCCGGCCCCACCATCACCAACATCGTGGCCAACTGGGGATCCCAGCTGGCGGCCGAGCGCCTCGGACCGCTGATGCAGGTCAACATCCCCGTACCCGCCACCGCGGCGCAGCTCGCCGCATCCATCACCTTCCTGCTCAGCGATGACG
>DAINDD010000171.1:0-2690 GCA_036732045.1 Chloroflexota bacterium
AAGACCAGGCGCGAAGAAAAAGTGCCCGTCAATAGGGCATTTTTTCGTGGTACCCCTGCCCGGACTCGAACCGGGGCGCACGGTTTAGGAAACCGCTGCTCTATCCGCCTGAGCTACAGGGGCCTGGGGCCATGATACCAGCCACCCATGGGGCCGGCAAATCCGGGGCGTTGCCGGATGGGGTCGGTTCGCGCATAATGGCTGCACCGCCTGCGGGCGGGAATCGAACCGTGAGGAGCCGCCGGCATGATGGTCAGCCACGTTCTGAGCAACGAGACTCTGACGGCCCGCATCTCTGAGATCAAGGCCCAGAAGGGACCGCCGCCCTGGGGTGAGCGCGTCGTGATTACCGACGAGTTCGTGATCACAGTGATCTGCCAGGCCCCCGGCCACCCGAATGACCACCACTACCACTTGCACGACGAGGTGTGGTTCATTGCCGAAGGCGAGCTTGCCTGGCACTACGAGCACGCGCCGGAGGCGCATCCGGTGAAGGCCGGGGATATCGTCTTCGCGCCGAAAAACCTGTGGCACCACATCGAGGTGCTGGGCGATAAGCCGGCCATTCGCGTCGCGGTGACGCCGGTTGGCGAATACCACCGCTACGATCGCCCGGGTTGCAAGAAACTCGAGCCGACGTCGAGCTAGGATCCCTCGGCGCGGGCGTTACTGCACCACGTACTGGGAGGGGATCCAACCGATGTTGTGCTTCGGATCCTGCACCTGGAGCCAGTGCTGACCATCGCCATCGGCCTCAGCGCCAGTGAGGGTCAGCGTGGTCCGCTCCGGCCAGGCGATCCACGTATCCGCGAGCCTGGGAGAATGCCGGAGGAACGCGCCATCGCCACCGGTGTTGCCAACGTGGGCGACGCCCAACAGACTGACGGTGGGAACCGGGGTCACGACCAGGCTCGCCATCACGGCATTTGACGCCATCGCAGTCGGCGCGGCATTGGGCACCGGGGTCGCCCTGGTAACGGCGACCGACTGGATCGCGATATTCGCCAGGCGCGGAATCGTAGTTGGCGCGGAAAAGACGAGCGACGCGATGGGAGCCGTCCGGTGGGGAACCGGCGTCGTCGCGGCGGCACGCACCGGCAGGTCGGGCGAGGAGAAAACCCAGGCATTCCCGAAGAACAGCACGCCGGCAACGACCAGGAGCAGCAGGAGGGCAACGAGAAAAATTGCGGCGTGACTCTGGTCGTCCCGAGCCTGATAGGGGTCCGGATACCGACTGTAACCCACGCCCATCGCCGCCTCCTTCTGGCCGCGGGCTACGGTCAGTCCAAGGTGAGAACGACCCTTCTTTCGTAGCAGGGCTGCGAAAGACTGTGACTTTCGCCCTGGCACGACTTTAGGAAGAGTCGATTAGCCCGTCGGTGTCCTTCAGCCACGTCAAAAGGCAAGAAGCGTGCCAGAGGTCGGCTGGCCCTCGTGCCGACGCGTTGCAGGTTCGCGGAATCGGACGTCTCGCGCTTGCTGTATCCTGGGCCACGCCGTATACTCCGCGCCATGCTCTGGAGACGCTATCCCTGGCTGATCGCGATCGGCAGCGCCTATCTTCTCCTCGGCATCGTCTACGCCTTCACTACCCCGCTTTTCGAAGCTCCCGATGAGCTCTATCACTATGCTTTCGCGACGTATCTAGCGGACGGCAAGGGACTGCCGCCGCTGGACGTCCCGATGCGTCAGCACCGGATCGGGCAGGAAGTCGGTCAACCGCCGCTCTACTATGCCGGCGCAGCGCTGGTCATCGCCGCGCTACGGCCAGGGAATACGCTGGACGCCTTTCGATTCAATCCCCACGCCGCCGTCGGGGTGCCCGACGTGTTTCCCGGTAACCGCAATCTGGTGGTGGCTCCGCGCGCGGACCGAGTGCCGCATACGCGACTCAGTCTCGCGGTTCACCTGATTCGGCTGATCTCCCTCTGCCTGGGACTGGTCGCGGTGGTCGCCACCTACGCACTCGCGCTGGCGCTGCGACCGCTCGACCACGCGTTTGCCGCGCTCGCCGCGGCCTTCACGGCGTTCAATCCGCAATTTGTGTTCATCTCGGCCTCGGTCAACAACGATAACGTCATCGACGCCCTGGCCGCGGTGACCCTGCTGCTGGTTATACGTGGACTAGATACGAAGCCGAGCTGGCGCTTTCCGCTTGGTCTGGGTTTGCTCACCGGCCTGGCAACGCTGGGCAAGGCTGATGGCCTGGCGCTGGTCGCGGTCGTCGGCGTTGGATTCCTCTGGATCGCCTGGCGCCAGCGCTCGTTGAGCTGGCTCGTCCGCGCGAGCGCCGCCTACCTGGGGGTTGTGGTCGTGCTGGATGGTCCCTGGCTCGTCTACAACGTTCGGACCTGGGGCGACCCATTTGGGATCGCAACCCACCTGCCTTTCGTCGGCCGAGCCGGCACCGTCGGGCTAGGGGAAGTCCTTGCCGAAGCTCCCTCGTTCTGGCTGTCGTTCTGGGGGGTGTTTGGCGCCTTCAGCATCCTCGCCCCGCCGGAGTATTACGCCTTTTTCAACGATCTCTGCCTGCTCGCGGCGTTTGGACTGGCGCTCGGAGTTGCCGGCGCGCTGCGAACCGGCCGCTGGCGGACCTGGTTCGCGGCGGCGAAGGGCGCCGCGCCGCCCGCGTTGAAGCTTGGCCTGATCGCCGGTTGGCTGGCGCTCATCCTGGCCCTTCTGGTGCGCTA
>DAINDD010000172.1:0-2667 GCA_036732045.1 Chloroflexota bacterium
CGATCGGGTCATCCAACTGTCGTACAGTCTGCTCGACCTGATCTCGTTTCTCACCGTCGGTCCAGACGAATGTCGAGCGTGGACGATCCGCCGAGGCAGCACCTCGGTGGACGCGGCCGGGGCGATCCATACCGATCTGGCGCGTGGTTACATTCGAGCCGAGGTAATCGGTTGGGAACAGCTACTGCATGCCGGCGGTTTACCCGAGGCGAAGAAGGCTGGCCTCGTTCGCTCCGAAGGCAAAACCTACATCGTGCAAGATGGCGATTGTCTGAACGTCCTTTTCTCGGTCTAGCAGCCTGTCGGAGAGAACGCGAATCTCCGTCGAGCGGGCCGTGATAGATTGTGGGTATGGACAGAACATTCAAGACGGTGGACTACGAGGCAACCCTGGACGTAACGGTTCGGTTGGGCGACTGTCTGCCATCGGACCACTTGGCGCGCTTCGTCGTCGACGCAATCACCCAACTGGACCTGTCGGCGATCTATGCGCGCTATGGGCGACGGGGCGGCGAGCCCTATGCGCCCGAGATTCTGCTGGGACTGCTCTTCTACGGCTACGCCACGGGCGTGTTCAGCTCGCGCAAGATTGAGGGCGCCACGTACGAGTCGGCGCCGTTCCGCTATATCGCCGGCAACCTCCATCCGGACCACGACACGGTGGCCACGTTCCGCAAGACGTTCCTGCCGCAGCTCAAGGGCCTGTCCGTTCAGATTCTCTTGATCGCCCAGGAGATCGGGGTTCTCCAATTGGGACGGATCAGCCTCGACGGCAGCAAGGTGCACGCCGATGCCTCCAAGAGCAAGGCGGTCAGCTACCAGCGCCTGCGGGACATCGAGAAGCGGCTCCACGCCGAGGTCGACGAGTTGTTTGCCCTGGGGGAGCGCGCCGACCAGGGCCAACTTCCCGACGGTCTGGTGGTGAGCGACGAGATTGCGGTGCGCCAGGCGCGCCTGGCGCGGTTGGCCGAGGCCAGGGCGGTGCTGGAGGCGCGCGCGAAAGAGCGCGACGCGGCCGAGCAGGCGGCATACCAGGCGAAGGTGCGCGAGCGGGAGGACAAAGTGCGCAAAGGGGGCGGCAAACCGCGGGGGAAGCCGCCGACGCCGCCCACGCCCGGCCCGCGGGCGACGGACCAGTACAACTTCACCGATCCGGACTCGCGGATCATGAAGAACAGCACAAATCAGGGGTTCGACCAGGGCTATAACGCCCAGGTGGCCGTCGACCAGGCGAGCTTCCTGATCGTGGGCGAGACGCTCTCGAATCATCCCACCGATCACGCAGAAGCGGTGCCGACGGTGGACGCCATTCCGGCAGAGTTGGGACGGCCGGCGGCCGCCGCCCTGGACGCCGGATTCTTCAGTGCGGCGAACATCGTCGCGTTGGAGACGCGCGGGATCGAGCCGTACATCGCCACGGGGCGCGATGCGCACGATCAGAGTTGGCAGGAGCGCTTTGCCGCCGAGCCCGCGCCCCCACCCGACGACGCCAGTCCGAAGGTGCAGATGGCGTACAAACTGAAGACTGCGATCGGCAAAGCCATCTACGGTGCCCGCAAGCAGACGGTCGAGCCCGTGATCGGGATCATCAAGGAGGTTCTGGGATTCCGGCAGTTCTCGCTGCGCGGGCAGCTCGGGGCGGCCGGCGAGTGGTGTCTGATCTGCCTGGCGTTCAACGTGAAGCGGTTGCATCGTCTCACCGCCAGTCATGCGTAGGAGCTTTGCTTCCGTGCGCCCAAAAGGCGCCAGCAGAGGGCGAAGGGACCCCTCACCGTCGTCTGGAGGGCCTTATCTCGCCAAAAAAGGCCCCGGACGCGGATTTGGCACTCGATCGGCGGCCACAATCGACGATGCTGACCATCAACAAAGCAACCTGTCGAACAGCAAAACATCTCTCAGACTATTCTCTCCGACAGACTGCTAGTGGGTCAGTTGTGTTGTGCGTTGGCATAGACGGCGAGACCAGGTATAGTTAACGTAATCAATCACGGGGAGCCTGCCATGTCGCGTGTTCAGAAAGACCCCTTGCGCCCGCTCACCTCAGAGGAACGGGCCGAGCTGGAGCGAGTGAGCCGGGGACAGGCGGTCCCCGCCGCGAGCGTGGCGCGGGCCAAAGCCGTGCTGGCCGTGGCCGAGGGGCAGAGCTTCACCGCGGCGGCTCGGCAGGCCGGGCGCCAGCATGGCGACACCGTGGCCCAGTGGGTGACCCGCTTTAACCACGTCGGGCTCGCGGCGCTGGAGCCCGTGCACGGGGGCGGACAGCCGAAACGGTATGGCTGCGCCGACCACGAGCGCATCCTCCAGGAGGTGCGCCGCGCTCCCGACCGCGAAACCGATGGGACGGCCACCTGGTCCCTCGCCACCTTGCAACGCGCCTTGCGCCAAGCCCCCGATGGATTGCCGACCGTGAGCACGTTCACGCTCTGGAACGTCCTGCACGAGGGGGGCTTGGGCTGGGGCAAGGATCGGAGTTGGTGCGAGACCGGGACCGCCGTGCGCCAACGCAAGAGCGGGACGGTGACGGTGATCGATCCCGACGCCGTTCCCAAAAAAAACTGATCGAAGCAGCCTACCAGCAAGCGGACCTGCCGGTGTGGACCGAGGATGAAGCGGGTCCGTATCAGACCATCCCCTATCCCGGCGAACACTGGCATCCCGACGGGGAGC
>DAINDD010000173.1:0-2649 GCA_036732045.1 Chloroflexota bacterium
TCGCGGAGCTTGTCGAACCCTTCACAGGATCCGGTGGCGTAAACGCGCACGCGCTTGGCTGTCTCGGTAGCGGTGGTCATTACGGCCTCCTTCCGGGTCCGTCGAAGAGCAACGTGTGCGAGTCCTGGACAACGTTCCTACTGTCGAGCGCGTTCGCCGGCGGACGCATCGCGAGGTAGTACGCCTCTCCGTCCTGAACGCCGTTCTTCTGGATCCAGAGGAGCTTGTTCGCCTGAGCATCGGTGACGCGAAGCTGCACCGACTCGCCTCCCGATCCGACCGAGGTCACCTTCGCCGTGTCGGTGCCCAGAGGCGCTCGCAGAACGAGCAGGTTGCGGAGAATCACGCGGCTGACAGTGGTGGACGCCGTCGAACCGCTCGGCCCCTTGACTTCCCACGTGCCGACGATGTCCACGTGGTCACCGGCCTTGATCGTGCCGGCGAGCAGCTGGTTCGCGTCACCCGGGAGCTGGTACGCACGCTGCGTACCCTTGATCTGAGCCCGGATGCCCTGCTCGGTCGGCGGAGAAAAGCGTCGTGTGCTCACCTGCTCGCCCTCGAAGACGTCCTGTGTCGCGACGTACTGGGCGAGCTGGCTTGG
Source organism: Chloroflexota bacterium (assembly GCA_036732045.1). Classification (GTDB taxonomy): domain Bacteria; phylum Chloroflexota; class Dehalococcoidia; order SM23-28-2; family RBG-16-64-32; genus DATKKM01. Next base: position 602 of record DAINDD010000173.1, read on the forward strand.
AGACGAGATCGCGCCCGCGACAACTGCCTTGCGGGGCACGGTCTGCTCCTTGAGCATCTTCTGATCGACAACGTCCGCGCCAGAAGTACCTGCCGGGATGTCGCGCGCGGCGACGAGGACCGTCACTTTGCCTTCCCCGCGCTGCACGTGGCGCTTGTAGTTGACGACGTATGCGCTCGTCAGGATGGCGGCAAGTGCGGCCAGCGCGACGGCGATCCCGATATTCTTGGCGCGATAATTCATAGTCCTTTCTCTTTTCCTTAGAAGGGCCTGAGGACTTGTGGAGCTGCCTTAACGACCTATTCGATGAGTTGAATCGACTTCACACCCCAGGTACTTGAGGGTCCCGAGGCGCCGCCGCCACTCGAGGCCAGGATTCCCTGGGCGATGAATTCCGTGAAATGCCCCGTCAGCGAGGCCGTCTGGCCGTGCTGTTCCCAGCTGTCCAGGTAAAACCCGATCCAGCCGATGATCACGTACTCCGCGTTCTGGCCTCCGCCTTCGAGGGTCCTGAAGACCGGGAACAGCAGAACGGTCCCCATCCGGTCGTTGAGGGCGTCCTCGATGTTGGTGGACGCGAACTTGGCACCCGGGTCGGAGCGGAATTTCCCGGGCTCCAGATACTTATCGAAACCCTTGAGGATCCAGTCGGCTTCCTCGCTCGTGCCTGGTGTACCGTTCTCACCGCTGAGATTGAGCATCCCGAAAGCGCCCGGCGCCCCCATCGGGTCGAACTTCATCGTCGTCTGTTCGCCGAAGGTGGGCTCATGATCGAGGCCGCAGTTCTGGATCAGGTCGTGATTGCAAGACACGACCATCGGCGCGACGTACCTCGCCGCTGCCGGCGGGCCGACGCGGGCCTTCGCGCGGGCGTCGATGTTCGCGCTCGCGATCCCGAGGATGCCGCTGAAGATGCCCGCATCCGTTTTCTTTGCCTTGACGCTGATCGTGTCGTTCTGAAACACCGTCGAGGTGACGGAGATATCCGCCCCGGCGACGTTGCCGCCGTTCTTGTTGGCATAGGTGAGCGCCTGCGACTGGGCGCCGCTCGAATTGGTCGGGAGTAGCTGTGCGCCCGCGAGGGCTGCGGCGTCGGCGGTTCCCTGGAGCCGGCGCTTCGTGTGGTACCAGCTGCCGACATCGATCACGAACGCCGCCATGCCCATGATCACGACGAGGGAAAGCGTCATCAGGACGATCGCCTGACCGCTTTCGTTCTTGCGGAAAGCGCTCATTCGACTCGCTCCTTCATGGTCGAGTTGAGCTGCCCATCCGCAACGACCCAGCCCAAAAGCCTCACGTGGTAGGGGTAAGTGGCCGTGACAGTGACGTCAGACCCGATCGCCCATGAAGACGAGCAGGTGAGGACGAAGTCCGTCCCCCAATTCTTGAGATTCGCTCCGGCTTGATGGCCGGTGTCCTCACAGGCCGCCTTGGCGGCGCTCGCGGTCAAGTTGCGAGACACGGCGCCCTTGCGCGAGGCGGCACGTGCTGCATCTGTAAGCGTCACGTAGTTGTTGAAGATGACGCCGAACTGCATGATCCCGAAGAGGAGCACGAGCAGGATCGGCAGGACGAAGGCGAACTCCGTCATCGTCTGCCCTCGCTCGTTCTTGATTGTTCTCTTCAGGTTCATTGCGGCTCCCACTTCGAAAATTCACGGGGCCCTCACCGTGAGGTGAGGGCCCCGCTGGATGCCTGGACAGCTACGTGAATAGCCGCGCCAGGCTGCTTACTGCACTCGCACCGTTTTCCGAGATCCGCGTGAAGGCGAGAAACGAGCTCCCGCTGATCACGGTGAGGGTGACCGTCTTGTCAGGCTTCGCCTGAGCATGCTCACGCGAGAGAAACGCGAGAAACTCCTGAATTCGATGCCTGTCGTGGTGCTTCATGGTCAAACTCCTGTTCTCGGTTAACGACTGCGGGCTACAGGTAGCCGATGACGTTGTTAATCGCGCCGGAGATACCGCCGGAGAGCGCCGTGAGCGCCACAACAACGCCGATCGCGATCACTGCCAGGACGACGCCGTACTCGGCCATCGTCTGAC
>DAINDD010000174.1:0-626 GCA_036732045.1 Chloroflexota bacterium
TACGCCCGAGTAATCGAGCCGTCCCCGGCGGCCCGGCCGTGACCATCGCCGCCCTCAAGGCCGAGATCCGCAGGAGACGTCATCTGACGCCCCTGCGCGACAATCCGCTGCTCGGTCCTTGGCGCTGCTTGTCGACCGACGGCAGTTACAGCCACGAGTTGCACCTGATCGCCGGCGTGGTCAGCTGCAGCACTTGCCGCCGCAAGTACGGCCGTGGCAACTGTTGGGCGACAAATCGCGTGCGGCAATCCCTCGGCCTGGCGCGCGGTGCGCCACCCGAGCCTGACCCGGGAAGTTGGCGCGCCGCGTTCGAGGAACACCAACACCGGCATCACGCGAATGGTCGTGATCATGACCATCCCGCATCAAAACCATAAGGAGTAGCTATGACCGAAACAGACCCCCTGACCCTGGCCCTGTCCGAGCTCCACCCGGCCACTAAAGCCCTCGGCGCCGGCGACGAAGAAGTGACCCGGCTTGCCGTTGACTTTGGCGCGATGGTCGCGAGCGTCACCACAGCCACCGCCCGCGCTTCCGGAGACGCGGCCCGACTCCATTCGGACGATGTCTCGAACCCTGCCGGCGTGGCGCGGCAACTGGCCGAGCTGCCGGCGAACCTCATCTCT
>DAINDD010000174.1:636-2595 GCA_036732045.1 Chloroflexota bacterium
CCTCAAGGCCACCACCGAGGCCCACCTTGCCGGTGCTGATGTTCAGCTTGACGTCATCGAGGGGATTCATCTCGAGCGTCTTTTGAGGCACAATCCCAAGTCCGATCAGGCCCTGATCGCGGAATTGGCCAACTGGACCGCCAACCTGAAGCAGGAGAACGCGGTAGCGACCATGGTCCAGCTCGCCGCCAACCCGCGGTACTCCACGATCCTCGCAGGACCACTGGGCGATTCGCTCGGCGCTCGATTCAACTTCGACAGCGCCATCCTGCGCAAAGTGGCGTTGGAATCCCTGGCCGTCAACGGCACCGAGGACCAAGTCCGCAGGTCGCAGGCCCTGGCCGCCATCCCAGCAGCACGGCGCGTGATCGGCCTGGCGAAGGCCGGGCGTGACAACGTCGCCGAGCAGAGCCAGCGCGCGCCGCGGCGCCAACAGACCGTCTCCGCATTGATGCCATAGATGACATACAGGTCGCGTTTGATGACGTCTGCCAGACGCGAGCGCGGGTGGGGCCAGACGTCTGGCCCTGCCCGTCGTACTGACGTGCGCGCTGTACCGCTCGCGGATGCCTCACCCCGGATGCAGCAGACCGCCCGCAACGCTCGGCTCCTGGAGGCCCTGTACGGGACCGACGCCATGCTCGAGTGGTCGGAGGACGACGACGGCAACCTGACGTGGGTGCGCGTGACGTGACGGTGGCACTCCAACTAGCGGGGCCTGGCCGGCGCTGTCTTCGATCGGCGTGCGGGCCTGCGCTCAGCTGCGGGCGGGACTGGAGGTCGGCCAGTCTCGCCCGCACCAACTCACTCATCTTCGAAGGGGGGACACCCCCCCTAATGGAGGGGAGTCTCACAGTCCACGCCGCCTCTTATTTACATCCCCAAATCCTGGAAACCGCACCACTCGATTTTGAATACGAATGACGGCTCCTAAACCGCTCCAAACCGCACCATCGTCGCCGGCAGCTGCCCTCGGCGGTAGGGGCCGATGCGCGGCGTGCTTCCACGCCGACGCGGCCCAGATCAACATCGACCTGGTTGCCAAGGAACGCAGCCTACGCTCGCTGGGCGCCCTCTACGGGATAAGCCACAAGGCGCTCGCCGCGCACCTGCGAAACCACGTGACGCGGACCCTGGTCGTGCTCCCGCGGCCTGCCGCCGGTACAGTCCTGGAACAGTTCCGCCGCCTGGCGGCGAGCGCCGAGCGGGCGCTCGAGATGGCCGAGCAGGGCGGGAACTCAGCCCAGGCGCTCGCGGCCGTCCGTGAGTGCAGGGAAACGTTGAAGGTGATCGCGGCGGCGACCGGCGAACTGAAGCCGACGCCGGCGGTGATCGACGTCGCCACGCTGCCCGCGGTGGCTGATATGCGGGCGAAGCTGATCAAGGCGCTGGCGCCGTTCCCGCAGGCGCGGCTTGCCTGTGCCGCGGTGCTGGACACGGAGGGGGGCCAATGACCAATCCTGTGGAGAGGGAGATGAAGCGGGCGCTTGACCCGGTCGAGCTGCTCCGGGGGATCGGTCTCGACCCCGTGACCTGGCAGGTGGAACTACTCCGCTCCTCGAGCGCCCGGATTCTGATGCTGATGTCAAGGCAGGCGGGGAAGTCGACCTGCGCCAGCGTCCTTGCGGTCCATCAATGCGTATACACCCCCCACAGCTCTGTGCTCATCGTCTCGAAGACGATCCCCCAGGCGGAATTGTTGTATCAGAAATCGCTCCAGCTCTACCGCGGCCTGGGCAGGCCAGCGCCGGCGAAGGCGGAGAACCAGCGCTCGCTCGGCCTCGAGAACGGCTCGACGATGAAGATCGTGGTGGCCCACGAGGAGAACGTCCGTGGCCATTCGGCGGCGAGCATGATCATCGTGGACGAGGCCGCGATCGTGCCCGACCCGGTCTTCAGGGCGGTCTGGCCGATGGTGGCGGCATCGGGCGGCAAGCTCATCGTCTGCGGGACGCCGGC
>DAINDD010000175.1:0-2566 GCA_036732045.1 Chloroflexota bacterium
ACTGCTGCTCCTCCCGCACCCTGCCGCGACGAGGCCGAGGAAGGCGAGCAGAGCCAGAAGTGCCGTCGTCCGCGTGAGCCTGGTCATCGGGTCGAACCGCCTTTCGGTGTCGGGGAGAGCTTGCGCAGTGCGCGCCTGGCTAGTTGAATGCAAGAGAATAGCCACGTCGACCCCTCGGGAGGTGCCATGACGCAGACAGCGCTCACGCTCGTCCACGCCGCTTCGGCCCGCCCGCGCCTGCTTTTTCCCTGACGCGTCGCCCGGCCGGAGCCTCGACCCGGCCATCAGCGAACACGAAGGAGCACGGTTGACAGAGCAGGTTGCAGCATCCATCGAAGAGCTCGGGTGGGACGACGCCCGCGAGGCGGAGTTCGCACCCTTCCGCGCGGACGGCCTCGTGCCGGGCCGCGTCGCGATCGAGCACCGGATCGCATACGTCCTGATGACCGGGGCCGGCGAGACCTGGGCGGAGCTGCCCGGCCGGCTGCGGCACGAGGGCGTCAAGCCCGCCGTCGGCGACTGGGTCGCGATCCAGCCGATCGACGGTGGGCGCGCACAGGTGCAGGCGGTCCTCGAGCGGCGCACGAAGTTCTCACGCAAGACGCTCCAGACCGCGGAGGAGCAGGTGCTCGCGACGAACGTCGACGTCGTCTTCCTCCTCCAGGCGCTGACGAGCGACCTCAACGTCCGGCGCCTCACGCCGCTAATCGGCAAGACCAGGCTGAACGTCCTCACGCCGGCGGCAGTGGAACGCGCCTACGCTGAGCTGCTCACCTCGGGCCTGAACAAACGCACCGTCGTCCAGGCCCACACGGTCCTACACAACGCTCTGAAGAAGGCAGTGCAGTGGGGAGTTGTTGGCCGTAACGCCGCCGACTCGGTCAGCGTGCCGCGGCCGGAGCGTAACGAGATGAAGACACTCGGCGAGGATCAGTTGCGCATCCTGTTCGACGCCACGCGCGAGGAGCCTCTTCATGCCCTCTGGGTGCTCCTCCCGACTACAGGCCTCCGCTTGGGCGAAGCGCTCGGTCTGAAGTGGGAGGACATCGACTTCGCAAACAGTCGGTTGATGGTCCGTCGGGCGCTCCAGCGACAGCGTGGCCGCGGCCTTGTCCTGGTGGAACCAAAGACCTCCAAGAGCCGGCGCACGGTGTACTTCCCTGACGGCACGGGTGAGGCGCTGCGCGAGCACCGGCGTCAACGGCTCGAGGCCAAGGTCCGGCTGGGTCCTGCCTGGACCGAGAACGATCTGGTGTTCTGCCGGGAGATGGGCGAGCCACTCGACCCTGCAGGCATGTCGGCGCGCTTGCACCGCGTGCTCAAGGCCGCCGGCCTGCCATCGATCCGGGTGCACGACCTGCGCCACACGGCAGCGACGCTTCACCTCTCCCGAGGCGAGAACCCCAAGGTGGTCCAGGAGCTTCTAGGCCACAGCACGATCGCCCTGACTATGGACACCTACTCACACGTAACGCCCAGCATCCATGCCGCGGCGGCGGCGAAGATGCAGGGTTTGTTCGCCAACGGTTGAGGAAGACCGCCCAGGTTGCTGTCAGCGTTGCTGTCAAACCCACTCAGAGCGCCCATTAAGGACGCTCTAAGGCTTCCTGATTTACCTAGGTTTTGATTCTAAAGAGTGGTACCGAAGGTGGGACTCGAACCCACACGGGCCTTTCAGCCCAACGGTTTTTGAGGTCGTGATACGGCGGTTGTAGCCGTCCACTAGTGGCCGTACACAACTGCATTTCCAGGCTCATTGGCCGTTGCCGGCCGCCTACGGTTGAGGTTGTCCAGCGGCGTTGCTGTCAGCGTTGCTGTCAAACCATCGGACCGAGACTCGCCCCACTCCCACAGACCTTCGCTCCGGCCCGGATCGAATTAGGGAGAATCGGAAACTCCTTCGACAAGCGTAAGTGCCAGACCAAGCACAGGCATTCGTCCAGCTAGATTGGGCGACGAGGTTCCGGCAGAATGAGCACCAGCATCGAACTGTAAGGCACCAATCGACTATCGAAATGCGACGGGACCGCGCTAGCGGCCACACTCATTTGGGTCGCCACTGGCGGCCGACTTTACCTAGGCGCCCGATTTGCCGTTCTAGCGGTCGTTCGCTGCTCAAGGAGACGCAATTGAGAAGCCCGTTAGTCATAATTCTGGTCATCATCATTGTCCTGGTTCTGTTCGGCTATATCGTCATTTAGAAAAGGACCATCTGGCTGCCTAAAGGCCTATAGCCTCCGCCACCTTGCCCCAGCTCCGGTCTTCCTGCCCCTCGAGCCGCCGCAGATAGGTCGTCGTGGTCGCGAGATTGCTGTGGTCCAGGAAGCGCGACACCTCTTCGACCGACTCGCCGGCGTCGCGCCGGAGCTTGGCGGCGCTGTGGCGGAAGATGTGCACGCCTGCCAGCGGCAGACCGGCCTTCCTTAGGTAGCGGCGCAGATTGGTGTAGAAGGTCCCGCTCGTGATGCCGCGGCCGTTTCGCGTGTCCGGCCAGAGTGATTCGTCCGGCCGCATCGTCGTTAGGTCCTTACCGACAACAGCTAACCACCGAACGATGGCCGAATAC
>DAINDD010000176.1:0-2561 GCA_036732045.1 Chloroflexota bacterium
GCAGTCGACGATGAGGCCGCCCTTGTTGTGGTCGATGACCGGCGCCTCGATGATCGCGCCGGCGTCGAGCTGTTCCTGCATCGCACGCCACTTGCGCTCGAGCCCGGCGCGCCGGAGCGAGAGCACTGCGTGGCCCTCTGGCGATTCGGGTTGGAGGACGTACACGAGGACGACGTCGCCGATGCTCAGCTGAGGCTGTGACTCTGTGTTGCGGCCGTACAGCTCGCGGTTGCTGATGACGCCTTCTGACTTCGCGCCGATATCGACCAGGATCTCGTCCTTGTCGATGCGCACGACGGAGCCCTCGACCACATCGCCGTGCTTGAGCGAGCGGATCTCCGTGGCCTGCTCGTTGAGCAGCTCCTCCATCGTGGTCGGCTCGGGGCCTTCGTAGACGCGCGGCGCAGGTGCCGGCGGCGCGACCGGCGCAGCGGTCGCCTCGGCAGGCATTTCCGCCGTGTCGTCTGCTGCCGCGGCAGGAGCCATGTCGGAGGTGTCGCCCTCTGTGACCGCAGGAGCCATGTCGGACATGTCGTCTGCTGAGACTGCAGAAGCGCCGTTCGAGCCCGCGGAACCGGCCTCGGCTACGTCCGCGCCGGCCTCCATCCGCTCCACAGCGTCTGTGACGCGATCGTTCAGCTCTTCGGCGTCGCCGAGCGAGTGGGCGCCTGATGCGCCGATAGATGTGTCGGTGGTTGGATCGGAGGTGGTCATGCCGTCGGCGGCCGCGACCGTCTCGTCGGTGGCAGTCTCCTGCTCGGCTTCCTCGTCAGCGGCGGGTGCGTCGGCCATATCAGCCGCGCTGAGCGTGGCTGGGTCGTCTTCCTTGGCCAGTGTGTCTTCAGCGGCTACGCCGGCTGTGGTCGTATCGGCGGTGTCGACGGCATCTGTCTGAGCTGTCGTCACGTCTGCCGGCGTCTGCGGAACCTCTGCCCCCGCGGTCGCGGTCTCTGAGGCCAGTGCCTCAGCGGCCGTCGGATCCGCCTCTTCGGTCCCTTCCATGCGCTCTACGGTCAATTCTGGTGATGTCCTCCGATCAGAAGCTCCCCGGAAAAACAACAAGACCCGAGCGACGCGCCCGGGCCTCCGTTACTGCAGGGTGTCTTCCGTGTCCGTTAGTGGGCTCTTCAGACTCCTTCCGTACCGTAGGCACGCGCGGGCTCTTCTTGATGGTCCCCGTAGGGCCGAGGCATCTTACCACGCGTCTCTCCGCGCCTACAATCGCGCGCCATGCCCGAGCTACCCGATATGGCGATCCTCGCCGACGCGCTCGACGAGGCGCTCATGGGCCGGCGGATGGTCGGCGCGAAGGTGCCCCAGTCGCTCGTTCTGCGCGGTACGCCGGCGGAGCTTGCCGCGTTCGCTGGGCAGCTGCTTCGGTCGGTGAGGCGCCGTGGGAAGTTCCTGGTCTTCGATTTCGAACGCGATCGGATCGTTTTCAACCCGATGCTCACCGGGCGGCTGGGACTGGCCGTGGCGGGATCGAAGGCTTGGCCACAATGGGCCGCGGCATTCTTCTTCAGTGCCGCTGACGAGAACGAGCGCGCGGCATTGTTGGCGGCATTGTTGAAGGTACGTGCGCGCGAGGGATCCGGTGCGTCGCACGAATGGCCGGGCGAAGCTGACTGGCTGCCGCGGCGCGACCTTGGCGTCGAGCTGCGCTATCGCGACGCGACGCGGATGGGCAAGATCTATCTCATGCCCTCCGGTGTCACCCGACCGATCGCGGGCTGGGAGGAGCAAGGCCCCGACGCGGACGATCCGTCTTTGACGCTCGATGTCTGGCGCACGCGCATCGGCAAATACAGCGGGGAGTTGAAGAACTTGCTGCGCAACCAGGCGTTCGTGGCCGGCATCGGCAACGCCTATTCGGACGAAATCCTGTGGGCCGCGCGGCTCGCGCCATTCCGTAAACGGTCGTCGCTCGCCACGGACGAAGTGGATGCGCTGTACACGGCGGTGCGAGAGGTGCTCCCGTGGGCGATCGGCGAGCTGCACGGGCTTGTCCCGCCGCGTCTCGAGGTTGAGCAGCGCGAGTTCCTCAACGTTCACCGCAAGGGAGGCGAGCCGTGTCCGCGCTGCGGCACGCGCCTGTCGCAGGTCTCGGCCGGCGGCTTCGACACGACGTTCTGCCGCGGCTGCCAGCGCTGAGGGTTTCGCGTCTAGTGCGACGGGAATCAAAAAAAGATCCTGGCGACGACCTATTTTCCCGAGGGGCTACCCCCTGAGTATCTTCGGCGCTGGAGAGCTTAACTGCCGTGTTCGGGATGGGAACGGGTGTGGCCTCTCCGCTGGAGTCACCAGGATCCTTTATTTAGTGACGACGTGATCAGTGATCTTCAAATGATGATTTGCCGAACCTCCAGCCGGCCACTTGGGTCAGCTGTTGAAAGAGGTCAAGCCCTCGACCATTAGTACGGCTCAGCTGCACTGGTTGCCCAGCTTCCACCTGCCGCCTATCAAACAGGTCATCTCCCTGTGGTCTTACCCGGTTGACCCGGTGGGAAACCTCATCTCGAGGCGAGCTTCGCACTTAGATGCTTTCAGTGCTTATCCCAACC
>DAINDD010000177.1:0-2555 GCA_036732045.1 Chloroflexota bacterium
CGTCAACCGGCACCGTCAATTAGGCGCACCGCACCCCCGCGGCTGTCGCGTTTTGCGGGGAAAGCGACAGTGCGACATCAGTTACTGGGGCGTGGCGTGACGGCCCGCGCACGGAAAGCTGCACGGCAACGTTCGTGAGGCTCATTTTCGATGTCGAGCCGTTAGCAGGTCGTCGCGTTCGCTCGTCTTGGAAAGGTTCTGGAAAGGGACTTCCTCGGCCCATCCGCGCGCTCCCTGAGTTGCTGAGATTTCGCTTCACAGGCTCGCCCGCGCTTTGGTGAGCTCTTCGCGCCAGGCTAGGAACCGAATCAGGCTCTCCTTTTCGAGATTGGCCGCCTGGGTAGCAAATCGGCGTGTCCACGCCCCGCGTTGTCGTAGTCCGTTCTCGCCCAGCATGTTCAGCGACGTCTCCGGAAACGTTGATGCGCGGGCAGCAAGGCGCGCGCGAATGAACTCCTCGAACGCGGACGCACCCTGCATCGCCGCCCGCGCCTCTTCACGAGAGGGCACATACCCGCCGTGGATCACCCGGCCGCGAAGTGCGTACAGACCTGCAAACCACTGCCCGGCTTCAGTCGACCGATCGACGGCCCACGAGCCACCCAGTCGCCGAGGAAACGCATCGCGGAGGCGGCGGGTTAACGGCAGCGCGAAGAGCTGTTCTGCGGCGTCCTCGGGGGTAGCACCCCCTTCCCACGCCAGCATGGCTAGCAGGACGTCGAGCAGGATCTCGATCGATAGCTGCCTGAGGATCACGGCGTTTGCGGTGTCGCCAAGGCGCTCCAGCGCATGGATCGAGTCGACAAACCGATCGTGATACGGAACCAGAGGATCTCGCGCCGAGACAGCCCCTAGGTGACGTTGCACGTCGGCGAGTTGTTCTTCATTCAGGATTGAGAGCACATCGAGCTCGGCCGTGGCCATATGCGCGATAAGAAGGCCCTGGCTCCAGTTGCGACCCGGCTCCAGTAGGTCGCGTGTCAGGAAGGAGATCAGGAACGGAAGCCGCTCCCGCGTGATCGGGGCGATCGGGACCTTCGATGCGTTGCGGAACGCGCGAGCAACACCCGCGACAGCCTCGACAACGCGGTCATACGACGCGCTGATCGCGTCACCGACCTCATCGGATAGAACGATAAGCGGCGTCACTGCTTCGACAATCGTTTCGTAAAACTCAGGAGGTTCGATGTCGCTCTCTCTGTCCTCAGTAGGCGCGGCGGCGGCTTCAGCTTCGTCCTCACCATCAGCAACAGACATCGCGTCCCACTCTTCCGCACCGACCAGTTCGCGCGCGATCGCATCCACGGCCTCATGGTCGGCCGACCGACCCGTTGTGGCGTTGACGTGTCGTTGCCAGAACCGCAGCGAAACGAAGACCCGTCCGGTGAATCGATCCGGTACCGGCGGCAAGTCCTCGGTCGGTTGCATGGCTACGCCCTGGAGCGCATCGATCTCGGCGCCGGTCGACGTGAACGTAGACAGATGCGGTATGGGAATGGGTTGCGGCAGAGGGATCAGGAAGACCACGGCGCGCAGAGGTTCCCGTGACGTCGTCACCAACTGAAACTCGTGGCCCTCCACCTGGGCATATTTCCGTTCGCCAACTCCGTCACACCAGACGCGGAGATCACTTGGGCATCTAAGACGATTTTCCCGCGCACCGCTGACCGATCGCGGCGCGCAGAAAGCAGTTGTTCAGCCGCCGCAGTACCGTAATTGCGGTGAGCACAAACACGCCCTGTTCACTTCGTCTGCCTCAGCCGGTCCGTCGGCGAATCCGTGAACGCGCCGACCACGAACGCCGCAGCTTCGCCAACGAAGTGCGCGTCCTGCTGGAGCGGCAACTCGACGCATCCGAACACGAACCAGCGATGGGCCCTGCCGAGGTGGAACGCCTGGGTGCAGTCGAACGTCGTGATGCGCGACTGTAGTCTCCTCTTGCCTCACCGCAGGCTGGTCGCGAACCGAACGGTTACGGTAACCTTCGACGCGAACGGGCACAGCGCTAGCCAGCGGATCGCCGTGCCGAGCGCGCGCATCATTCTCACGCGATAGCAGACGAGAGCGCTCTCGTCTGCGCGAGCGTGCGGCACAGTCCCCCGAAGTCAGGTGAGACGAGCCGTACTCACGAGCCATGCCACCGCAGCTATTGCGGTCACGAGAGCACCGAGTGCGCCGTAGCCGTTCAGCGCGGCGAGCGCAATGAGCAGGCATCCGATCGCCAACGGCACCGACATCCTCCGCCAGACGCGCAGATCGGTCTGGCGCAGACTCTCGATCGCATAGATCAGGAGACCAACCAGCGCGGGCGCGAGAGCATATCTCCCCTCGCCAAGGATCCCGCTGCGAGGCTCCCTACCCCACGGGAGAAGTACAACGCCAACGCAGACGGCGATCATTGGCAGCGCCGGCCGACGACGTCGCACTTGCGCAGAATCGAAGGAACCGTCCGTGACGACGTCATGGCTCATCACGGAGATGGCCAAGGTTCTCGGCCATTAATTCCTCGACCAGCTCGCCGCGGCCGACCAAAAACTCAAGCCGGACCAGGTGAG
>DAINDD010000178.1:0-2507 GCA_036732045.1 Chloroflexota bacterium
GAAGCGTTCGACGCTCGAGCACGAGCGCGCGATCAGCGAACTTCCAGCCGTACTTCTCACGAGTGTCGACGGCGACTGTCAGAGGTCCGGCCGAGCGGCCGCGCGGGATTCTGGCTCCGGGGTTGGCGGCCTGCGCCGTCTTCTGCGTTTGCCACCAGATCGCCGGCCGCCCTCGCGCCTGAGTGAAGACAAATTGGGACCGGGATAGGGACGGCCGGTCGAGCACCAGGTCGATGGCGGCACCGCGGCGCCGGCACAGAAGCACCGCCACGTCCTCAATCAGTCCTTCGCTCTCATCCCAGTCTGTCGCGTCTTGCGCACAGAAGACTCGGGTGGCGCGCGGCCAGGTCTCCCGTGCCTTTAGCACCAGACCGCCTTCGATGGGCAGCCAGATCAGGTATGGCAACCGGCTATCTGGGTCTGGATTGCGCGCTACCCGGAAGCGCGCAGGTCCCTCAATTGGCTCATGCCCGCTCGAATGCAGCATCCGATTCAGGCGGCCGCCGCCTCGCGGTAGTACTCGCTGATCAGGCCGCCCAAGAGCACACGCCGGCGGACCTCAGAAGTTCGGGCGACAACCGGATCGCCGCGAGCAGCCGGCGGCCGCAATTCTCGGCTGCGATGCGGACGTTCCTGGTTGTAGTGCATGCAGTACTCGCGAAGGATGGCCTCCAAGTGGCGCTGGTTCACTACCAACATCCAGTCCAGGCACTCTCGACGGCAGCTTCCGATCCAGCGTTCGACGTGGGCGTTGGCTCGAGGCGCCATCAGCGGAGTCACTATCACGCGTGTGCCTGCAGATCTGAGGACGTTGTCAGCGCTTGAAGCGAACTTCTTGTCTCGGTCGTGGATGAGCGCGGTCACCTCGATCCCTTCCTCGTCTAGCGTCCACGCCAGGTTGCGGGCTTGCTGAGTCATCCACGCTTCATTTGGGTTCGCCGTGCAAGCGGCCAGCAAAACGCGTCTGCTGGCCAAGTGCATATAGATAAGGACGTAGAGCCGCTTGAAGAAGACGGTATCAACGCTGAGGAAGTCGGCCACCACCAGTGTCTGGGCGTGAGTCGCCAGGAACCGTTTCCAACTCATCCCTGCTCGGTGCGGTGACGGAGACACGCCAGCCCGGAGGAGGACGAAGCGAATCGTGGTCGCGGCCACGGTGTGCCCGAGCTTAAGCAGCTCGCCCTTGATCCGAAAGTAGCCCCAGCTCGGGTTCTCCTTTGCCATTCGCACGATTAGATGACGGCATTCAGTCGAGATCCGCGGTCTTCCCCGCTTTGGGCGCCGCAGGTAGGCAGCCCATTTGCGGCGCACCAGAGTTCGATGCCAGCCGAGCACGGTCTCTGGCCGCACGAGCAGTCCTGCCCATGCCGATTGCGGAAGGTGATCGTGTAGCGCCGCCATCAGCATCCGGTCACCCGGTGTCCAGCGCAGTCGCTTGATCTGGCGTTCCAGAACCTGAACCTGGCGTCGTAGGGCCAGCACCTCAGCCTGAAGCTGGGCCTGATCGCCACGGCTGGTCGCGATCACGTCCAGCAAGGCGCGAAGCAACGAGTAGAGCAAAGAGGCCAGCACGCCGGCGCGAAATCCTACCTCCCCGAGGCTATCGGCCGCTCAACCCAGTGCCCGGCGAACGCCCTGACGTAATTTTCGCACCCCACACCTGGACGCGGTTGTGCTTGAGACCCCCGTTCGGCGTGGCCGGAAAAATGGCGTCGTTCCACGACAGTCCACCAACGCCGTTCGCCTCGCGCCTACTCGAGCACCGCAAATCGTGCCGACCCCCGCTGGGCAGTGTGGCTGCGGCTGTGGTGGGCCTGTCCGTAACCGCTACCGGCCCGGTCACGATGCCCGTCACAAGGAAGGCTTGATCCGGGCGGCATTGGCGGGCCAGGTCGAGGCCGAGACCAGGCTGGCGGACCTTGGCTGGTCAAAATTCCTGGAGAGTCGGCGGGCTAGCGGACGCTGGGGATGAGCAGCTTAGTCTTGACATACAGACTCGCACGGGACCCCTGCACTCGCTCCCACTTCTTTTCCTAACAGTCCTGGAGCCGCACACATTGACGGCCGGGCAGACGTCAGCCGGAGCTATGTTCGCCCGAGAAAGTGACGAGCTGTTGTCGCCACCGTTCGCCAAATTGATGGAGCAGAGGCCGGCAAAAGCGATTTCGGCTCACACCCTATTTGACACCTTGACCGGGAGACTCCCTGATCCTCTCTGAGACTCCCTGAGACGGTTGCGTCATAAATCCGAGTTCGATTGAGCCGCTCTGATCCTCGCTGAGACTCCCTGAGACGCCCTGTCGGAAGACTCTTAATCCCCTGCAACCATAGGGTCCACTTGCGTCCACCAAGGTCCGCCAGCAGTCGCTGCTGTGGCTGTCATGTTGGCTGTCATAACGCCCGAATTTGGCGGGGATGGATGAGAATCGAACTCACCCGGGACGCCTCACAGCGCCCCGCAAACGGTTTTGAAGACCGCGGGCCTGCCGTCCGCAGGTGTCCATAGA
>DAINDD010000179.1:0-2506 GCA_036732045.1 Chloroflexota bacterium
GGGTCGTTGAGGACAAGAGCCTCTACGATGCGGCCGGCATCAATCGCAAGACGGCGTTGGCGTATGAGCGATTGCTGACAAACCTGCTGATCGTTGAGGCGGTACCCGCGTGGACATCGAACCGCCTCAAGCGATTGGTGCTCTCAGCGAAGCGGTACGTCGTTGATCCCGCCCTGGTCGGGGCGATCCTGAGGCTCGATGTCAATGCCATTCTGCGCAGCGGAGACCTGCTCGGACGGCTGTTGGACACCTTCGTCGTCTCCCAGCTTCGAGCAGAGCTCGCCGTCAGCACGTCACGGCCGCGGCTGTACCACGTCCGGCAGGAGGAGGGTCGTTTCGAGATCGATATCCTCGCCGAACTGGGTGGAGGAACTGTCGTGGCAATCGAGGCCAAAGCCAGTTCAGCCCCGACGGCCGATGACGCTCGTCACCTTGTGGGACTGCGGGATCGGCTTGGGGAGGCGTTCGTCGCCGGCGTCGTCTTCCACACTGGTCCCCGAGCCTATGCCCTTGCCGAGCGGATCGTTGCCGCTCCGATCTCGGCTCTGTGGGCCTGATCCACGTGACGGACGGGGCGGTATGGTTCGGCGGTGCAGCGGCGCTGATCAGTCGGGCGGGCGGGGGCAGCGGTCGATCGGCCTTGCGGCCGACACAAGAAAAGGGGCGGTAACCTCGCTGGTCACCGCCCCCGGCTCACGGCTTGATCTTGAGAGTCGGCGCTAGATGTTGACGCCGATGTCGCTCAGGATGCCGCTGATCTTGCCGCCCAGGAAGACGAGCGCCAGGATCGCGACGACGGCGATCAGCGCGAGGATCAGGGCGTACTCGGCGAGTCCCTGACCGTCATCCCTGCGAAGAACCTGGCTCATCCGATCGATGAAATGGTTCATGAAAAACATGCGTTCCTTCTCCGATGCTGCGTGAGACGGTCGTTGAGTGGTTGTCGGCGACACTGTGTAGAAACGCACGTCCCTGGACAATGGCCAAAGAGTCCTACCCTCGGGCGCCAGTACCCCAGTACTCGCCAGCTGCCCCCACGGGCCCCGGACGCAACCTCAACCCACCACCGATGGGTCCGCGCGTGCCCTTCACGGCTGCGGCGCGCTCAGCCTCCGGGCTTCGACTCCGGTGATCGCACCCGCGGCCGCGGCGGCTTCATAGACCTTGCCGTGCCCACGCCCTTCCTCTTGACGACTGGCGACCCGCCTGAGTCGCGACTGCCTCGGCGGACAGGCGGATTCCGCCGGCTCAGTGAATGTTCACGAGCACGTTCAGATTGCGGTCCTGCAACGTGCAACCGGCGAACGCACCGTCAACGTACACGTTCACGTGGTGCGTGCCCGGGCCGATGTTCTTCCGCCACCCGGTCATTCCAACCGAGACCTGGTCCGGCTCAGTGGTCGTTGCTCCCCCGAGCAACTGGACGTGACCGGGATGGAACAAGCTGTCGTTTGTCGAGCCGTCGATGGTGAAGGCGCCGAAGCAATAGGCGAAACTGCCGTTGTTGTGAGTCACCGTCACGGAGAAGCTCGCCTGGACATCTGCGGTCTTGCCCGACGGCACGCTGATCGATGTGCTGAGAACCTTGGTCACCGGGTCCGAGCCGGAGATGCTCACAAAAACGCCGGTGCTGGCCGACGACATGCGGATCGATCCTGCCCCGAACTGGCCGTTGATTGAGTTGATGGCGAGCGCCCCAGCGCTGGTGGCGAGCGTGGCGATCAGACTCCCCAGCACAAGGACACGACGGAGTGTCAACTTCGAATCGAGGATCCTGGACATCGCCACCCTCCCTGGTGAATAGGTGCACTGATGTGCCGCGCGCCCCTGCCCGGTAGCGATTCTCCAAGCCATAATTCGGGGCACCTGGCGGCGATCATAGAGAGTCTGTGCCCGCCGGAGCAAGGCCTGAGGTCGAGGCGCCGAGGAGCCCGTGTGAGCGCCCAGCTGAGCGCTCAGCCGCCGGCTTCGACTCCCGTGATCGCACCGGCGGCTGCGGCGGCCTGGTAGACCTTGCCGTGCCCGCTGCCTTCGCCGGCGACGTCGGCGACCGCCTCGCCGAAGATCCGCAGCGCGGTGTCGATCTCGGCCTCTGAGACGGTCAGCGCCGGCGACATCCGCACGGCCGACTTTCCGCATTCGAGCACGAGTAGCCCGCGCTGGAAGCAGGCCCACTGGACCTCTTCGGCGTGGTCCGGCGTGTCGAACTCGATGCCGATCATCAGGCCCTTGCCGCGGACTTCCCGCACGAGCCCTGTATGCCGAGCCAACAGCGGCTTGAGGCCGGCGAATGCCTGCTGGCCGCGAACCTCGGCGTTCTCGACCAGGCCGCCCTCGAGCAGCTCAATGGTGGCGAGCGCCGCGGCGCAGGCGACGGGGTTGCCGCCGTAGGTCGAGCCGTGGGCGCCCGGGCCCCACTTCTCCATGATGTCGGCGCGTGCCACCAGCGCACCGAGCGGCATGCCGCTGGCAATGCCCTTCGCGGTCAGCAGGATGTCCGGCTTGA
>DAINDD010000180.1:0-2503 GCA_036732045.1 Chloroflexota bacterium
GGCCTGTACGAGCATGCCCTTCTGACCACACCCCGGCGCGAGCACGGCTACTGCGTCGGTTGGCGGCAGCATGGCCTGCGTAGTGCGCAAATTCGATTTCGCGTGCAAAATCGGAGGTTTCGGCAAATGAGAACTGACTTTGTGCGCCCCACGCGTTCGGCGGCTCGATCTCCGCGAAATGCAGGAACACAAGTCAGTGCGCCCTGGTGCAGCGACGCTACAGTCTCGAGGTCCAGCCGACGAGATCGAAGGGGGACACGATGAGACCGTACGTGCAGATCACGCGGAACAGGCCGCCGGCGCCGAGAGCCTGGCGACCGGACGCACGCTCAGCGGTGGGAGGAGCGATCGGCGGTGTCGTCGCCGCCTACTTCATCGACCCGGAGCGAGGTGGAGTCCGGCGGCACATGGCAATTGATCGCGGCTCGGCGGCCGTTCGACGCACGGACAAGCGGCTTCGCCGGGGCGCCCGCGTCAGGATCGCGTTGGCGCGTGGGCATGTGCATGGGCTCGTTCACGGGCTGCGCCGCGCGCCGGTGCCGGAACTCGACGACGCCACGCTCGCGCACAAAGTCGAGAGTGTCGTGTTCCGGGACGGGCACATCCCGAAAGGCCGCGTCAGCGTCAATGCAGAACGCGGCGCCGTCTTTCTCCGCGGAGAGGTGGAGAGTCGCGACTTGATCGAGGAGCTCGGGCGGGCGGTGCGACGGGTCGGAGGCGTCCGATCGGTCGAGAACCTGCTTCACCAGCCAGGGACGCCGGCCCCTCACTCGCGTGGCGGTGCGCTGCTCCACCGCGAGGAGACGGCTGGGCATGGTGCATCGAAGCCGGTGGCAAGTCCGGAGCATTCGCCGCACGTGAGCTTCGAGAAAAAGTAGCCGGCGCGGTTGAGCAGCGGGCCGTGGCTGTTCTCGCGGAACCTGCTGCTGAAGGAAATGGCGGGCGGCGACGAGGCCGCCGAGACCGCGGATGCAGCGGAAGCGACGAAGGCGAACGTGCGCGAGCAGGCCGAGCAGTATGCGCGCCTGCGAATCGCGATCGCCGTTCTGCGCGGGCAGATCGAGGCGATCGCGTCGCTTCGCCTTGCGCCAAACGCGCAACAGTTGATCTGAACTGTTGTTGAGACGACGCGTAGCAACGGCCGGATACGGCCAGTGTCCACATTTTGGTCACATGCAGCGGACGGTTGACGCGAGCTGCCGCTGGAGTGAGCATGAAGGAGAACCTTCGCATTCGGCGCAGCGCATGCACGGACGGATTCTTGTTCCTCTGCCCGATCGGGACTTCGACCCGACCGAGGTGGCTGTGCCCTGGCGCGTGCTCGTCGAGGCTGGCCATGAGATCGTCTTTGCTACCGAGCGGGGCGGCGCGGTAGCGCCGGCCTGTGATCGGCGTGCGCTGGGTGGCATCGTGCTCGGTCGTTTCGGCGCGAGCGAGCAGGCGCGCAGCTTCTACGCCGAACTGGAGCAGGCGGCGGAGTTCGGAAGCCCGATCCCGTGGGTAGAGATCGAGCCCGAACGCTTCGACGGACTCCTGCTCCCGGGCGGCCACGCGCCCGGGATGCGCCAGTACCTCGGCAGCACGCTGCTCCAGCAGAAGATCGCCGCCTTCTGGCGTCTGGACCGGCCGGTCGGAGCGATTTGCCATGGAGTCCTCCTGCTCGCACGCGCCCACGACGAGCAAAGCCAAAGCCTCCTGGCCCGGCGACGCACGACCTGCTTCCCGAAGTACCTGGAGCGGCTCGCCCGCGCCGCGACCTTCTGGCTGGGCGACTACACACGCACCTATCCCCTCTACGTCGAGGACGAGGTACGCGCCGCCCTCGCCGACCCAGCAAGCCAGTTCGAGCGTGGCCCGCGCGTTCTCCTCGCCCGCGGCACAGCCACCGACGACAGCGCCGCCTTCGTCGTCGTCGACAGAAACTACGTGTCGGGCCGCTGGCTCGGCGACGCCTACCTCTTCGCGCGAACGTTCGAGCAACTCCTCCACGCTGCCCCGGCCCTTGACGACCGAGAGGTACCGCAAGCGAAGTAAGGACGGTTTGTCCCTGCAGGGGTCGCTCGCGTAATAGACGCTCGCCTCGCCGACCCCTGTGGGGTGAGCCAAAACCTCGGACCCGTCCTTCGAAGGCGCCGATTCGCAGGCGGAACCGGGTTTACGCACCCCACAGGCCCCCGGAAACTGACCCCGAGCACGCGCCGCGTACCGTCCTGACCCGGAACTGGGCCAGGCGGCGTGATGTCATCGCACGGGACGACAACGGGGCCGGCCACCGGTGACGCGCGAGCCGTCCATGCGATAGACGCGCTGCAAAGCAAGAGCAGCCCGATGACAGCTGCCGCTCTCACACTACGGCCGTCTCTCATGGCCGCCGGAGGATACAGCGGCCGCCTGGGCGAGTGCTTTGAGTGCCGCCTGAGCATCGCCCAGTCAAGGATGGATTTGCCGCACCGGATCGGGCGGGGGACGTCCGCGGCTCTGGCGTGCGGTTGGCTGCTGGTGC
>DAINDD010000181.1:0-2488 GCA_036732045.1 Chloroflexota bacterium
ACGACCCCCAAACGACCACTTGGGGTCAGATTTGACAGCCAATTTGACAGCCAATTGCGTCGGGATGGCTCTTGGATCGTAACGGCGCAAGCTCCTCGAGTCCAACGAGCAGCTGCGGGTGGGGCCGGCTCAACACCGGACCGACCCCTGCGACCGAGCCAGACGGACGGGGCGGAGGGGTCTGGCGAATACTCAAGACGCACGCGCCATCGAACCGTCGGCTCAGGCGCGAGAATAGGGGTGTGAGGGATCGGTCGCGCGGTGGTTCGGCTCCTCCTACGCAAGGCATTCGGCTGGCCGAACTGCTTGCTGCCCTCTCGCTAGCGACTGACCTCGGCAACGGGTTCGCGCCGGAAACTGCCTTGCGCAGCTGCCTGCTGGCGGTTCAGCTCGGACAAGAGCTAGGCCTATCTGACTCCGACCTTGCTGACGTGTACTACCTGCCGTTTCTCCGTTACCTCGGCTGCACCGCCTTCGCCTACGAGGAGGCGGCCACCTTCGGCGGCAACGACATCGCCTTCAGAAACGCGTTCGCCGGGGTGGATTTCGGGCAGCCGCGCGAGGTGATGGGCGCGGTCTTCACGCGTCTAGGTAGGGACTCCGGAGCTACCGGCCGCGTGAGAGCGATCGGCGCGTTCCTGAGCCAGGGCCAGACGTTTGGGCCGAAGATGGCCAACGCCAATTGCGAGGTCAGCTCGCGCCTCGCGGAACGCTTGGGACTGAGCCATGGCGTGATTGAAGCTCTCGGTTTCGCTTTCGAGCGCTGGGATGGAAAGGGCATTCCCAATGGTGTCCGCGGGGAGAGCATTCCCATTACCGTCCGCGTCGTGACCCTCACCCACACCCTGGTTACGCAAATGCAGCGTGGGCAAGCAGTCGACGCAAAGGCGTTGGTGGCCCGGCGCGCGGGCACCGACTTTGCACCGGACGTAGCGGCTGCCTTCACGCGCCGGGCAGAGGATCTGCTGGAGTCGATTACCGCGGAGTCGGTCTGGGACCAGGCGCTTGAGGCCGAGCCAGCTTCGCGCCCCTGGCTTCCGGCGACCCGGCTGGACGAAATGGCGATGGCGTTCGCTGACTTTGCAGACCTCAAGTCCCCGTACACCCTTGGCCATTCGCACGGCGTCGCTCGGCTCACCGAGGCGGCCGCGCGTGGGCTGAGGATAGACGACAGCGAGATCGTTCCACTGCGGCAAGCGGCGCTACTGCATCATCTGGGCCGGGTGGGCGTCGCTAACGGAATCTGGGACAAGCCCGGCCGACTCAGCGGCGGAGAGTGGGAGCGGGTCAGGCTCTATCCGTACCACACCGAGCGGATCGTTGGTCGGCCTCCTGCGTTCGACGGACTGGCACCTCTCGCCGGCGCCGTGCAGGAGCGGCTCGATGGCAGCGGCTACCATCGCGGCGTGCCCGCGGCGGTGATCCCGACCGGGGCGCGGGTGCTGGCGGCCGCTGATGCCTACCAGGCGATGACGGAGGAGCGCCCCCACCGGCCGGCGCTGACGGTAGAGGCGGCGGCTCAGGAGTTGGCAGCCGAGGTCGACGCCGGCCGGCTGGACCGTGAAGCAGTAGGTGCTGTGCTTGCGGCGGCCGGCCATGAGGCGAAGCAAACGCGCACCTCGTGGCCAGCCGGGCTGACGGAGCGCGAAGTCGACGTGCTGCGTTTGGTCGCAGCAGCCAAACCGAACAAGGAGATCGCGTCACTCCTGTTCATCGCGGACGAGACGGTCAAGAACCACGTCAGGCACATCTACGAGAAGATCGGCCGATCGACCCGCGCCGGGGCGGCGCTGTTCGCAATGGAGAACGACCTGATCAGGAAGTAGCGCCCGCCTGGCCAAAAATGACCCGAATGGGTCATGTCTGAGAAGCCCGGCCTCTCTAGCGTGAGCACATGACCGCTCAACTTGTGGAGGTAATCCAAATGGCAACCCAGGCAGCTCTCATCCCCAGCCCCGGCGGGATCGCCCGCCCGGCTCGTCAGCCCGACGGCTACAAGACGGTCACCGTCAACGACGCCGAACTCGCGTATGACGAGCGGGGGTCAGGTGACGCCGTCATCTTCGTCCACGGGGGCATCAGCGACCTGCGGATCTGGGAGAAGCAGATGGCGACGTTCTCAGAGAACCATCGCGCCATCGCGTACAGCCGCAGGTACGCGTGGCCCAACCCCGACGTTCCGGATGGCGTCGATGATCAGATGTGGCCGCATGCCGATGACCTGGCCGAGCTGATCAGGAAGCTCGACGCCGCCCCAGCGCATCTGGTGGGCAACTCATGGGGCGCTTTCATCTGCCTGCTGACCGCGCTGCGGTATCCGGAGCTGGTGCGCAGTATCACCGTCGAAGAACCACCTGTGATCCCCCTCTTCGTCAGCAACCAGCCGAAGCCGCATGAGCTGTTGAAGCTATTCCTGACCCGGCCCCGTACCGGCGCGGCACTGATGAAGTTCTTTGGGACTGCGATAGGACCGGCAGTCAAGGCCTTC
>DAINDD010000182.1:0-2487 GCA_036732045.1 Chloroflexota bacterium
AACGGTCAGGCTCGCCGGAGAGGAGATCGCCCGGCTCGTCGTGGCCGACGCCGTGAAAGCGACGAGCGCCGTGGCGATCGCCGAGCTGAAGCAGCTTGGACTGACCCCGCTGCTGCTCACCGGCGACAACCGCGCAACGGCGGAGCGGACCGCTGCGGCGGTTGGGATCGAGCGCGTGCTCGCCGGCGTCTACCCTGACGGAAAGGCGGCCGAGGTGAAGCGCCTGCAGGACGAAGGTGAGATTGTGGCCATGGTGGGTGACGGCATCAACGACGCGCCCGCGCTCGCCCAGGCGGATCTCGGCCTGGCGATCGGCACCGGCACAGACGTCGCGATCGAAGCCTCCGACCTCACCCTCGTCTCCGGCGATCTGCGCGCCGCCGCCGACGCAATCCGGCTCGCCCGCACGACCCTCGCCACGATCAAGGGCAACCTGTTCTGGGCCTTCGCCTACAACCTCGCCGCGATCCCGCTCGCCGTAGCCGGCCTGCTGAACCCGATGATCGCCGCTGGCGCGATGGCGTTCTCCAGCCTGTTCGTCGTCTCGAACTCGCTACGGCTGCGCCGCTTCCGCTCCAGCCGTGAAGGAGCGACCACGTGAGCGAGGTCGAGACGAAAACGCACGGCTACACAGCCGGCAAGGAGGCGCTGGTCAAGCGGCTGCACCGGATCGAGGGGCAGGTACGCGGGATCGAGAAGATGGTCGACGAGGACCGCTACTGCATCGACATCCTCACCCAGGTCGCCGCCGTCAACACGGCCCTCGAGTCGCTCGCGCTCTCGATCCTCGACGACCACGTCAAGCACTGCGTCGCCGGCGCGATCGCCTCCGGCGACGACGAGGACGCGGCGGTGAAGATCGACGAGCTGCTCGCCGCCGTGCGCCGCTTCGCCAAGACGCGCTGACGCTCCTCGCGGTCGACGTGCCGCACGAGCTGTGGCGTGCGCTCTCGTTCGCGTTCGGGATGACCTGGGAGGTGCTGTGGGCGCTGATCCTCGGCTTCGGCCTCTCAGCGCAGGCGGTCGTCTCCAAGCCCGAGATGCGTCGCCTGCACCATGCGTTTAGCGTGCCTCTGGATGGACTTTGCGTCCGCCGGAGTCGCCACGGCGAGGATTTCGCGCCTGGTGGTGGGCATGGCGAGCCGGGGCGGGCCGCGATATCACCGTCGACTCACGGTTACTCACGGCACCCCTCGTCGTGCCTCCGTCGTGGTAGTGATCGAGCGTGGCTCCGGCTTGGTTTGAGTTCGTAGCGTGGGTGGCGCTCGGACTCGGTTTCGCGTCTGCGCTCGTGATCGTCGCCGACATCGTCGTGCTGGGCAACTGGCAGCACATGGCGATCATGGACGTCGCCTTTCCCGCTCACCGCGCTCTACATGGGACCGATCGCCCTCTGGGCATATTCGCGCGGGGACGGCGGATGTCGCGCAAGCGGATGCATCTGCACGCGACCGGGATGAGCGAGGGCGCCCGCGACTCGTTGTGGCAGGTATCACTCTCGGACAGCCACTGCGGCGCCGGCTGCGTTGTCGGGGACATCGGCGGCGAGTGGGTCGTCTGGGCCACCGCCTGGACGATCGGCTCGACCACTGCGCTCGGCCCCGAATACATCCTCGACCTACCGCTCGCCTGGATCTTCGGGATCCTCTTCCAGTACTTCGTGATCGCACCGCTGCGGGGCCAAGTCGGCCAGTTAGCGCCGCTGGGAGACGCGATCAAGTCGGACACGCTCTCGGTGCTCAGCTTCGAGGTCGGCCTGTTCGGCTGGATGGCGCTGGCGCAGTACTTCATCTGGAAGGCGCCGATCGACAGCTCCAGCCACTGGTTCCTGATGCAGATCGGAATATGATCCTTGGCTTCGTGACGAGCTGGCCTGTCAACCGCTGGCTGCTACGGCACGGCATCAAGGAGCCTATGCCGACCGCGTGAGAAGTCGGCCGCCGCCGCTGGCCGCGAGCTATCGGCGACGACCTGGTGTGGATCGGCCCGGGTGCCGAACTCCAACCCTAGGCGGTCTGGTCGCGCGTATGCCGCGTTCGTGGCCCGAGGAGTCGATGATGTAGGCGGCATCGCCGTGCTCGACTTGGCGGCCGTTCACCCCGGCGAGGCGTTTGCTCACCACCTTCACTTGGATGTCTACGCGAACGCGTCTAGCTGGATCGGCACCAGGCTTTTCCGCTTGTCCGGGCGACGACGGCACGTCGCGCGCCCATTGACCTGGTTCCGCTTGTGCGACCGGACTACAAGATCGGCGCCGAACTTGCGATTTGCAGGCCTTTTCCTTCTCAGACAACGGGCCGCGTCTGGACCACGGACCACGTAGCCGCGTCTTTGCAGACACGACCGGGTTTCCGTCGCAGGCAGCAAACGATCAGTTCGGAAAGCCGAGTTGCCGCCTCTCGAGACAACGCAAGAGGCGTTTTTGCAGGCACTTCAAAGACGGGAGCGACGGGACTCGAACCCGCGACCTCCGGCGTGACAGGCCGG
>DAINDD010000183.1:0-2481 GCA_036732045.1 Chloroflexota bacterium
GTTCTTCCAGGTGCGTTCGTTCAACGGCGGCGTCAGCTTCGAGCGGCCGCGCGTGGTCACGAGCGTCACCGAATGCGGACTCTTCGACCCGAACACGGGTCGCTTTAGCTTCGACGGCGTCGGGGGCGCGCGCACGGACAGCTTCCCGAGCGTCGACATCGCGAACGGCGCGCCTTCCGGCGCCGACGCGAGCGACGAGATCGTCTTGACCTACTGCAACGGCCCGACACCGGCGGACACGAACCCGGGCCCGAACGAGCAGGCGATCGTCAAGTACTCGAAGAACGGCGGCATCAGCTTCACGAGTGCGGGCAGTGCGTCGCCGGGGTCAGATCGCCCGGACTTCCCAGCGATCGCGATCTCGCCCGACGGAACAGACGTGTATCTGACGTACACGAACTTCCTGCAGCCGTGGCAGTCGACGACGGCCGATCCGCGCAACGCCAACGTGGTCGTCCGCCATGCCGACGTGACGCCCGCGAGCGGAGCAATCGGCGCGTTCTCCGATCTCGAACGGGACGGCACCGGTGATGCCCGTGGCTCGAGCCAGAACGGCCTCACGGCCGAGTTCCTCGGCGACTACAACTACGCGGTCGCGACGAGGGATACCGGAATCCCGGTCGCGAACGACGTGCGGAACGCGGGCGACTGCCCGGCCGTGGACGCCTGGCGGCAGTCGATCGCGGACGGCAGTCCGACCGCGAAGCCGGCCGCGGAGGAGGTGTGCCCGTTGAACTTCGGCAACTCCGACATCTACGGCGGGGCCTTCGCAGACCCGACGCCCTAGCCGGCGAGCACCCCGAAGCAGCGCGAGAGGCGGCCGAGAGGCCGCCTCTCGTTCACTTGACAGCCCTCTTCGGCGCGAGCCCACCCTCGTCGGCCTTCTCGCTGACTAGAAAACACGGCCAAGAGGGGGCTGTGCGTGGCTCGGAGAGAGTGAAGCCAAGCGGGTGTCTGCCGAGCTCACCCTCGCCGGCCACTTCGGCAGCCGAAAACGTGACCCCGCACGCGGACCAGCAATCCGATGGGCGACACAAAGTCCCTGCAAATCAAGCGGTGCGTGTACGGATCGCGCACGGAGTCAGGACGATGAACTTGGAACAGCGAAACGGCAACTTGGAGCCGTTCGAGCGCGGGCAACCAGGCCGCCCGCAGGCACGGTTTCTGCGTCGAGCAACACTCGCGGGCCGAGGACGCCGAGGTTCAGACGATCGCCCAGGCCGTCCGCGAGCTCAGCCCGGTCGACGCCGAGGCGCTGGAGCCACTCATACAGGGACTCGCCGAGAAGCTCTGGCGGCCGAAGCGCGCCTACGCTGACCTGATCGCCAACGGCGTCGTTCGTCGCAACGGGAAAGCAGCGCCGATCCTGCGCGACCTCGAGACGCTCGAAAACTCGATCCGCCGCGATTTGAAAGCGCTGGCGTTGACCTTGGAAGATCGTCGAACGGTCGGAATCGAGGCCGCCCAGGCGCAGCGTTAAGCCAAGCTCGGCGGCGCTTTCCAGCCCGAAAATGTGCGACATCACCGAGCGTGAAGTCCTCTTCGTCCGCACGCGATTGTCGCGGCGCTTCATTCCCGGCGAGACGTTCGTCTCGGGCTCCCATCGGGGTATTGTCGACCCACCTCTCATACTTGGCAAGGTTTGTTGTCATCCAGATGGGAAGGCACCCCTAAACACAGCCACCTGGGGGTTCAAGGGGTGCAAGCAGAGGACGTCTTCCGCAACGCGAACGAGAGGGTCGCCGAGAAGGCACGGGAGCTCGAGGTCGGGACGCCGATCCCGTTCTTGTGTGAGTGCAGCGATACGCGCTGCTTCGCGCACATCCTTCTCACGCTCGAGGAGTACGAAGAGGCGCGATCCGACTCGCCGCGCTACCTGACCATCTCGGGTCATGAGGTTGTCGGGGCGTTGGTGGTCGCGCAAGACGAACGCTTCGCTCTCGCCGAGAAGCTCTAGAGCGCGTCGAGGGTTTGGCCCCGAACGCGATCGAGCTCCGCCCGATCCTCGGCTTCGCCTGCCTGGGCTAGGACTTCGCGCGCACAACATTAGTCCACGGGATATGAGCGATCCGCGAGCTGCTACACCCACAAGAGGTCGTCCGAACAACACGAGCGGCCCCGGTTCCCGGCCCTAGCCGGGATAACCGGGACTCGCGAGTTCGAAGTCAGCTCAGTCGCATGGACTGGAAACGCTCGTCTGCCGGGGATCGGCGGCGGGGAGGATCTGAGACGTCGTCCACTTGATCTCTCCTTTCTCCACGGCCCGGATCGGGACGAGCGGGAACCAGGACCTGGCGCCTACGCCAGATCGGAAACCTAGATTTTGAAACCCCTCACCGCTTTTACTCGGGACCTTCGCGCGTCGAAACCTCCCAGGACCCGTGCGGCGCGCGCTCTTGGCGGAGATCGCTGGCATGGGTTGTAATGGCCTGGTCATGAAAGAAACCGCGAAGCGCGCCGCGCTCGCGACGCTGGTCGTCG
>DAINDD010000184.1:0-2473 GCA_036732045.1 Chloroflexota bacterium
GCGCGGAAGGCGGGGACCACAGGCCCGGCAGGTCCGGTGGCCCTGATGCCTAGGCAGATGCCAGCACCAGGCCACGCGGCCGCGGTTCGCTCCGCCTGAAATCGAAACGCCACCGTCGACTTGGGCCGGTTGCTCTCTCTTCTGCAATGCACCCGTTCAGCCCACGGCGGCTGACATCGTGGCTGGTGGTGCGTGAAAGGAGGTACGACGGGACCCTCGTCCAGGGCCCATCGCTGCTTCTGCCTCGGCGAATCGCACAACGGGCGGTGTCCGCGAGGTGCGGCCTGCATTCGCCCCTCGCGCCACGACCTCCTCTCGCCCGAGCGGCAGCGGAAACGTGGCACTTACGCCCCGATCTGTGCGAGGCTCCGCACGTCGGACCGTGCGACGCCGCGACTGAGAGCGTTGCGGGGCCAATGCAACCACAGCCTTGCCGAACGGAGGACTGCACCATGGTCATTCTGCACGCACAAGCACCGATCAAGCCGGAGGCGCGCGAGCGCTGGCGTGAGATCCTTGATGCGGTCACGCCCCCCTCGCGCGCCGAGGACGCCTGCCAGAGCTACGTGATCTACGAGGCTGTCGAGACTCCCAACACGTACATCTTTGTCGAGCAATGGGCAAGCCTCGATGGCCTGTACGCCCATTTCCACACGCCGCATTTCACCGAGTTCTTCGCCGCGCTCGGAGAGGTACTCGCAGGGCCGCCTACGGGGTCTATCTCCGAGGTGTCTTCAACCCAAACGCTTGATGAAGCGTTTGCGGCTGCCGGCATCGCGTAGTAAGGGCGCGGGCAGCAGAAGCCGGGCATCTGCTGGGCGTCGGCACCTGCTTCGTCGCCCAGGCGGCTACCAGATCGTGGCCGCTCCTTCAGCTAGCCAGTGGCTCGGAGCGGAAGTCACAGCCTCGGCCGAATCGGCAGACGGCGTGGCCGGTGGTTCGTGAAATGAGAAGTGAGGTTCTCGCCCGCCCTGACGCTCACATAATCGCGCACAGCGCAAGTCGCGGCTCCGAGTTTCCCGGCGCTAAGCGGCGCGCCGCTGCCTATGCAGACGTTGGGCTCACGGACGGAGAGTGGAGCGCCTCTGCGTCTCGTCGGACCCAGCAGTCTGCTCGGCGGCCGTGGAGACTGTCGCTTTCGGGTTCCGGTCGTTTGCTCGTGGTGCGGTCCAGAGCAAGCGCGGCGTCGCGGTCGCCGGTTCGGCCCTCAGCTCAGAAGTCGAGCTGCTCGAACCCGACGACCTCAAGGACGACCGCAACTCGTCTGGTTAGACCGTCTCGATCCTGGCGACCGACGCGCCTCCGTTGTGCGATTGCGGTTATCAGCGGCCGCGGTGACGGCCCGGCGGACGGTCGGCTCAGGGAGTGATGGTGACTGGGATGCCGGGTCGGATGCGGGTCGCGAGCCAGGTGATGGCTTGCGTGTCGAGGCGTATGCATCCGTGAGAGGCGGCTGTGCCCAGGATGCCGCCAATGTTGTTTGTGCCGTGTAGCGCGATTTGTCCGGGGCCGCCGTCGAACTCATGCAGTACGTTCGAGCGGGCGCTTAGCGCTAGCGCGTATGGGGCGCCGACTTTGTGTGGGCCTAACTTCACGGTTTCTTCGACGAAGAAGCGTCCTCGCGGTGTGGGGGTTGATGGCTTGCCGACGACCGCCTCGAAGGTGCGCGCCACTCGGCCGTCCCAGAGGGCTGTCACCTGTCGCGTGGAGATGCGGATGATGATCTGCCACTTTGTGAGCGCCGGTGTTGTTGAGCGCGCTGAGATCCAGCCTGTGTGGCTGTTTGGTCTGCCTGGTAGGAGCACGCTTAGCCAGGTCGTGCCGTGGGCGTCGGTGGCGTGAGCGATCACGGGAAGCACGGTTTGCTCGCCGGTGATTGGTCGCGTGGCGCTGACCATTGCCACTGGTCTGGAGCCACGGTTCGGGCGTGAGAATGCCTCCGTGTCGTGGTTTAGCCTCGCGAGCTGCTGTGTCGCTTGCACCGCTGGTCGACCTGAGCGTCGCGGTGAGGGCGCGGCAATCGCAGTGGCGGTTGCGCCGCCGAGCAGCAACAGCGCTGTGGTGAGTCCGCTGGCAAACCGCAGAGCGCGGCTCATGATGGGTCCTGCTTGGCTAGTCGATTGAGGTGCTCAGGGAAGGGGCGGGCGACCGTATGCGCCCGCCCTGTCGCCTGTCAGCCCGTGAATGCCGGGGGCTTGAGCTTCGGCTTGGACTTGGGCTTGATCGTGATGGTGACGGTCGAGGTCTTGGACGTGCCGTTGCGGCTGGTGGCCTTGTAGGTGAATCTGTCCCGTCCGGTGTAGCCCGGCTTGGGCGTGTATCTGACGGTCCCGGTGCGCTGGTTGATCGGTCCTAGCGTTCCGTGCTTGGGGCGGTGGACGATCCGGTAGGTCAGCGGCGCGCCCTTTACCGTTGTGCCATGCAGCACAACGGTCACCGACTTCCCTTCCTGGGTAGTCGCCGAGGTGTTGCG
>DAINDD010000185.1:0-2419 GCA_036732045.1 Chloroflexota bacterium
AGTGAACCGGCAGACAAGCCGGCGGTGCACCCTGCCTGAGCTCGCGGATGGGCTTAAAAATGGCTCTTTCCCGCAGCTGGTGGACACTCGATCCCCCGAAGAATTCTCCGGCTACGAGCAGACCTACCTACCCCGCCGCGGACATCTCCCCGGCGCCGTGAACTTCCGATTCTCCGGCCTGTTCGGCGCCTTCGAACGCTTTGTCGACCTGGCAACCTACAGTCAGCGTCTAGACGAAGCCCTCAGCGCCCCGGAACGAATGGTCGCCTATTGCGAAGTCGGGGTTCGAGCCAGCCTCTTCGCCCTGATCCACGAGATGCACACCGGCCACCAGGTTCCCGTCTACGACGGGTCCCTGATCGAGTGGTCCCTCCACCCCGAGCTGCCGATGGAACCCAAGTAGCTCAGCGCAAGTCGTACCGCTTCTTGAGCTCTGGACCGCCCGACTCGAAACCCTGCGGGATGCGGGAAAGCAACCATGCGCGCAAAACCCAATCCTGCGCATCTCACCGCGGCATTATGCCGCCGTTTGTTTAATCCGGCCATTTGCGCGTTGTGCGGCCGCTACGAATGCAGCCCCCGTGAACTGACCACTTCCTAGATACAGCAGGAGAACGACAGCGGTGCCGTGACGGAACACGAGCTCCGCGTTCACAAAGTTGCCCTGCACGGCGAAGACTCCCCGAGACGCGTCGCCGATGGAAAGACCTGGTATCGGTTTCATTGCTTTGACCTTGGCGGCTTGTTTCGTCAGATCCGCGGTCGCGGCCGAGGAGGCCGTTTTCGCGCCGGCTGCCGTCAAGAACACCGACTCACACAACTCGAAGTCACTGAGTATGCTCGGGCTGTCGAACGCCTGGATCATGCCGCGAACCCAGCCGTCCTTCTTCGACCCCTTCAACGCGTCGCAGCTGTTCGCCCCCTTGCCCAGCCCCGTGGTCTTGGTGGTGACCTTCATCTTCTTGACCCAGGTGGTGTACACCTTCGTGTGCAGCTTCCCAAATCCGGGCGGCGCGTCGCTTTGCAGCAGGAGCGGGTGACCGCCGGCCGCCATCACGCGCGACGCGTTTCCGCTGCAAAACGCAAGCATCCCGAGCAGAGCGATCCCGAACATCGGCATTTTCATCCATATCCTCCTGCTGCGGCTTGTCAAGCCTCTAATCGGAGGCAGCATATCACAGCAGGGAAGAAATGGCACGTGGGAAAAGCGCGCTTTCGCTAAAAAACCGTCAGTTCCAGAGTTGGCAAAGGGCCTTGGCGCGCTCTGTGCTACGTCGTAGGGCACGACCAGTTTGGAGGGGTACTTGTGGAAGAGGATTTTGATCGTGTTGAGGTTGACGATGTTGGTTCGAATGCAGAGCATTGGCGCTTCACGGGTGGCGGCCGTGGTGACGTGATGGTGGTGCTGGTGAAGATGAAGGTGGTCGGTCGTGACCGCCCGGGCCACTTTGCGTTTGCAGTTCCTGCGAGCGGCGTGCCTGACTTTCAGCCCGGTCCGTACGAGACGCGCGATGAAGCGTTTGCTGCCGTTGATGCCTGGCACCGCAGCCAGCTGCCGCCTAAGGGATTTGTCGGAGCTGTCGCGGATAGGTGAGGGCAAAAGGCACGGACAACCGCGGCATGGGTGATGCGAACGGTATCGGGAGTCTCCATCAATTGGATGGAACGGAGCTTCGAGCCCAGATCGCAGCTTGCAAGAGCGAGATGTCGAACAGACCCAGCGCGACACCGAGGAAGCCGTACTGCCCGTCACCCGACATCCCGGAGCCACCATGAACGTCGACGCCCTGCAAGGACCACACGAGCCCGACACGGGTTTAAGAGGCCTCCGTCCACAACTCAAACCCAGCGCATAGCACACTCCCAGTTCTGGACGGCTTCGAGCGGCAGTTCGTAGGTCGGAGGTTACGGCTACCGCCTGACGAGCTCCGGAGCTCACCGACGATGTCTCCCCACCGCCGTAGGGCGAGCTACTGCCGCCCGGCACCCCTCAGGGCGCGACCCACCGCTCTCTTCGGCGTCCAACCGCGCCGCTCTCCGCGCCAACGGGGACCTGGCAGTGCGCGCGTATTCCTCGTGCCTCGCGCGATCGGGGTTGCCCTGCGCGCCCTGGGCCTGTTGTGCAAGGCGGACGAGCAGATCTCGTTGGTGAGGGAGGCGGCCGCTGCGGTCGAAACATGCCCGTCACGGCTGGAGCTGGCTCAGGCACTTACCGATCTCGGAGCCGCGCTTCGACGCGCCAGCCGGCGCACAGAGGCCCGAGAGGTGCTGCGCCGCGCGCTCGACCTGGCAGCGCGCTGCGGCGCCCGTGCCCTCGCCGCCCGAGCACGCGAAGAGCTCGTGACCGCCGGCGCGCGTCCCCGCCGCGAACGCGTCAGCGGCGTCGAGTCGCTCACCGCTAGCGAACGGCGAGTGGCTC
>DAINDD010000186.1:0-238 GCA_036732045.1 Chloroflexota bacterium
ATGTGACCAGCGGAGATTCCGGCGACCGTGAGCCCGGGCAGAACGGCGTTGCGGAAGGCGTGCCTCCAGATCACATTCCGCTGGCGCAGTCCTTTGGCGCGCGCCGTGCGCACGAAGTCCTCGCGCAGGACCTCGAGCATCGCTGATCGGGTCTGCCGCGCGATCCCCGCCATCAGCGCCAGCCCGAGGGCGAGCGCAGGCAGGATGAGGTGTCGCAGGGCTTGCACTGGATCTTGGG
>DAINDD010000186.1:248-2387 GCA_036732045.1 Chloroflexota bacterium
GGGATCGCGCCGAAGGTGCCCGGCGGCAGCAGGCCTCCCGCGGCGACGGCGCCCTGCCCGTTGTTGATGACCTGCAGCACCTTCGCCTTGTCGATCGCCGAGGCCAGCGCCTGCCGCACCTTCAGGTTGTCCAGCGGCGGCTTGCTGTGGTTCAGGGACAGCACCGACGGCCCGGCGAAGAATTTCGCCTGGGCAATCGTCTTGTCCTTGCTCAACGTGAGCGTGGCATCGTAACTGTCGTCGAACCAGGCCACGTCTACGTCGCCGTTCTGCAGCGCGGCGGCCCGGGCGTTCACGTCGGTGATGACCTTGAAGTCGATCCGGTCCAGAAACGGCGTGCCGTCCTTCGGTCCCCAGAAGCTCGGGTTCTTCACGTACGACCAGCCGGTGCCCGACGTGTAGGAGTCGACCTTGTACGGCCCCGTGCCGGCCGGCTTGAGCAGCTCGTCGTCGCCGAGCTTCTGCACCTGCGTGAGCGAGAACGGGATGCCTGGCTGTACGCCCAGGCCGCCAACGAGAGCCGGGCTGGGCGTCTTCAACGTCAGCTTTACCGTCGTGGCGTCCGGCGTATCGATGCCGGCCACGGGATCGAGGATGGTCGCGTAGCCGAACGATTTCGCCTTCGTCTTGTCGGTCAGGAACTGAAAGTCGCCCTTCACCGCGGCCGAGTCGAAGTTGGTGCCGTCATGGAACTGCACGTTCGGCCGCAGCGACAGTACGAGGGTCGTGGGATCGGCGAACTCGTACTTCGAGACAAGCGAAATAGCGGGATCGACCGTGCCGTCGGGCTTGATATAGATGAGGGAGTCGCCGTTAACCATCAGGAAGTTGGGGTCGTAGCCGCTGAGCGAGCCGCGCACCGAGAGGTACTGGGGATCGGCGTGGTAGGCAAGCTTGATCGAGCCGCCGTGGGCTTGAGCAGCCGTCTGCGTCGAGGCTGAGGGCGACGCTGCTCCAGCGCCGGCGGCGCGCGTCCCGCCAGCCGCAGCGGTTCCAGCCCCGGCCGCCTGCGTGGCGGCGCCCGAGCCGGCCGGCTTGTTGTTGCTACTGTCATGCGGCCAGGTAGGCGCTTGCGCCGCCGGCAGCGATGACGCTCAGCAGGCGACGCCGTGAAAGCCGCCACGAGAGTGCGCCCGTTCGATAGGGAGCCGATTGCCAGAAGTCCATGTCGCACCTCCGCCGCTCTTCGCCGGAAGTCTAAGGCCGTCGCCGGCGTCCGTCAACCTACGCCGGGCTGGGACGTATCTGATTCCGAGGCGATCACGCTGCCTCAGCTATCGAGTTGAGATATTGGTCGATCGGCGTGCTAGTGTCGTGCCTGAGGGCGGACCCTGCCCGGCGCTGCGGTATGATCGGAACCAGGATCGCTCGATCAAGTTGGGCGGAGGGTAAACCATGGCAAGACTGTCGCTCATCACCAGTAAGGATCAAGTGGCTGCCAAGCACTCAGGGATCGTGGATGCCATCGTCGAGAGCCGGGGCGCGATTCAGGGACCGTTCACGATGATCCTTCACTGTCCGGAGCTGGCCGGCCACGTGGCGCAACTGGGGGCCTTTATTCGCTTCGAGGGCTCACTCGATATGCGGGTACGGGTGCTCGCCGCGATGACGGTCGCCCGGGAGTTGGATGCGGTGTATATCTGGGGTGCGCAGACCGGCGGCGCACGCCGGCAGGGTGTGCCAGAATCGACCATAACGGCCATCCGCGAAAAGCATACGCACGGTATGCCACCGGAGGACGCGCAGGTCGTGGAGTTGACGCAGCAGCTCCTCCGGAAGCATCGGATCGACGACGCCACCTTCAAAGCGCTCCAGGCGCGGTTCGGCGACGAGGGGCTGATTCAGCTAACCGGGACGATTGGCTACTACAGCATGCTGGCGATGACCGTGAACGCCTGCGATCTAGAGGTGGGACCGGGCGCGGAGGT
Source organism: Chloroflexota bacterium (assembly GCA_036732045.1). Classification (GTDB taxonomy): domain Bacteria; phylum Chloroflexota; class Dehalococcoidia; order SM23-28-2; family RBG-16-64-32; genus DATKKM01. The sequence continues at coordinate 2,177 of DAINDD010000186.1, forward strand.
ACTGCAGATCTAAAATGCTGCAAATCGGTCCAACCTGTGCATTTCCTGCGCCCCACGGTGCCGGCGCAGTTCCCAACTCTTTCGGCAAGCCGGGGGCTTCGAAGCGACGGTCGCGGCCCGTGCTATCATTCGCGAGCTGAGGCTACGAGCGGAAGGGGCACTTACATGACCGAGCAGATTAATAGGCGAATCACCGCGGCGGCCGGCATCC
>DAINDD010000187.1:0-2349 GCA_036732045.1 Chloroflexota bacterium
ATCGCCTTCTACATCGAACCTCCTTCAGCGTTCTCGGCACACCGTCGTCGGCGTAGCGCTCGAACGGGCAGCCCCGAAACTCCCGGGCCATCCACGAATCGAACGCATAGTGCATGAACAGGTTCGCCAGAACGGGCGAAACCGCCGATCCTTGCGGCGTTCCCTTCGTGCGCTCAATCAGGGCACCATCAGGCTGCTTGAGCGGCGCAGCCAGCCACCGCTTCACATACAACAGCACCCAGCGGGCGTCGGTGACCGTCTCCACCGCACAAACGATCAGGTCCCACGGCACCTCGTCGAGCTGGCATGCGACAGACCATCCTGCAGCGGGCGGGAATCGGCATCATGGCCGGATGCTGCTTCGACCCGACTACCCGGTCTTCACGGCCCGGCTGATGCTGCGGCCACTCGTCTCTACAGACACCGAGGATCTGGTCGCCTACAGGTCGCTTGATGAGGTGTGTCGATTCGTGCCGTTCGCGCCGATGGACCACCAGACGGTCACCGAGAAGCTTGAGGGCGGATGGGCTCGCAAGGAAATCGCAGATGAAGATCAGGCGCTCACGCTCGGGGTCGAGTTAGCGGAGACCGGCCATGTAGTGGGAGACGTGGTGCTGTTCTTCCGCAGCGCCGAGCATCGAAGCGGCGAACTCGGCTGGGTGTTTCATCCGCGCTATTCCGGCCGGGGTTACGCCACCGAGGCATCGCACGCCTTGCTGCACCTGGCCTTCGACCAGCTTGGTCTTCACCGGGTGATCGCCAGGGTTGACGCCCGGAACGAGGCCTCCCTCCGGCTTGCCAATCGTCTCGGGATGCGGCGAGAAGCTCATCTGGTGAGCAACGAGTGGTTCAACGATGACTGGAGCGACGAGATCGACTTCGCCGTCCTCGAGCACGAGTGGGCCGCCCAGCACGCCCACGGTCCTCGCTCGTGCCCCTGGCCACTGGGGGAGAAGCCTCACCGCGCGAGGTAGCCGACTCGAAGGAGGAACGCTATACGCACATCGCTTGGTGGCTGCCAACCCTGGGTCTGGCGCGAAACGGGTTCGTTGCCGCGATCCCCCGGGCACCTCCTTGGTCGGCTAGGCCCAACTCGGGCCGGCTGTCACGGGAGATGCTCTCTCCACCCATCGGAGAGAGCATCTCGCGACTTGATCGGAGCGTCGAAGGCTTCTGTTGGCAGCCGGAATGAGGAGCGGGGACGCCCCCTCGTAGCCAGTGAATCGCTCAGACCTGCTGACCTACTCCTACGTATGGCTTACTGGTCAGACGAGAGGCGAGATGATCCCCGCGCAGACCACCCGGAAGCGCCGGATGACGGGCGCTTGGTCGCCGCGCGTGGCGGTGCTGCTCGCGTTCGTGCTGGCCTCCTGCGGCGACACGAGCGGAAAGCATCACTCGCCGCAGCGCCGGCCGGCTGTGGTACATCCTTCACCGGCACCATCAGCGACTCATCCTGCGCCGGCTCGGATCCCGCCCGTCACCGCGGTCCCGATGATCTCGACTCCCGGCCCGGCGCTTGCGCGCTGCCTTGAGTCGAGACTGCTGCGTCGCATATGCCCGCGGTCGGTGCCGTTGTCGCTCCACGCTGGCAGTTACGACCTGGCGGATGCATGCGCGAACGCCGTGCACGTAAGATTGCAAGCAGCCGTTGCACGTTGCCGGGTTGGAGCTACGAGGTCGTCGCACCCTTGCCCGGCCGTACCGCAGGAGCACAAGTGCGCGCATGGGACGGGAGGGAATGGTTCTCACCGTCGTACGCTCCGATGGACCCGCCCCCGTACCACGTCCACGTCGACATTCAAGCGGCGGCCGGCTCACAACCACGGTCGATCGCCGGGCCGAGTTTCGCCGCGGCTGAGGCCGCGCACCGCGTCACCGACGTGCTGCTCACTCCGAACCGGACTCGGGCGGCCTCATTCGGCTGGGTGCGCTGGTATGGAGAGTACGGGCAGTTCGTGCTAGCGCCGACCAATCCCGGGGGCGGCGGCGAGGGGGCGGGCCACCTCATCTTTTACTTCACTGCCGGCGGTGTGAACTACGACATCAGTCTGCATGCGTGGGCGTCGAAGGAGCGCATCAGTGGCCGCGGCGTGAACCGGGTGGTCAAGGCTCCGCAAGCGGGACCGGCGCTTCCGCATGCAATCGCGACGCTGAAGGCGATCGTCGGCTCGGCGCTGAGAAGGTAGACATCAGCCCGTGACGACCGCATGAGGGTGTTCGCCGCTGCGGCGCGTTCCGCGGTCGCCAGCGAGCGTCACGCGATGCGCGGATAGGAGGCCGACGTCGCAGAAGCCCATCGCCATGCGGACAAGTGCTGGTCGCAACTGACTCGCCGTTGGAGGCGCC
>DAINDD010000188.1:0-2341 GCA_036732045.1 Chloroflexota bacterium
GTATTCGGCCACATGCTCGTCGCCGGAGAGCACCCAGGTGATCTTGTTCAGGTCCACGCCGTGTTCCTGCTGCAGGACGCCGCGGGCCCACACGCCGGTGGTGACCGTGTAGCCGCGATTGACGCCGACTTTTTTGCCTTCCAGATCCTTCGGGCTACGGATGCCGGCTTTGGTGTTGTAGACGATAGCCCCGTGATGAAAGGCGCGCACCAGAAAGACCGGCACGGCGGTGAAACGCTTCCCGTGGGCCTTGGCGCAGATGTAAGTGGTGATCGCCATCTCGCAGATGTCGAACTCGTTGCCCCGCACCATGCGGCGAAACGCGTCGATCAGCGGATCGACCTCTACGAAGTCGAACGCGAAGGTCTTCGGCTTCACCGTACCGTCCTTGAGGGCCCGGTTGTTGCCTTGCGTGCGGGTGACCGTCTTTAATCTTAGAGCGGCCATGGCGGCGCTTTCTCCGAAAGAATTGACCTCAGCAGCAGTCGCAGACGAAGTCGAAGTCGACGGGCACGGCGAGTGAATCCTTCTGCCAGGTGAACGGCAGATCGTCGGTAACCACCTCCACCACCGGCTTGAATATCTTGAAGTGATATCGCTGCCCATTCTCCCAGAACGCGATCACGGTTTCCAGCGGCGGACAGCCGGGCAGCGCGCAGGCGATTTCAGAAACGAGGATTGCCGTTTCGTCGGCGAGATCGAAGCGCAGCCTCGTCCACTCCCTCACCCGGTTCAGGGCTTGGAGGTGTTGGGGAGTTCTCTTCTTGAAGCCGCGCCCTTGGATACCCATTAGCGACACTTTACAGTCGCTCGCGGCGAAAGTAGACCGCGTTTTCACGAGTTCCTCTGGAGGACGTTGCATGGCTGAGAAAGTGCTGGCGGCGGTACGAGTGGGCCCGAGCCGGACCGAAATCCGGGACTTCCCGATGCCGGACATCCCGGCAGACGCCGCCTTGATGAAGATGGAGGTCGCCGGCATCTGCGGCACCGACGTCAAGCTCTACAAGACGCCCCCCTCGGACGCGCCCGTGATCATGGGCCACGAGAACATTGGCACGATCGCCAAGGCGGGCCGCGAGTTCAGCGCCCGCAAGGGTTTCAAGGAAGGCGACCTGGTCTTTGTCGAGCACTACGTCAGTTGCGGCAAGTGCGAGTGGTGCCATGCCGGCCAGTATCGGCATTGCGAGAACACCAATTGGCGCACCAACCCCGACGCCATCCGCTACGGCTACACCTCGGCCGAGAAGACGCCGCATCTGTGGGGCGGCTTTGCGCAATACGTCTACCTGCCATGGAATGCGGTCGTGCATCACGTGCCGAAAGGCGTTACGCCGGAACTGGCCGGACTGGTGACCCCGATGGCGAACGGCGTCGAGTGGTCCCTGTTCGACGGCGGCGTCGGCTACAACTCGACGGTACTGATCCAGGGTCCGGGCCAGCAGGGCCTCTCGCAGACCGTTATCTGCAAGCAGGCCGGCGCCTCGCTCATCATCGTCACCGGCACATCCAAGGACGGCGCACGCATGGCGGTCGCCAAGAAGCTCGGCGCCGACTACACCATCGACGTGCAGAAGGAGGATCCGCTGGCACGCATCAAGGAGATCACCGGCGGCAAGGGCGTCGACGTAGCGCTCGACTGCACCGCCGGCGCAGGGACGCTTCCCATCCTGCTCGGCATCGAGGCGCTCAAGCGCAAGGCCGGCGTCATCGTGGCGCAGGGCGAGCTGCGGGATTTTCCTAATTTCCCGCTCGAAAAGTTCACGGTGAAATTTATCACCATGAAGAGCGCACGCGGCCACAGCTACAAGGCGTGCGAGCTCGCGTTGGAACAGCTTGCCTCGAAGCGCTTCCCGCTCGAGCTGGTGACGACCCACAAATTCGGACTGAAGGACGTGGACCTTGCCATCAGGTCGGTCGGCGGCCAGGGCGTGCCCGACGTGATCCATGCCTCGCTCATGCCGTGGGAGTGAGCCGCCGGCTCGTTCAATCGCTCAGTGCAATCAAAACGGTAGATGTGCGCCCGGCTAATGGGTGCCCATCTTCTATTTGCGGTGAAACTCAACTACTGTCGAACATCAAATGAGTGACAAACCGAAAATAGCCATCGCCACTGGCGATCCGGCCGGCATCGGGCCCGAGATTGGCCTCAAAGCCGCACTTGACCCGGCGGTGCGCAGCGCCTGCGACCCAATCGTGTTCAGCGATCCTAGCGTGATCGAACGACAGGCCAAAGCCTGCGGCATCAAGCTCGACACGCGTGTGGTCGAGTCGGTCGGCGATGCGGACTGGTCCGGCGGCCGCCTGAACATACTGGCCTGCGCGCAGCCGATAGACGCCAAGG
>DAINDD010000189.1:0-945 GCA_036732045.1 Chloroflexota bacterium
CCGCTGGGAAGCAGGGCCGTTGTCGGGGGAGATGATTCGGTCCAACTCGAACGCCCGGTAGAGGAACTGGAGGGACTCGTTCTGCTTTACGGATCGCGCGTATTGCACCGGACTCTGGCCGGGCCAGCCTTTCACCGCCACGACCGAAACGACGAGGAGAGCCAGCAGCAAAGCGACACGTCTCCGCCATGGAGCCGCAAGCAGAAGCGGCAGGAGCACGAGCGCAACGGCAATCAGGCCGGTGCTGGGCTTGAGCGCGACGGCATCGCCGTAACGCAGTTGGGCCACGGCTTTCCAGGCCTGCGTGACGCCAACGGCTGCCACAAAGAAGGCTGCGAGCCACGCCAGCCGCTCGCGCCAAGGGGCGCGGAGAAACAGCGGGAGCAACGCCATGACGATGAGGACCTGGTTCGCGGGGCGAACGAGCACCAGCACGCCCATGCCGAGCCCCACGACCACGAACGCCTTGACCGACGGCCGAAGGATCGCCCTCGTCAGAAGAACCGCCCAGCCCGCGAAGGCAGCGGCGAACAGCGAATCGCTTGCCAGTTGGTGGAAGAGGATTCCGTAGCCGGGGTAAACGAGCAGGAACCCGGTGGTGAGGACGGCGGCCCGTGCCCCGAACGTCAGGGCGACACGACCCCAGGCGACGATCGAGAGGGCGTAGAGCAGACCCAGCCAGACCTCTGCGGCCCAGGCTCCGATCTCCAGCGGGAGACCGACTCCGAGGGCGGCGAATGGACCGCGCGAATTGAGAACGGCTGGATAGACCGGCACGTGGTATCCAAGCTGCACGAACGTCTGCAGATACCTGTCCATGTCGCGGCCGGGATAGGCGGGCAAGACAAGGCTCTGCAGCGCAAATACCGCCAGCGCCAGGACGAAGAGTGCACCGGCGGAACTGCGCGTACCAACCCATCCCTCGAACGACCGCCACCTCGCGGC
>DAINDD010000189.1:955-1927 GCA_036732045.1 Chloroflexota bacterium
CGCCGGACCGCCGTGCGGTTCGACTTACGGCTCGTCGCGGCGCCGGCGGAGGCCGATGATCGACAAGAGGAAGGAAGTAAAGAAGATCTGAGCGCCGACGGCGATCACGGTCGCGGCCAGGATCGCGAGTTGCTCCTCTTTCAGCGTCCCGAAACCGTGGGACGCCCACTTTCCGATGACGATGCCAACGAGCGCGAGGCCGGCGGCGCCTACGAGCAGCGCAAGAGCCAGCCCATGCTCCAGCCGGAGCCGCGACCGCAGCTTCTGGAAAAGCTGATCCTGCTCGCTGATGAAGTAGACGCCGAAGGCCCGCGCGGACAAGCCGAGGCCGATCGCCTGTACGCCCAGGATGATGAACAGACAGCCCATGATCAGCGAATGGACGTACAGATCACGACCGAAGACCGGAACGTGAACGAAGACGAGCAAGGTGATGAGCGAGCCGGCGAACAGCATGACCACGCCTGGCAGCAAGAAGAGAAACGTGGGGTTGTAGACGAGAATGACGCGCAAGTGCCGCCAGCCATCGCGAAACGGCGAGAGTTTCGAGCTGCCAACGCGCGGATGGAGCTCGATAGGAACCTCTCTGACATCCAGCCGCTCGCGCGTCGCCCGGATCACCATCTCGGACGCGAACTCCATGCCGACCGTTCGGAGATTCAGAACCGGCAACATGTCCCGGCGGACCGCTCGCATCCCGCAATGGACGTCGCGGATGTTCGTCCGGTGCAGCACGTTGAGGAAGCCGGAGAGGAGCGGATTCCCGAGCCGGCTCAGCAACGGCATCGCGCCCGGCTTGATGCTTTGCATGCGATTGCCGACCACGAGCTGCGCGCCGTTGTCGAGCTCGTGCACAAAGCGCGGAATCTCGCGAAAGTCGTACGTCAAATCGGCGTCCACCATGACGATGTAGTCCCCATGGGCGACGTCGAGGCCGGCGAGATACGCGCTTCCGTAGCCTCGGCGCGGCTC
>DAINDD010000189.1:1937-2312 GCA_036732045.1 Chloroflexota bacterium
CGCGCGCAAGATCTCCGCTGCTGTCGGTGGAGCCATTGTCCACGACGATCACTTCCCCGGCGAGCCCGCTCTCTTCCAACACACTGCGCGCACGAGTGACGCATTCCACGATGGTCTCAGCCTCGTTGAGGCAGGGAATGACGACGGATACGCGACAGCTGGCTGGCGCTGCTGCGGTCACGGCCATGGGCTCGGCAGCAAGGATATGGGTCATGCGCGTCTGCATCGTCTATGACTGCCTCTACCCGTACACGATCGGCGGAGCCGAGCGCTGGTATCGAAACCTCGCCGAGCGATTGGCGGCCAGCGGCCACGAGGTTACCTTCCTGACGCGGCGGCAGTGGGAACGGGGCGACCATCCCGCTATTCCCGGAG
>DAINDD010000190.1:0-2263 GCA_036732045.1 Chloroflexota bacterium
TCGGCCTCAACGATCTCGTTCGCCGGCGTCGAGGGTTTCGCCGCGTGGTTATCCGGACTTCGGGATGCCGTCTACACCTGACCGATCGCCATAAGAGGAACGGCAACCGGTGATCAGCGACTGCCCGCGGCCGCCGCACTGATGGTCTTCGCAAGCGGATCGGCTTGCGGCAATCGTCCACGATGCGCGGGCCGACTCTAGTAGAGCGAACGTCGTGTGCGGGGACAGTTTCGGTATGGCTCAGTTCTGGCCGGCCTCCTGCGCCGCGTCTTCTAGCCGGCTCCGGTAGCTCAGCCACCACTCTTTGTCGCCTGGCGCCATGTTGTCGTTGCCATCCCGCAGCCCGGCGGCGCCGTCGACGAGTTCCCTGACGATGTCAGCATGCCCGGCGTGCCGGTGGGTCTCGGCGATCATGTGTACCAAGATCTGGTGCAATGTCACCTCCCTCCGGTCCTCCGGCCACCACAGCACAAGACCGGTCGCGTCCAACGCGAGCGTGTCGATCGTGGCGTCCGAGTGCGCCCAGGCACGGTGGTACAGCCCGACGATCTGCTCACGCGACTCGTCGGCAGTAGCCCACATATCCGCATTAGGCGCGGCGCCTTCCTCGAACCAGGGCAACGGCTCGCCGAACGGCCGGCCGAAAGTGTCGCCGAAATACCCAGCCTCGACGCTGGCCACGTGCTTGACCAGTCCCAGCAGGTTGGTACCGGTAGGCACGAGTGGGCGTCGGACGTCGTACTCAGAGAGCCCGTCGAGCTTCCATAGCAGGGCCTCGCGGCCGGCCTGTAGGTAGCGGTGAAGGTCCGCCTTCGGATCCGATGTAGTCATGCTGGACAGCCTGCCACCCATGGGGCCCAGCCACAGCCGCCGAGAATTCAGCGCGAAGGACCGCCCAGAAGAGGATCCTCGATCGGCCATGTCGGCGTTCTCGGACGCACCGTTGACCGACGACTCGATCAGTGGTGGAACAGTCTGAGTCCGGTGCGGGCGAGAGTGATGCCGTGTTCACGGCAAGCCTCCGCAATCTCCCCGGATCTGATGGAACCGCCTGGTTCGGCGATGTAGGAGACACCATGGCGGCGAGCGTGATCCACATTGTCGCGGAAAGGCAGGAAACCATCTGAGGCGAAGGCAACGCCGGTGAGGTACCCCAGCCACTCTGCGCGCTGGCCGGAGGTCAACGGATCAGCGGGCGAGATCAGTGCTTGATCCAAGCGCAGTTTCTCTTCGGGGGTGAGGTCACCCTCGATGAAACGGACCTGCCAGTTGATCTGGTCATGGGTCCGAGTGCCCGGGCGGAAGGTGAGCGATCGAACGGCTGGATGTCTGCGCAGCCACCAGACGTCGGTCTTGTCCCCGGCGAGCCGGGTGCAGTCGACGCGCGACTGCTGGCCTGCGCCGATCCCCAGGGTCATCCCGTCTCGGACGTAGCACACGGAGTTTGACTGCGTGTACCGCAGGACTGCCAGGCCAAGCAGCAGATCCTCCACTGCCGTGGCCGGGAGTGGTCCGTCCGCGGAATCCTTCAGGAGGTCGGCGGTGAGGGGTATCTGGTCGCGTTCCTGGGACAGACGTAGACCGTAGACCTCTCGGGACTCCAGTCTGGGTGGGGTGAATGCCGCATCCACCTCGATGATCAGAAAGCGGCCCTTCCTCTTCTGGCTCAACCTCCGTATTGCGCCGGGGGCGTAGCCGGGCGCAACGATTCCGTCGCAGACGACGCCCATCAGCAACTCTGCCAACTCGTCGTCGACCGGATGGGAGACAGCGGCGAAGTCACCGTACGAAGACTTTGGATCGGCATCGCGCGCCCGAAGGTAGGCGCTGGTGAGGTCCCCGACCGTGCCGTCGCGGACGCCGTAGAGCTCGGCCATGACTTCGTCGACAGGGCCGGCCACTGCAGCACCCGCTGGTGAGACGTGCTTGAACGAGGCCGCCGCCGGCTTGCCGAGCGCCTGGCTCGCCTCATGTACGAGCTGCCAGCCATTGAGCGCATCGAGCAGATTAATGTATGACGGCTCCCCGTTCAGCAGCCGAATCGGCCAACTCCCGGCCTCTACCGGCGAGACGTCCGTCAGAGTCTGTTGCGGGTTGATTCCATAGCGCAGTTCCACGTCATGACCTCCTGAGAGGGGCATCGTGACAGGAGCGCCCAGGCGGACGACGCACACATCGGACCATGGCCGCTCCCCGGTGGTGAACCACCTGCGCCAGTCGCAACCGTCAGCGAATCTAGCAGCAGGCGCCTGCCCGGTCTTTC
>DAINDD010000191.1:0-380 GCA_036732045.1 Chloroflexota bacterium
GCGCCGGTGGCCGCTTTACACCTTGTTCGTCACTTGTACTCGAATGAATTAGCGATACGCCGGGGGAAGCGCCCGGCAGGCCTCGAACCCGAAACCTCTTACTCCGGAACGAACAAGACCATTTTGCGCAAATTTTCAAGCTAGAGCGCTTTCCACCAAGGGGCCAGACCCCTTGCCGTCCGCCGCACCTCGGATGGCAAGGGTTCTGAGTTCTGTCGCGTCAAGTAGAGTGTTGACCTATAGAGTTCGCGACTCGAAACCGTAGACATGTTCTGCGGTGGTCTATATGATCGCCGACAGTGGCTACCGACAGGGATGCACACGTCGGAATGTTTACCGAGAGCCCATAGGAGGACGTGATGACTGAGCGCGAAGTTCCC
>DAINDD010000191.1:390-712 GCA_036732045.1 Chloroflexota bacterium
CTCACCCACGGGCCGCGCGGTAGCGACGAGCTCGCGCAGGTTGTCGGCGCGGACCCACAATCCCTGTTTCGGGTGCTGCGCCTACTAGCCAGCATCGGCGTCTTCGCGGAGGACTCCCCGGGCTCTTTCGGCCTGACCCCGCTCGGCGAGACGTTGCGCTCGGATGCGCCCGGATCGGTTCGTAACTTCGCAATCACCGAGACCGCGCCTGGGCACTGGCTGCCCTGGGGAAGGCTGCTTGAGAGCGTCAAGACTGGGCAGCCGATGGCGCGCGCGGCCCTCGGGATGGATCTGTTCGACTGGTACGCGCAGGACCCCGAAG
>DAINDD010000191.1:722-2194 GCA_036732045.1 Chloroflexota bacterium
CGGGCGAGCTCGTGCGGGTGTACGACTTCTCTGCGGTGAGAACGGTGGCGGACGTCGGCGGTGCGCATGGAGTGCTGCTGGCGGCCGTCCTACAGGCCAACCCGGCTACGCGGGGCATCCTGTTCGATCTGCCCCATGTGATTGAGACGGCGAAAGAGGTGCTCGACGCTCAGGGGCTGGCGGATCGCTGCGAGCTGGTGAGCGGTGACTTCTTCGAGGCAGTGCCGGCGGGGGCTGACTTGCACCTGCTGAAGCAGATTCTCCATGACTGGAACGACGAGCAGTCGACACGTTTGCTGTCCAACTGCCATCGGTCGCTCACTGCAGGCGGCAAGCTCCTGTTGGTCGAGATGGTTATTCCGGCGGACAATCGACCGAGCCCGGCACAGGCGATGGACTTGAACATGCTGGTTCTGCTGGGCGGCCGGGAACGCACGGAGGAGGAGTACCGGCGCCTGCTCGATGGGGCGGGGTTCCGCCTGGAGCAGGTGATCCCGACGCACTCGCCCTTCAGTGTGATAGAGGCGACGCGGGTCTGAGCGTGTCACCCCTTCTTCAGGATTCGCGGCGAAGTAGTCTCTGAAGCCGGGGCCGTGGACGGAGAAGAAGATTGGCTCACCGGTCCGCAATGCCTGCGGCAACTTGTGCCGGTCCTGCTCAATGTCTGGCCCACCCACGAACTGCCCAACCGCTTGTTGACTTTGCGGGGGGCGGCGGTCTAGTGACCTCGCTCAGACAGCAACCATTCGGCGCGGGTTCGTGCTCCCCGTCACCTTCGCGCCGAGTGCCGGGCGCGGTGCATCCTTCCTGGGGCGGTGGTTCGGCGACACGGACGGCGGGCCGGATTGCGTAGCAGTGTCGCGGCTGGCGCGCAAAGCGCACGGGTCGCCGCTCGTCTTGAGGAAAGGAGCCACTTCGATGGAGACCAGTTCGACACCGACCGCACCCCCGCCACCGCGCGTCCCTCTTGACACGACGCCGGTGGACGCGTCGCGGTCGGTCATGGCGACCGACGGTGCACGTCTGGGCGCCTTGGGTACCATCGAAGAACAATTGGCGCTCCGCTCGTTGATCCGCGAGTACCTCATCCCCATCGAGACCAACGTCTTCTGGTACGCGCTCGGCGGCGTCTTGATGATCGCCATGATCCTGGAGTTCCTGACCGGGGGACTGCTGGCATTCAAGTACACGCCGGACGCCGGCCTGGCCTACGGGATCACCCGCTCGCTGATCCAATCGTCGGTCTGGAAGGTGGTCATCAACTTCCACTACTGGAACGCCTACGTCATCTTCGCCCTTGTCATGATCCACATGATGCGGGTCTTCGTCAGCGGCGGCTACCGGCGGGGCAAGCAGGCCACCTGGCTGGTGGGGTCTATCCTGGCCGGGCTGACCTTCCTGGCCTCCTTGACCGGCGAGACCCTGCACTGGGACGAGGTCGGTTTTGCCGTGCCCTGGCACATCTCCGAGTT
>DAINDD010000192.1:0-2191 GCA_036732045.1 Chloroflexota bacterium
GGGGCCGAAGCGTGAGATGCCAGTCACCGTTCTTCTCGATCCAGAACAACTTCTGTACCTGGACGTCGGTGACGCGAAGCTGGACGTTCTGCGACTTGTCGCCACCAGAGGTGACCGTTGCCCCGCTGGCGCCACCGATCGGCGCACGCATGACGAGGAGGTTTCGCAGAACGACACGAGTGATGTGATGGTCGTCGCCGGTGCCGCCCTGAACCTTGATGGTCCAGTTGCCGACCACGTCGACGTGATCGCCTTCCTTCAGCGTGCCGGCGAGCAGCTGGTTCGGGTCACCCGCGAGCTCGTACGCCCGCTGCGTGCCCTTGATCTGAGACCGGATGCCCTGCTCCGTGGGAGGAGCGAAGCGTCGTGTGCTCACCTGCTCGCCCTCGTAGACATCCTGGGTGGCGACGTACTGCGAGAGCTGGTCCGGAGACGAGATCGCGCCCGCGACAACTGCCTTGCGGGGCACGGTCTGCTCCTTGAGCATCTTCTGATCGACAACGTCCGCGCCAGAAGTACCTGCCGGGATGTCGCGCGCGGCGACGAGGACCGTCACTTTGCCTTCCCCGCGCTGCACGTGGCGCTTGTAGTTGACGACGTATGCGCTCGTCAGGATGGCGGCAAGTGCGGCCAGCGCGACGGCGATCCCGATATTCTTGGCGCGATAATTCATAGTCCTTTCTCTTTTCCTTAGAAGGGCCTGAGGACTTGAGACGTACTTCTCTTTTCGTTAAAAGAGCCTGGAAACTTGAGGCCTACTTGATGAGCTTGACCACGGCGAAGCCGTTTGGGTCGTATGGCCCGAACGGACACGAGGCGTTCGGATCGCTCGAGGTTGGGCACGTCGCGTTCGCCGGCGCCCCGGAGCGGACGAACATTCCCGTGACTGTCTTGTTCGTGTAGTCGGTGATGATGAACCAGGACAGGGCCACCACTTTGAAGGGGTCCGAACTGCCCTGGTTGAAGGCCTCGATGACGGGAAGGACGACAACATTCGGATTGTTGTAATCGGTGATTTCGGTGCTTCCGTTCGCGTACGTGGTCAAGATGCTGTTGGGATCGAAGTTGTGAATGGCGCCGCGGTCCTCGAGCGCCGTGCCGGTGGCCGCCTTGTTGCCGGGCTCGACCGGGAGTAGCTCGTTCGTCTTGACCAAGCAGGTCTTTTCTCTTCGCGCGATGAGGTCGTAGTAGTCGTTGCCACCCTGCCCGTAGATGCAGCCCTTCTCTTTCACGGGCAGATCGACTCCGCCGAAGTTGCCCGAAGAAGCCTGATCGCCCGAAGTCACCTTGAAGGTGATGAGACTCCCGTACTCAACGCTCTGCTTGTCGATCACCCACGGCGAGAGGCCGACTGACCAGCCGATGTAGCTTCCTCGTATCGCCGTCGCAGTGGCATCGATGTCGGTTGCGGTGATCCCAAACACACCGCTGAAAATGCCGGCGTCTGTCTTCTTCGCGGTGACGGTGATCGTGTCGTTGTTGATCACGACGTCACTGCCCAGCACCCGACCCCCGTTTTTGTCCGCGTATTCCATGGCCAGGGTCAGTCCGATACCGGGACGCTCCGGTAGCGCCTGAGCGCCGGCGAGCGCCGAGGCGTCGGCCGTGGCCTGGAGTTGGCGCTTCGTGTGGTACCAGCTTCCGACGTCGAGCACGAGTGCCGCCATGCCCATGATCATCAGGAGAGCAAGGGTCATCAGGACGAACGCCTGACCGTTTTCGTTTTTGCGGACACTCATTCGACTCGCTCCTTCATAGTCGTGTTGAGGGTCCCGCTCGCAACGACCCAGTCCAACAGCTTGATGTCGTAGGGATAGGTAGCCGTCACGGTGACGTCCGACCCGGTGGTGAAGGGGGATGTGCACGTGACGACGAAATCTGTTCTTGGATTCTTGAGATTCGTTCCGGCGTCGTAGCCCGTCTGCTCGCACTTCGCCTTGGCACTGGGGTCGCCACGCAACACGGCGCCTTTGCGCGATGCGGCACGCGCTGCATCCGTGAGCGTGACGTAGTTGTTGAAGATGATCCCGAACTGAACGATGCCGAAGAGCAGGACGAGCAGGATCGGCAGGACGAAGGCGAATTCCGTCATCGCCTGTCCTCGCTCGTTCTGGATGGTGTTCTTCAAGGGCATTGCGGCTCCCACTTCGGAAAGTTCACGGGGCCCTCGCCGTGAGGAGAGGGCCCCGCT
>DAINDD010000193.1:0-666 GCA_036732045.1 Chloroflexota bacterium
CTCGCCGGGCTCATAACCCGGAGGTCGCAGGTTCAAATCCTGCCCCCGCTACTCCTAGTAGAGGCCCGCTTCGGCGGGCCTCTTCCTTTGTCGGAACCCCGAACCCTGACCCCGAACCCGATCCTCGACCGCGAGAACGCGACGGGCGCGCTCGCAGGCGATCTGGTCGCAAGCGCGCTCGGCGCGCGGATCCTCTAGCCGCTGCTCGTCGCCAGGTCTGCGACCTTGATCGCGGCGATGCGCGACTCGTAGGCGAATGCTGCTGGGGCGCTTCCGCGGCAGTTCAGGTTCACCGTCGTGGCGTCGGTGATGTCGAGGCTGAGGATGTTCGTCACCGTCGCCATGAGGTTCGCCGGAGCGCTCGTCAAGGTGACGTCCTCCTCGGCGCCCGCGTCGAGCTTGCAGACGTACTCCGCGGCCAGGGACGAGCCCGCCGGCTGGATGTGGGTCTTCGACCAGACGAGGTACTTGCCCGCGTCCGGAAGCCTCAGCGTCGCGATGCGCGCGTATGCCGAGGTCGGCACCGTCGCCGGGCCGGCCGAGAGGTCGGCGTAGCCGCTGCTTGGGCCCGGGTCGCCCTTCTCTCCCTTGGGCCCGGTGTCGCCTTTCGGGCCGGCGGGCCCGGTGTCGCCTTTCGGGCCGGCGTTCTACCTGGCGGGCCTGTGG
>DAINDD010000193.1:676-2148 GCA_036732045.1 Chloroflexota bacterium
CCGATCCGGCGGAGAGCTGACCCTTCTTGAAGTCGACGCGTAGCAACGAGCCGTTCGCCACCTTCGCCGAGTTCACCGCGTTCGGCTTCAGCTGCGCAGAGCCGACGCTGTTGCGCGGCAGCGAGGTCGCTGCGTAGCTGACGCCCCCGAGCGAGATCGCCAGCGCGGTACACGCGACGACCATGGCAGGCGATGGACGGCGGATCCTTGCGCTCACGGGTGACCTCCTTGGCTCGGTCAGGGATCCTAGTTGACAGAGGCGGCGATCTCCGCCCTCAGATCATCCGTCCGTCGGCTCGGAGGGCGGTGCCAGGTCTTTCGTTGCCACACTCCGTAGCACGTTGAACTAGTCGCAAAGATCTGGTTCGTGTGGGAAGAGGAGCCGGACCGTTTCCTCGTGCACCACTGTGGAGCGACCTATCCACGCCCCGGCTGATCAAGAATATGCTGGAAAAAAGGCACGTTCCAGGTCAGGGGATTCCGTTCAAATCCCGCCCCCGCTATCTTCGGCTAATCGAACTGGCATGCGCGAGGGCAATGTCGTTGTTGACTCATCGTCAGCGGCTGGTTCAACATATGGGTGAGATGCCCCACCGTTTGCAGGACGTCGACCTGTAGTTGGTCGACAGCCTCGTGGTTCCCGCGAGCCTGCACGACGTTGAGGGCCGCTTCGTGCACGTGAACGAAGCAGCGGAGCGAGCGTCCGGAAGGACGAACGCACAGTGGCTCGGCCGCCATTTCACCGAGCCGTTGCCTCCGGAAGCGCGGGGGAAGGTCTCGGCGCAGTTCCGTCGTGCCGTCGAGCGCGGCGAGCCGACCGACTTCGAGACCGTTTTCCTCGACGCGAGCGGGAATCTGCGGGCCACGCGGGCGCAGCACCTGCCTCTCCGCCGCGGCGACGCGATCGTCGGCGTTCTCATTCTCGCGTTCGCTGCGCCGCCGCCGCCCGCGCCCATCGCCCTCGAGCCTCAGCCGCGACTGACGCCCCGCCAACGCGAGATCCTCGATCTGATCGTCGCCGGCCTATCGACAGCCGAGATCGCGAACAAGCTCACGCTCTCCACGGAGACGGTACGCAACCACCTGCGGAGCGTGTTCAGGGAGCTCAACGTGCACACCCGGCTCGAGGCGATCGCGGCGGCTCGGCGCCTGGGCCTGCTCGCACCGCAGGTGCTCGAACCGCAGACGTCCGAAGGTGACGCCCGAACGCGCGATCAGTAGGCGAGCTCGTGCAGCGTGGCGGCGAGGACGCGCGTAGCGGCAACGGCGTCCTCGACCGAGGTGAACTCCGCCGGCGTGTGGCTGCGGCCGTCCTTGCTTCGGGCGAACACCATCGCGACCTTCGCGATCCTCGCGATGTTCTGCGTGTCGTGGCCCGCACCACTGTGCATGCGACGGAAGGGGATGTCCTGCGCGTGGGCGGCGGCCTCGAGCGCCGCGACCACCGCCGGGTCGCAGAGGCAGGGGGGCAG
>DAINDD010000194.1:0-2147 GCA_036732045.1 Chloroflexota bacterium
GTCGGCGAAGAAGATGTTCGGCGACTTGCCGCCGAGCTCCGTCGTCGAGGGGATGATGTTCTGCGCGGCGTACTGCATGATCAGCCGCCCGGTGACGGTTTCGCCGGTGAAAGCGATCTTCGCAATGCGCTTGCTCGTTGCGAGTGCCTTGCCGATCTCCGCTCCCGGGCCGTTGACGACGTTGATCACGCCCTCGGGGAGGATGTCCTCGAGTAGTTCCATCAGCTTGAGGATCGACCACGGGGTCGGACTTGCCGGCTTCAGCACGACCGCGTTACCGGCAGCCAGCGCCGGCGCCAGCTTCCAGGCCGCCATCAGCAGCGGGAAGTTGAACGGGACGATCTGCCCCACGACGCCCAGCGGCTCGTGGAAGTGGTAGGCAACGGTGTTCTTGTCGATCTCCGAGATCGCTCCCTCTTCGCCGCGGATCACCGAGGCGAAGTAGCGAAAGTGGTCGGCCGCAAGCGGGATGTCGGCGGCGAGCGTCTCGCGCACCGGCTTGCCGTTCTCCCAGCTCTCCGCGATCGCGAGCATTTCGAGGTTCTCCTCGATCGCGTCGGCAACCTTGTTCAGGACGCGGGAGCGCTCTGTTGTCGACGCCTCGCCCCATGCGTCCTTGGCGGCGTGCGCCGCGTCGAGCGCAAGGTCGACGTCCTCGGGCGTGGAGCGCGGTACCTCCGTGAACGGCTCGCCCGTCGCGGGCGTCACGTTCACAGCGTACTGACCCTCCGCCGGAGCGACCCACCGGCCACCGATGAAATTCTCGTAGCGCGACTTCAGCTCAACGGGACTGTCGATCTGGCCTGGAGCGGCGAAGGTCGCAACCCTCTCGATCGTTGCCATGACTCTCCCTCCATTAGCGATGCCAGCCGCGGATGCGGCTGCCTTGCGACCATCGCAACCGCCGTGGCCCATGGCATCGGGAGCGGCACGGTCTCGCGTGCGGGAAAGCCGCAGGCATCGTCCACTGTGAATTGGTGCGGGCGTAGAGTAAGGCGGAGTCAGACGGGAGCGAGCGAATGACGCGTGAGCGGGTGAAATCCCGGAGACTGGCGAGCAGGGTCATGTCTGCCGAAGAGGCGGCGGCGCTGATCCCCGCCGGCGCGAACGTCGGCATGAGCGGGTTCACCGGAGCCGGCTACCCCAAGGCGGTGCCGACAGCGCTTGCCGCTCGGATGGCTCAGGCGAGGGCGAGCGGCGATCCCTTTACCGTCAGCGTGTGGACTGGCGCGTCGACCGCGCCCGAGCTCGATGGGGCGCTTGCCGCGGCAGACGGAATCGAGCTGAGGCTGCCGTACCAGTCCGATCCGGTCACGCGGGAGAAGATCAACTCCGGCCAGATGGACTACGTCGACGTCCACCTCTCCCATGTGGCCCAGATGGTCTGGGAGGGCTTCTTCGGTGCCCTGGACGTGGCCCTGGTGGAAATCGCCGGGATCACTGAGGACGGCCAGCTCATCCCTTCATCGTCGGTCGGCAACAACAAGACGTGGATCGACCAGGCCGAGAAGGTGATCCTGGAGGTCAACTCCTGGCAGAGCGACGAGCTCGAGGGTATGCACGATGTCTACTACGGAACGGCGCTGCCTCCGAATCGCCTGCCGATTCCCATCACCCACCCCGGTGACCGCATCGGCGTGAACTACTTCACGTGCCCGGCGGACAAGGTGGTCGCAGTCGTGGAAACCGACAGCCCGGACCGCAACACACCGTTCAAGGCGCCCGACGACGTGTCCAAGCAGATCGCGACTCACGTCTTGGACTTCCTGCAGCACGAGGTCGCCAAAGGCCGGCTGCCCAAGAACCTGCTCCCACTCCAGTCCGGTGTCGGCAATGTCGCCAACGCGGTGCTTGCCGGCCTCGACGAGGGGCCCTTCAGCAGTCTTACCGCCTACACCGAGGTGATCCAGGACGGCATGCTCCAGCTGCTCGGCTCCGGTCGGCTGGACATGGTTTCGGCAACAGCATTTTCGCTCAGTCCTGAGGTCACTGCTGCCCTCAACGCCAGCATGGCCGACTACCGATCGCGGATCGTGCTGCGGCCGCAAGAGATCAGCAACCACCCGGAGGTGATCCGGCGCCTCGGTTGTCTCGCCCTGAACAGCATGATCGAGGCCGACATCTACGGCAACATCAACTCCACCCAT
>DAINDD010000195.1:0-2112 GCA_036732045.1 Chloroflexota bacterium
CCCGAAGATTCGCCGAGCCAGCAAATACACCATCGACAAGATCACGGAACAGTCTCTCAGGCGGGCATCGAGGTTCTTGAGCCTCCGGGGCGCAGTGGTCGCGATGCTCCGGCGATCGTCTCGCCTGACCTTAGCGACGTCCCGTCGGTCCAGGCCCTGGCTGACGGAGCGGCGAGCTTCCGCCCGGCCATCAATTTTGGCCAATGTGATCTTGCGCTCATGCTTGAGCACGTGGTGGCAAAGACCGATTCAGGCGGTGACACCGCGGGCTGACCGAGCGCCTGAGTTGGGGCCGAGGGCAGGCGCATCGTCGTTCTGTCTGGGCACCTGTCAGCCTGGTTGAGCTGAGCCGAGACTGGACGCCAACCGGGCGACTCGACGGAAGGGCTGACGATGGGTGACAGTGACGGCAGTGTGGCAGCAGCCGACGCTTTCGTGTTCTTTGGCGCGACCGGTGACCTCGCCCACAAGATGATCTTTCCGGCGCTCTACCGGATGGTGAAACGAGGCAAGCTGGACGTCCCCGTGATCGGAGTCGCGTATTCGCATTGGGAGCTGTCTCAGCTTCGTGACCGCGCGCGGGACGCCATTGCCCATGCTGAGGGAGGTGTCGACGACAGCGCCGCCCTCGATCGGCTGCTGTCAATGCTGACCTATGTCGACGGCGACTACGGCGACCCGGCCACATTTGCCGCGTTGCGAGAGGCACTGGGTGACGCGCGCCGCCCAGCGCACTACCTGGCCACACCGCCATCGCTGTTCGCGACGGTGATCGAGGGGATCGAGGGTGCGGGACTGGCCGAGGACGCGCGAGTCATCGTTGAGAAGCCGTTTGGGCGTGATCTCGCCTCGGCGCGCAAGCTCAACGGGGTCGCGCGGTCGGCGTTCCCGGAGTCCGCGATCTTCCGGATCGATCACTTCCTCGGCAAGGAGGAGATCATGAACCTGCTGTACTTCCGGTTCGCCAACTCCTTCCTCGAGCCCATCTGGAACCGCAACTACGTCGCGAGCGTGCAGATCACCCTGGCTGAGGACTTTGGCGTAAACGGTCGGGGCGCCTTCTACGAGACGGCCGGCTGCCTGCGGGACGTGGTCGCCAACCACCTGTTCCAGGTCGTTGCCCTGCTTGCGATGGAACCGCCCGCCTATCAGGGCTTCGGGGCCGTCCAAACCGAGAAGTTCAAGGTGTTCAAAGCCATGCGACCACTGGCCGCTGAAGATGTGATCCGTGGCCAGTTTGCGGGCTACCGCGACGAGGTGGGGGTGGCCAATGACTCCGACGTAGAGACGTTCTGCGCCCTTCGACTGTTCATCGACTCGTGGCGCTGGGCCGGAGTGCCGTGGTACCTGAGATCCGGCAAGTGCCTCGCAGAGAACGTCTCGGAAGTAGTCGTCGAGCTGAAGCCGCCGCCGCAACCGCTGTTCACCGACTCGGCCCCCACCGACGGGAGGGCCAACTACCTGCGTTTCCGCCTTTCCCCGAATCCGGTGATCGCGATCGCCGCCCGGGTCAAGCGGGCCGGCGAGGAATTCGTGGGCGACCAGCACGAACTCACACTCCTCAACGCGCAACCGGGCGCGGAGCAACCCTACGAGCGCCTCATCGGCGACGCACTAGCCGGCGACGGTGCGCTGTTCACCCGCGAGGACAGCGTCGAGGCCGCCTGGGCCGTTGTCGACACCGTTCTGGAAAACCATCCCCGCGCCCTTCCCTACTCGCCGGGAAGCTGGGGGCCCGGCCAGGCGGACAGGCTCATCGCCCCGCACGGGCACTGGCACAACCCCAAGCTCAACGAAGAAACAACAGCACCATCGTGACCGCGACGGCCCAGAACTTGCTGTCGATCCCCGGTGGCCGCACACGTCGATTCGTCGGTATGACCGTTCACGGTCTGCAAGTAGTCACACCTGTGGGCATCAGGTGCCACGCTGGCGACCATCCAGGGGCTCCGGTCGAGTTCGCGAAACGCAGCCGAACTCACTATGCCGCACTGCGGGCGAACGCTCGACCATGCGGGCCTGCATCCTGTGCCTGATCAGATGCGGACTTCGTTGAAGACCTCGAACCCGGTTTCCTCCGGAGGCGACGTGAACCCGCCGTCGATGCCGGCC
>DAINDD010000196.1:0-2064 GCA_036732045.1 Chloroflexota bacterium
GACCAGTGAAGGTGCTCGTTCTCACGGATCCTGAGGAGCAAATCGAGCTTCTCTTCGAACAGCGCGTCATACTCCTGCAGCTGGTAGCCGAACAGCGGAAACGACTCGGTGAACGAACCGCGGCCGACGACCATCTCCGCCCGGCCTTGCGAAAGCAGATCGATGGTGGCGAAGTTCTGAAATACCCGTACCGGATCGGCTGAGCTGAGGACCGCGACGGCACTGGTGAAACGTATGCGATGCGTTCGTGCCGCCGCCGCTCCGAGAAGCACTGCCGGCGCGGAGTCGAGGTACTCCTTGCGATGGTGTTCCCCGATTCCAAATACGTCCAGTCCAACCTGGTCCGCATGTTCGATCTGTTCGATCAAGTTGCGCAGACGAACCGACGCGGTGACTGCAATGCTGGTGTCGTCGTAGGCCGCTGCGAAGCTATCAACGCCAATTTGCATCTGTGGCCTTCCTTAGTTGGCAATCCGCGTGCTTCTACTCAGCAGCGCCGGGCTAGAGTTATGATGCCATGTCAACTGTTTATATGTCCACTATTGACATGGCAAGCGTCTATGCTAGGATTTCCCGTGTGAGCGACCAAACTGCCCTTCATCCCTTCCCCACCTGGGGAGAGTTCTTGGCGGCGCATCGCGACCTCATGGAGGTCTTGGCCGACGAACTCGATGAGGAAGCGCACCTGCCCCTCGCCTGGTTTGATGTGCTGGGACAGCTGTCGCTCGTGGCGGATGGCACGCTCCGCATGCAGGAATTGAGCCGGCGGTTGCTGGTGAGCAAGAGTGGGCTGTCGAAGCTGTTCAGCCGTATCGAAGTGGCGGGCCTCGTCCGCCGCCAGCCCTGCCCCGAAGACCTGCGCGGCACCTTCGCAACGCTCACTGATGCCGGTCGGGCGGCGCTAAAGCGGGCGCTTCCGGTCCATCAACGCGGCATCCAGCGTTACTTTATGGACCCGCTGACCGAAGAAGAACTGAGGAGCTTTTCCTCCGGCCTACCGAAGATACGTGCTGCCGCGCGCCCATCGAGATGAGGCGTCGAAAGGAACGTCATGAGTAAGACGACAGACATGAAAATCACCGTTACGCAGAACGGTCCCTACTCAGTCACGGGCCACATTCCGCTTGCCAAGCAAGTGATTCAGGCCGACAGCGAAGGACAATCGCGTGAATGGCAGAAGGGCCAGGAGTTCGAGGTTGGAACAAGCTACAACCTATGTCGCTGCGGCCAATCGAGTAACAAGCCGTTCTGTGACGGTACCCACACAACGATCCACTTCAATGGCAGGGAGAGGGCCAGTCGCCGGCCGTATCTTGAGCAAGCTCAGGAATACGATGGCCCAGAAATGCTGCTTACCGACGTGCAAACCCTCTGCGCCTTCGCCCGTTTTTGCGATCCAGACGGCCAGGTATGGAACCTGATCGAAGAAACCGACGAACCAGCCAAGCAAGAGATGGTGAAACACGAGGCAGACCATTGCCCTGGCGGGCGCCTAGTCGCGTGGGATAGGTCCACTCGGCAACCTTACGAACCAGCGTTCGAGCCTTCGTTGGGATTAGTGGAGGATCCGCAGCTCGGGGTCAGTGGCCCGATCTGGGTGAGGGGCGGCATCCAGGTGGAATCCGCAGACGGGACCCCGTATGAGATCCGGAACCGCGTAGCGTTGTGCCGGTGCGGCGGGTCGGCCAACAAGCCGTTTTGCGACGGCACCCACGCCTCGATCCGGTTTTCAGACGAAACCTGATCGAAGCCGATGATCGGTACCGTGCGTTCGACTGGGAGGCGCCGCTGGCTGGCGCTCATCGTGCTCTGTATCCCCTTCGGCGGCCTGCTTAGTGCCCAACGGACAGGAACCCGCGCAGTACGATGAACTGGAGAGTCACCGTGGACCAACCGGCTCGCATCTACGAGAACGACACCATCGTCGTTGCCTGGTACCCCGAGCGGTGCGTGCATAGCGCCCGCTGCATCGCCGGCTTACCGGACGTCTTTGACCCCGGACGTAAGCCATGGGTGGTGCTGGAGGGCCATACGGCGGACGAGATCGCTGTGGTCGTGCAGCAC
>DAINDD010000197.1:0-1962 GCA_036732045.1 Chloroflexota bacterium
GGTTTTGAAGTTCGAGGAACTTACGGTTCAGTGTGTCCGTAGACGTCCATCCAGGGTTGTTCTGAACATGACCGGCGAGGCCGACATGCTGGATCGTGCTGTCGCGTCCATAGGCGTCCACCGGCGTTGCTTTCACGGTTGCTTTCAAAATCGTGACGATTTCAGCTCGTCCAGGCTGCTTGGGCGCCCGGCGCTCAGCCGCGCCCTGGAACCGGGCGTCCGACCGCGGGCTCGATCGATAGCAGGGCAAGTGCAGTCAGATGGGGCACGGGTCGCCGCACTCCGCCTGGTGGAATCTCATAGGCGGGCTCACGCAATGAACTGATCGTGGGCAGTCTAGTCCTGCAAACGTGAGATTGCGAGCCCTCGGGTAACGTTAGGCGATGCAAGAGCGACGGCAGGCCGAGCCCAGCAGTAACGAGATCCGCCCTGCTGTTGCGCAAGCTCGGCGGAGCCGGATTAAGCGCCGGCTTCCCAGCGTCGCGGAAGTCGCACGGTTTGTGGGGCCCGCATTCACGAAGAGAGCGGCGCGCTGGGAGCGGGTGCTCACGGTGGCGGACTTCCGGCGGCTGGCCAAAGGTCGAACGCCCCGGCCGGTTTTCGACTATGTGGAGGGCGCCGCCGAACAGGAACTCAGCGTGGACCGGTCGGTGCAGGCTTTTCAGCGTGTGGTCTTCCACCCGCACGTGCTACGCAATGTCGGCTCTGTCGAACCGTCGACGACTATTCTGGGCCGCCGGGCGGCACTGCCGATGGTATTGGCGCCCACCGGCTTTACGCGAATGATGCGAACCGAAGGCGAACCCGCGGTGGCGCGCTCGGCGGCTCGCGCTGGTATTCCGTACGCACTTTCGACGCTCGGCACCACCTCGGTTGATCGGCTGCGCTCAGAAGCCCCTAATACCGAGCTTTGGTTCCAGCTCTATCTTTCGCGTGATCACGGCCGCAGCCGTGAACTGCTGGATCGCGCGAAAGCAAGCAGTTATACGACGCTTGTTGTCACCGTCGACGTGCCGGTGGCCGGAGCGCGCCTTCGCGACTCCTACAACGGGTTGACGTTGCCGCCCACGCTTACCCTGCGCACCCTCGTCGCGATGGCGGCGAAGCCGCGCTGGTTGTTTGACACCCTGACAACCGAACCGCTCGCATTCGAGGCACTCGGCGCGGGCAAAGACCTTGTGAGCTTGTTCAAGAACGCCTTCGACCCTGGCGTCACATTCGCCGATCTCGAGTGGCTGCGCGCTCAATGGCGCGGTTCGTTGGTGGTGAAGGGGATTCAGCGGCTCGATGACGCGAAAGCGGCAACCGCAGCGGGTGTCGATGCGATCGCTGTTTCGAACCATGGCGGCCGTCAGTTGGACCGTGCCGCCACGCCTTTGATGCTCTTGCCAGAGGTGGTCGACGCGATCGGCGGCAAGGCGGAGGTGTTTCTGGACGGCGGCATTCGTTCAGGCGCGGACGTAGCTGCGGCAGTTGCCCTTGGGGCCCGGGCCGCATTCATCGGTCGTCCGTATCTCTACGCGCTGATGGCCGGAGGCGAGTCAGCCGTTGACCACCTCCTGAAGCTGTTCGCCGATGACTACGTTCGCACCCTCAAGCTCCTCGGCGTGTCGCGAACGGCGGATCTGTCTTCCGATCTCGTAACTGCTACCTAACCCTGATGGTCGCCAGTGGACGCCACTAGCCAAGCCAGTCAAGCTCTTCGGAAGTAATGAAAGACCCTGGGAACACGTAGAAAGCCAAAATCCGCCGCTGACTTCAATTGCTGCCGGATATTTAAACCGTTGGTTGGGTTGCTGTCAGGGTTGCTGTCAGAACGGATGTTCAGGGCCGGAGACTACGAGTCATGCACAGGCATAACATGACGGCGCTCGTATCAGCTCTGAATTGAAAATGGCGGGGGCGCGACGGGAACGATCCGTCCTTCGACATCGCCAAGGATGCCGAACGTCGGTTTTGAAG
>DAINDD010000198.1:0-1938 GCA_036732045.1 Chloroflexota bacterium
CAGTCACGAACGAATTCGTGCCGATGCTCACCGGCTTCAACGACGAAAGACTGCAACGCGACTCAATCACGCGCGGCACAACCGCCGCCCCAACCAACGCCGCAACCGCAGCCCCGGCGAGCACCACCAAGAAGACCGTCAAGGCGCTCCAGAGACGCCCGCGACGGCTCCTTCCCTTGCTCTTACCCAGGCGCCGCCGCCGACGGCGCCTCGCGACAACCCCAACCAGGTCCATGTCCTGATCGAAACGGCGGCGAGACGGCACAACCCCATCGTGCCCTGCCCAGCAACCCTTGAACCGGGCCCCACCTTGTCACCAGCCCGACGCGCCAGTCTTATTTATGGGAGCAAATCGCCGTCCATGCCGGCATGCTCCGGCTTATCGACTGTCTTCAGCCAGCGGGATGAGTCGGCCTGGGAACGCTCCGAATACCTTCGAACAGGCGCCGCACGCAATGACCTCCAGGTTGCTCGTGCCGGACGTCACCACGCTCGAGGCGACACCAACCTCCTTGAGGCTCTGGCCACATTGCGCGCAGAGTGGATGAAAGGTTTCGCGCTGGGTCATGCTCGTACCTGACTCTTTCGGTTGGAGTTTTCGAGAGACGGAGAGTCCCCTACCGCCGGCCGCCTCTGGCATGAGGAGATCCTTGCCCCGACCCGGCGTTCGTCCATCAGTCTGGACTCCGACGGCGATCGCGAAACCTGCTTTCTAAGGAGCTCGTCCGCGCCAACGCCTCTCGGTCCAGCGTCAGGAGATGAGGGGCGATGGCCTCGCTGCCGAGGACGTGAACACGATGGCTAGACGTGCACGCGTTTGTCGAGCGATCGAAGGTTCGACCGTGGGCGGGATACAAAGCCTGGCAGCAGGAGCTCTCGCGGCATTCGCAGTCATGTGGCGGTGCGCCTGTACAAAGCGTGGATCATCTTGCCGTCGGGCATCCAAATCGGTGAACGCCGGCCCAGGTCTCGACGGATGGGGCCGGTGCGATGATCAGGCGTGTGGTCGCGTTTGACCTGGACAACACGTTGGCCGACAGCAAATCGCCGATTAGTCCGGTGATCGCAGGGTTGCTGGATCGCTTGCTGGCGGAGTTTCAGGTGTGTGTGATCTCTGGCGGCAGGTTTGAGCAGTTCGAGACGCAGCTGGTCGAGAAGCTGGACGTTGCTCCCGAGAGGTTGGTTTCGCTGCATCTGATGCCGACCTGTGGGACGCGCTGCTACCGGTTCGATCTCGCGACAGCTGACTGGCGGCAGCTGTATGCCGAGGATTTGCCGGCCGGGCAGCGGGCGACGATCATCGCGGCGCTGAACAAGGGGGCGGACGCGCTTGGCTTTCGGGCGCGGAAGCTCTGGGGCGAGCAGATCGAGGATCGCGGCAGCCAGGTGACTTTCTCGGCACTCGGCCAACAGGCTCCGGTTGCCGCCAAAGAAGCTTGGGATCCCGGGGGCGCGAAGAAGCGCCAGCTTCGTGACTATGTCGCAAACGAGATTCCCGAGTTCGAAGTCAGGGTGGGCGGCTCGACATCTATCGACGTCACTAAGCATGGGATCGACAAGGCCTACGGGATGAAGAAGCTGCTCGCGCTGCTTGATGTGGCGAAGCACGAACTGCTCTTCGTCGGTGACCGGCTCGAGCAGGGAGGCAACGACTATCCGGTCAAAGCGATGGGCGTCGACTGCCTCAGCGTTTCGGGATGGCAGCAGACGGCCCTCGTGATCGAGACGATCCTCGAGGTGACCTGACCTGGAGCAGACGACGTAGGACCATGACGAGCGGCGGTGAGGGGAGCTACACGGTGCTCGACGAAGGCGCTGACTACGTCGAAGGCGCCGACTAGATAGTCAAGCGGATCACCGTGTTGGCCGGCAAGAGGCTCAGTTACCAACGCCACGCAGACCAGGAAGCACACTGGTTCGGGGGCCGGCCGTGTGACG
>DAINDD010000199.1:0-1910 GCA_036732045.1 Chloroflexota bacterium
CGACCGCTCGATGGTGCTTCTGAAGAACGACGGCAACGCGCTGCCGCTCTCGAGCAGCCTGAAATCGATCGCCGTGATCGGCCCGGCCGCGAACAGTCAGCAGGAGATCCTGGGTACTCCCGGGATTGGAGCGCAGGGGCAGGCGGCCGACGCAGTCTCGGTGCTCTCGGGCATCACGGCTGCCGTCCCTGGCACCAGGGTCACCTATGCGCCTGGCTGCATCGACGCCACTGGGACCGCCGACCAGACCTGCGCATCGAGCGCCGGCTTCAAGGCGGCCCGGGCCACGGCCCAGAGCGCCGAGGCGACAGTCGTGGTGGTCGGCGAGCCGGCTGCGATGAGCGGAGAGGCGGAGTCGCGCAGCAACATCGACCTCATCGGTCAGGAGCAGCAGCTCGTCGACGCCATCAAGGCCACCGGCAAGCCGTTCGTGGTCGTTCTGATGAACGGGCGCCCACTGACCATCCCCGCTCGTGATACCGAATCGCCAGCCATCCTCGAGGCGTGGTTCCCGGGGACCGAAGGCGGTAACGCGGTTGCCGACATCCTCTTCGGCAAGGCCAACCCCGAGGGCAAGCTGCCGGACACATTCCCGCAGAACCTTGGCCAGATCCCGCTCTATTACAACCATGACAGCACGGGCCGGCCGCCCGATGCCAACAACAAGTACACGTCCAAGTACAATGACGGCCCCTTCACCCCGCTGTACCCCTTTGGTTACGGGCTCAGCTACACGACCTTCGGATTCTCGAATCCCGTCATCAGCAGCGCCACGATGCACTCGACCGGAAGCGTCACGGTGTCCGTCAAGGTGCAGAACACCGGAGCCCGCACCGGTGACGAGGTGGTCCAGCTCTACATCCACGATCCGGTCGCCAGCATCGTCCAGCCGGTGCGACGCCTTCAGGGCTTTCAGCGCGTGACCCTCGCCCCCGGACAGACAACGACGGTCAAGTTCACCCTGAATGGCAACAGCGTCGGCTTCTTTGACAACAACGGCAAGTTCGTGGTCGAGCCCGGAACGATCGAGGCCTACGTCGGCGACAGCTCGACCGCGCCCCTCGTGGGATCGTTCAGCGTGGTCTGAGGCAATTGGGAGAACGAGACAGCTCACCGTACTTTTCCGCGGTTCATCACCTACGAGTCCCAGCACGCCGCTGGTATCGCCTTACAGGACAAGGATCCGGACGCGTACGTCAAACAGAAGGGCTAACAGTTAGCACTCCGAGAAGCGGACCGCTGCCAGCCGTAGCATTGACCGCACTCTCGGCGCTTGAGGTCGGCGCGATCGGATCCTCGGGGATCATCGTGGGCGGGAGCGTGTAGCTCAGCGGCAGGAGCCGACGGCTACACGCGGTGCGCGCCACGGCGTTTGGTGGACGGATGATGGACTGTCGTGGTGGCTTGGGCGCGTAGGCCGAGCGCGGCCGACCACCTGCGGATTCCCACGCCCATGCCGTCGCGCGAGCTCGGCCGATTGGCTGCGTCGCAGATGTGGCCAGGCGGCCCGTCAGATGTTGATGGTGATCTTGGTGCCGAGAAGGACGAGGGGCCAGAGCAGGATCGCGAGAAGCGCCGAAAGGATGCTGCCGAGGGTCTTGAGGTTGACCAGATACTGATGGCTGGAGGCCACGATCACGCCGATCACCAGCCACACTACCAAGCCGATTGATATAGACCTGCGACGCCTCCTCATAGCCTCTCCTTCTGGCAAAGAGCCATCGAACGGCGACGATCTTACAGGCGCAGCGCTGCAGACGTCGACCCGCTTCCGCAGGTCAGCAAACGATAGGCGGTGGGGCTGGCTCAGCGATGGCGCAGCAACCGCTTCGACCGGCAGATCGGGCAGCGGGTACCGGTGGCAGCGGCGATTTCGCGGAGAAGGAGCAGCCCGACAACCGCCACAGCGC
>DAINDD010000200.1:0-1905 GCA_036732045.1 Chloroflexota bacterium
CGCTCGACATCGGCGCGGAGCCAGACCCGGCCCGTAGCTAGGCGGTCGATCGGCTCGGGGAAGTCCTCGCGCGCGACGTACTTGAGTGCCGTCCGTTTCGTTACGCCGAGCATCGCAACGATCTCTGACAGGCCGGCGAGTTCGTCGGGCGACACCCCTTCAAGGCTAGTCCTCACGTCTGACGGCGAGTTGGTCGGCGTTGCTTCCATCGAGGGTAAACTGTATCCTACTAGGTACATAGTTTCCCACGACGAAAGGAGCACGCATGACCGCCCACCGCAGAAGGCACGCGGAGCACGACCGTTCCAAGCGAGGAAGAACTGTGGCGGATCACTCTCGGGATCGGAGAAGGATGCGGGCCGGTCGAGGCGCTCGGCGCGATCCTCGCGCACGTAGAGGAACGCACGTTGTCACCCGGTCGTCCACCTAGTGGCGGTATCTCCGACGCGCAGGCGTGGCAACTGACCGTCGTAGCGAAGGAGGCGCACGGCTGCGCCGAATCGCTGCACGAGTACGCCGCCGAGCTCGAAGAGCACATCGGACGACTGACCCTTACCGCTGCCTAGGTAGCCCGTCCGGCCTTCGTAACCGGGGGCCGGACGGGTGTCTAGACGAAAGGAGCCCAATGAGCAAGTCGACAGGAATCCAGAAGCGTCACGGTCGCCGCTGTCCTGGGAGGGGCGGCGGCGACTGTGCTTGCAAGCCCACCTTCCAAGCGAACGTCTGGAGCGCTCGCGAGAAACGGCGCATCTTCAAGACCTTCCCCACGCACGCGGCGGCGAAGGCTTGGCGCGGGGATGCACTTGTCGCGTTGCGGAAGGGAACGATGCGCGCGCCGACAGCTACCACGCTTCGGCAGTCGGCGGACGCCTGGGTCGATGGTGCCCGAGACGGAAGCATCCGCACGCGTTCAGGCGACCGCTACAAGCCCTCGGCGATCCGGGGCTATGACGCCTCTCTGCGGATTCACGTCCTGCCTGAACTCGGCGGGGCGCGACTCTCCGATGTGACTCGGGCAGACATTCAAGACCTCGCCGATCGGCTGCTTGCCAAGGGTGCCGACCCGAGCACGATTCGCAACACAGTGATGCCACTCCGGGCGATCTATCGGCGTGCGATCGCTCGCGGTGAGATTGCCGTCAATCCGACCGCCGGGCTCGAGCTTCCGGCCGTGCGGGGCAAGCGGGACAGGATCGCCTCGCCAGCCGAAGCCTCAAAGCTCATTTCGGCTCTGCCCAAGTCCGAGCAGGCGTTTTGGGCGACCGCCTTTTACGCCGGCCTTCGCCTCGGCGAAATCCGCGCCCTCCGATGGGAGGACGTGGACCTCGCCGCAGGCGTCATTCGGGTCGAGCGGTCGTGGGACAAGAAGGAAGGGGCGATCGAGCCCAAGAGTCGCGCGGGGCGCCGAGCCGTTCCGATTCCGGCGGTTCTGCGGGACTACCTTGTCGAACACAAGCTGCGCTGCGCGTGGGGCGAGGGTCTGATGTTCGGCCGCTCAGCCGATGAGCCGTTCAACGAGCGGACCATCGTGACCAGCGCGGAACGCGTCTGGAAGCGGGCCAAGCTCGCGCGGATCACGCCGCACGAGTGCAGGCACACCTTCGCGAGCCTGATGATCGCGGCCGGGGTGAACGCCAAGGCGCTCAGCACCTACCTGGGCCATGCCTCCCTCTCGATCACCTTCGACCGCTACGGCCACCTGATGCCGGGTAACGAAGAGGAAGCGGCTGAACTACTCGACGCCTACCTCAAGCGTGCTCAGCTTGTGCAAGCGGTACCGACTGTGGCGCCAGTTGTGGCGCAGAGCAACTAACCAGCATGTTTCCCCTGCAAAGAGCGATGTTGGTAGGCGGTCTCGAAAACCGTTTCGGGCCGTTAGGTCCGACGAGGGTTCAAATCCCTCCC
>DAINDD010000201.1:0-1868 GCA_036732045.1 Chloroflexota bacterium
AACGCGATCGACGTCGACGACGTGCCGGCGCTCGACAGCAGCTGCCCGATCTGCAACAGCATGAAGTCGCGGTTACGGCGTAGAGGAACCGCGGTCACGCGATGACGCTAGCGCCTGGCGTAGCGGGCGACGAAGCCTGTCAGATGCCGCGTCCCGTGCCCGTCAAGCGTTAAGGCGCGACTCGGTCGTTGCGCCGGCGGGCTCGAGCGCCCATGGCACCCCTGCAGCGGGCCAGGGCCAAAGCCGGACCAGTGGAGCCGCGACGATCGCCAGGTAGAGCGGAATCACCCACGGCCGGCCGGTCGTCTGCGCCACTGGGTATGCGAGCAGCGGCGTGAGCCAGAGCCACGAAAGCGTGGGCGAGACCAGCGCGATCGGAACGAACAAAAGCGCGAGGTAGTGGGGCCAGACCATCGGCGAGGCGACGAGCGCCGCGATCACCACGATGCCGTATGCACGGCGATCGCCGTCCGGGCGACGGGCGATGCGCCAGGCGGCGATCAAGAGCACGCCGGCGAGCAGGAAGGCCACACTCTTTGCCAGGGCGGCCGAGACGCCGAGCGCGATGAGACCGGCGACGACCGACACGCCGACGTCCTCGGAGACGAACGAAAGGTGGCTCAGCATGCTCGGATAGTCGCGGAGGCCGTCGAAGCCGATCGCGGCCCAGGCGGCGAGAGTCCCACCGAGTGCAACCGCGGTGGCGAAGACGAATGCGCGGATTCGACGGGTTGCAAGCAGCCACACCGCCAAAGGCCAAGGAAAGAGCTTCGCGCTGACCACCGCCGCGACTGCGAGCGCCGGCGGCCAGACCCGAGAGCGAAACCGCCAGGCGGCAGCTGCTCCGAGCACGAGCAGCGGCGTGAGCGCACCGAGCATCAGGCCGTGCGCGACGGGCCATGACAGGAATGAAACCCCGTAGCAGCGCCAGTCGCGGACGCCGAGCAGTCGAAGCCCACCGAGGACCGCGCCGATCGAGAGCAGCGCGAACAGCACACCGGCGACGCGGTAGGGCAGGAAGGAGAAGGGCACGGCGGCGACGAGCGGGGACGCGGGATACACGGGAACCGAGATCACAGTCTCGGCCCTTTCTCCCCCTCGTTTGACTGCGGCCTGCTGCTCCAGGTAAGTCGGACGGTACGGGTTGTCCCCGTGCACGATGTCCTTGCCGGCCCCGTAGAGGCCGCCCTTGAAGTCGTACAGAAACGGGCCCCTGGACAAGCCGTTTCCGAGCAATGCAAAGGTTACGACGATCGGGAGCACTGCGAACACCAGGACGCTCGACGCGCGGTGGATCGCTGTGAACGGGCGGTGCTGATTGCGGGCTGCGGCCCTCATCCGTCTTGCATCGGTCGTTCGGCGGATCGGCTTGACCGCCGACAAGCGGATCAGCGACGAGAAGTCTTCAGCGCCTCGAGCGCCTCGACGAGCCGGCGCGAAACTTGCGGGCTGAGAGGCGCCGAGCGGATTCGAACCGCTGGAAGAGTCTTCAGGCGGCAAAAAAAGAAAGGCCAGCAAACGAGTGGAATCGAACCCGCGTTCTCAGCAGTCTGCCGCTCATCCAGAGGAGGACCCGGATTTAGCTAGCGCCGGCGCCGGTGGAACGGCGTCGGAACGGACGCACAACGTCGGTGACCCCGACGCCCTTGCCGTTCATCCAGACCAGCTGAGCGTCTTCGATAGCGAGCAGCTGGATGCCTGACGATACGCAGGCAGCAACGCAGCTCCGCCTCTTCGAGGTCGCGCCGGTGAAGCCGAAGCGCTACGTCCCCACATACGCCGGCGACTTCAGTGAGACACACGCACGGCTCGATGCGATCCACGCTCAGTTTCGCGGGCTTAAGCCGTACGAAGGCCGCTGCCACGGC
>DAINDD010000202.1:0-1855 GCA_036732045.1 Chloroflexota bacterium
CTACCGGGCCGTCCTCGACACCATCCACGCAAGCGCCGAGCACATCCCCTTCAGCCCGAACGTCGTCCGCCAGCTCCACCGCGACCTCTACCAGTTCGCCGCCCAACCGGGCGGCGACTGGAAAAACGCCGACAACCTCGTCACTGAGCAGCGGCCCGACGGCTCGGTCGCGGTCCGCTTCACTCCCGTCAGCTCCATCGACACACCGGCGGCGCTGGATGAGTTGCACCAACGCTTCGACGAGGCCTGGCAGG
Organism: Chloroflexota bacterium; assembly: GCA_036732045.1. Lineage (GTDB taxonomy): Bacteria > Chloroflexota > Dehalococcoidia > SM23-28-2 > RBG-16-64-32 > DATKKM01. Next base: position 255 of record DAINDD010000202.1, read on the forward strand.
CCGACCAGCACCATCGCATCCTGCTTGCAGGCGCCTACACGCTCGACTTCCTCGTCATCCACCCGTTCACAGACGGCAACGGGCGCATGTCGCGGCTGCTCTCGCTCCTGCTGCTCTACAAGGGTGCCTACGAGGTCGGCCGCTTCATCAGCATCGAGAAGCTGATCGAGCAGAGCAAAGAGACCTACTACGACGCCCTCGCCGCCTCGACCGAAGGCTGGCACCAAGGCGACCACGACCTGCACCCCTGGCTCTCCTACCTCCTCGGCGTGATCACGGCCGCCTACCGTGAGTTCGAGCCGCGCGCCGAAGCCGTGACCGCCGGCCGTGGCTCCAAAGCAGAACTCGTCAAAGCCTTCGTCCGCGCCAACATCAGCGACACCTTCACCTTCGCCGACGTCAAACACGCAGCCCCCGGCGTCAGCGACGAATACATCCGCCAAATCCTCCGCGAACTCCGCGACAACCACATAATCGAAGGCACCGGCGCCGGCCGCGGCGCCGCCTGGCACCGGCTCCGCAACGACTTCTAGTCTCAGGCCCCACCGCGGCCGGCGGCTCCAAGCACCCGACCCGCGGCACGCGGCCGGCCCAATCGGGCGCCACGACCGACTCGGAGGACTCATCCACGAATACCAACGCGCCGCCGCCTGACCCCGAATCCGAATAAAGAAACCCTTCAGGAGGCGCAGCCCTACTCCCCGTGCACACGGGCTTGAGACCAAGAGACTCGCAGTTGACAGAGGTTAAGTTTGCAAGGCGCAGCCCTACTCCCCGTGCACACGGGCTTGAGGCCGAAGATCACCGGCGTACCGTCCATCTTGAGGACGGTGAAGGGTTTCACTATTCGGATTTGGCTCTGCAGCGCGGTTTGGTGATCGTGGGCAGGATGCCGTGCATGGTGCTTCGCTTCCTCTACCTTGCCCTTGCAGCGACGCTGCGGCTTCTCAGCGGACGCCGGAGCGATGTCGCCCGTGACGCGGAGATCCTGATCCTTCGCCACGAGCTCGCGGTTCTGCGACGCACCGCGCTTCGGCTCCGATTGGCGTGGTCTGATCGGGCACTGCTCGCCGCCCTCGCGCGGCTCCTGCCGGCCGACCGTCGTGTCGGTCTGATCGTGACGCCCGCGACGCTGCTTCGCTGGCACCACGAGCTCGCCCGGCGCCGCTGGCGCCATCCCCACCGCCGACCGGGCCGGCAGCCTGTCGACCCGACGACGCGCGCGCTGATCGTGCGCCTCGCGCGCGAGAATCCCCGCTGGGGCTACCCACGGATCAGCGGCGAACTCGCCAAGCTCAGCATCCGCGTCTCAGCGAGCACCGTCCGCCGCGTCCTCCTCGCAGCCCATCTGCAGCCCGCACCGCGTCGAGACGGTCCGACCTGGCGTCAGTTCCTCACCACCCAAACCAGCGGCGTGCTCGCCTGCGACTTCTTCTGCGTCGACACGATCCTGCTCCGCCGACTCTACGTCCTGTTCTTCATCGAACACCGCACCCGCCGCGTGCACCTGGCGGGAATCACGACGAACCCGACCGGCGCGTGGGTCGCCCAACAGGCACGCAACCTCGCGATCAGCGCCCCCCTCAACCACGTCAGCGTCC
>DAINDD010000203.1:0-1500 GCA_036732045.1 Chloroflexota bacterium
TGCGGCCTCAACGTGTTCTGGTGTTCGCTGCGGCGATATTGGCGCTCGTCTCGCTGGGAGGACACTTTGGCGCGCGGGTGGCCCGCGCGGCGCAGACCTGGAATGTGCTAGCGGGCACCGACGGCGACCAGATACCCGGCGGTAGCCTGACCACGATCGGATTTTTCCCGACCGTGATCACAGTCAATGCTGGTGACACCGTGAGCTGGACCTTCCCTGCCGCCGAGCCGCACGGCGTCGCCTTTGAAGCCACACAACAGGTGCCATTCGCGTTTCAGGGCGGCCCCGGCCCGAATCCCGGTGACCAGGACATCTCGGCCAGCTTCCTGCCACAGAACCTGGACCAGGTCAACGGGGTGTTCCGGCCGGATATTCCGTTTGCCTCGGGCGTCCCTACAGATCCGCCGGACGAACGGCAGCCGTTTACGCTAACCTTTAATAGCCCGGGCGTGTTCAACTACGACTGCCAGATCCACGGACCAAGTATGGTGGGCGCGATCACGGTCCTGCCCGCGAGTTCGGCGCTTGCTGAGACGCCCGCCCAGGCGGCAGTCCGGGGCCAGCGCCAGATCGGCTCTACGCTGGGCGGAGCAGCAGGAGAGGGACCGCCGATCGGCGGCGCGCCCCTCGCGGTAACCGGCGGTAGCACCGTGTATCCAGCGATCGTTGGCATCGAGCCGAATGCCGGGGTTGCGGCGCTCGCCTTCTTCCCGTCGAACTTAACGGTGCATCGCGGCGACGCGGTCGTGTTCACCATGACCGATCCGCAGGAGATTCACACCGTTACCTTCCTGTCTGGCGACCCAGAGCCGCCGTTCGTTAATATCATTCCGCAACCGGCCGGTCCGCCGCTGGTCATCTTCCCGGCAAATATTGCGGGTCCGGTCGGTGGCAACACCTATACCGGCACCGGCTACTTGAACTCCGGCATCCTCTTCCCCAGTAGCAGCTTTGCGCTCACGATAAGTGCGCCCGTCGGGACGTATCAATTCCAATGCCTGATCCATGGTGACGCGCCACAAAACATGAAGGGCACGATCACCGTCGTTCCGTAGCGCGGCCGGCATCCGCACATTGTGAAGATCAGACGAGGTCGGGGATGTGAATCCCCGGCCTTGCCGCTTCCCGCGCACTCGTGATCAGCGGCAGCGTTTGATTAAAGCAGCGGCACTATCGCCTGCTGCTCGGGGCCGCCGGTGACGGTGATCGCGCCGTCGTCAGCGACGTAGACGTTGACCTCGCTGCGGACGCCGAAGTCGGGCAGGTAGATGCCTGGCTCGATCGAGAAGCAGGTGCGTGGTAGCACCAGTCGCTCGTCGCGGGTTTCGAAGTCGTCCATGTTGGCGCCGTCTCCATGAACCTCGTTGCCGATGCTGTGGCCCGTCCTGTGGATGAAGTAGTCGCCGTAGCCGGCTTGCTCGATGACCGAGCGGGCCACATCGTCCACTTCGTAGCCGTGCAGTTTTGTACCGGCCGTCGTAGAGCGCCGTACAAAGTCGA
>DAINDD010000203.1:1510-1852 GCA_036732045.1 Chloroflexota bacterium
CCACATCGCCCTCGCGGATCGGCGTTGCGCGGTCCGCGGTCGGCAGATAGTGGGGGTCACTGGCATGGGCGTTGGTCGCGACGATTGGGGGATCGTGGGCTATCAGACCGCCGGCGGCGTAGTCGCGCCACATGAGCTGTTGGACCTCATAGTCGGTTGGGTTCGCGCCCGCGCGCAGCCGCTCGCCAATGTACGAGAAGGCGTGATCCTTCGCGTGCATGAGCGCGGCAGAGGCCGCCAGGTGGCTTTGAAGCTGCTCGGGACTCCAGGGGGCGACGGTAAGCTGGACCAGGTCGGCCGACGTCACCACTTCCTTGCCGAGCGATCGTACGAAGTCCACCG
>DAINDD010000204.1:0-1848 GCA_036732045.1 Chloroflexota bacterium
ATCTCGTCGACGCCGACAAAGGGTGCGAATGCCGCACCGAGCATGGCGAAGATCATCGGCTCGGCTACCGCGGAAAGAGCTTCGGGCACGGCTTGGCCGGTGCCTGCGCGGCGTGCCCACGCGTCAGACACCAGCAGTCCTGCGACGTAGACAGCCAGAAACCCGCTGCCATGAAGAGTGGCCGTGAGCGCGCCGAGCAGGACTGCACCCAGCACCAGTGCCACGGCCTGCACGCTTCGGTCGATCTGATGCGTTACGCGCAGGGCAGCTATGAGAATGAGCCCGCCGCAAACGCCTGCGGCGGACCCAATCGCGAGTTCTTCGATGAACCGAACGGCCGAGTGCGGATAAGAAGACCCGACGTCTGCGACCGTTGCCATTACGGCAACCATCAAGGCGATGCCCGCCGGATCATTGAAGCCCGACTCTCCTTCTAAGATCGTGCGCGCACGCTCGGAACCGGGACGGCCGCGGAGCACGGCGTAGACGGCCGCAGGATCAGTTGGTGCGAGAGCGACAGCGATAAGGCACGACACCGACCAGTCGAGTCCGAGGCCGTATCGCGCGAGCACACCAAGACCCGTGGCGGTCGCCACGGTTCCGAAGACTCCGAGGGCGAGAATCGGACGTGCGGCAGCGCGAGCCGCGCTGAACCCTGTACCAAGACCGCCCTGAAAGAGGATCACGAAAAGGGCGACGGCCCCGACCTGTTCCAGCCGGACCACGGACAGCTCCTTCGTTGGGGCGACTCCCAACAGCCCGGCTCCGACACCGACAGCCAAGAAAGCGGCTGGACTCGGCAGACGTACCCGCTCGAATAGAGGCGCGGCCGCCAAGGCCGCGACAACTAGCGCTGTAGCGGCGGCGAGCTGGGGAAAGAAGTGAACATACTCGGCCACGGCGAACCCTCGCCGACCAGTCTTCCCGGCACACCACCGCGAAGTCTAAACTCCGCAGTGACGTCCTTGGCCCGTGGGGCCGTGTCCTCCATGACCAACGCCCGGCCCTCCGGGCCGGTTTGGGTGGTCCGTAAGGGGCTGCTAACGAGGGGTTCCGGAGGCGGCGCTCCCCGCAACGCTGTACTTGCGCTGAGAGGCCGTTCTCAAGAGAAGCGGCCGAAGGGAGATCCATGCCGGAGTTCAAGCTTGGCAAGCAGCCGGCGGCGCCTCGGCCCAAGGACTTCGCGCTCGCGACCTTTGCCGCGACAATCGCTGCGGAACCCGGTGGGGCCGAAAAGCGAGTCGAGCATGACCTTCAAGTAATGGCTCATCGTCGGGTCGCAATGGAGATACAACGAGCCGGTCGGTTTCAGCACCCGGTGCTGTTCGGCGAGGCGCGGAGCCATGTTGACGAGGTATGCCATCGCATCGTTCTCGCCGAGCAGCGTGCGCATCGCTGTCAGCGCATCCGCGACCGCGTTTGGAAGCTGCCCCGCGAGAAGCCCCTTGAACTGAACCTCCGTTGCGGGCGTCCAATGCCAGGTGTCGTCGAACGCTCTGATCTGCGCCGCATCCTCCGACTCGTGAGTCTCGTGGCGCGCGAACAGGACGTTGTAGTTGCGGTTCGAGTTGAAAGGCGGGTCGAGGTAGACGAGATCGACGCCCTCGTCCTTCACATGCTGGCGGAGCACGTCGAGGTTGTCGCCGTAGTAGAGAAGGTTCTTCTCCACGGTTGGAACTCTAGGAGTACCGGCGGTCAACGACCTGGAGGTTCCTGCACGAGCCATCGTCACGACCCGCCGGTGACGGCAGGGACGCTCCCGGCGCAACGATTACGCCGACGAGACGCGCCAGAGAACGACCTCTCGTTGGGGACTGGACTTCCAGGGCGATCAGAGCATCCATGTGA
>DAINDD010000205.1:0-1836 GCA_036732045.1 Chloroflexota bacterium
TGCAAGGCAGAGGTCGCCGGTTCGATCCCGGCACGCTCCATCATCATCATTACGTCAGGCACCGGCAGGTGAACGAGTTCCGGTCGCCTGCACCTCGGTAGCGTCCACCCTGTGAGCCACCTGCGAGCCCCCGACGGAACCGTTCTCTGCGAGCACGACGACGAGCTTCACGGGTCCAGCGAGAGCCATGCACACGACCACCAGCACGAGCACGAACCCCACGGCCACGGCCACTCGCATGGCCTCGTTGACCGCTCGATTCTCCGCTCGCACGCGGGGATCAGAGCAGTCGCGCTCAGCCTCGCGATTCTCGGTTGCACCGCCGGAGCGCAGGTCGCGATCTTTTTCTTCTCGCACTCGGTCGCGCTGCTCGCCGACCTGATTCACAACACAGGCGACGCGCTGACCGCTGTACCGCTCGGAATCGCCTTCTTCCTGCGCAGCGTCCGCGGCGAGAGGCTCGCCGGGCTCGCAGTCGTGCTCGCGATCTTCGTCTCCGCATGCGTCGCGCTCTACGAGACGATCGTTCGCTTCATCCAGCCCCAGCATCTGACGCATCTCTGGGTGCTGGCGGCGGCCGGGCTGATCGGGTTCGTCGGCAACGAGCTCGCAGCGCAGGTGCGGCTGTCGGCGGGGCGGCGGCTTGCGAGCGCGGCGCTCAACGCCGACGGCGAGCACGCCCGGATCGACGGCTTCGTCTCGCTCGGCGTCGTCGTCAGCGCGGTCGTCGTCGCGCTCGGCGCGCAAATCGCCGATCCCATCGTCGGGCTGGCGATCACACTGGTGATCCTGAAGATCACCTGGGACTCTTGGCACACCGTCCGCCACGCCGAGATCGACCTCGACCACATCGACGACCACGAGCACTAGCTCAGGGGTTTCCTGTCACCTGGCCGCCAGCAAAGCGCGCAAGCACGTCGCCGTCGCTTAGAAGTCCTGGTCGGCCTGGAACTCGCCGTGCCAGGTGTGGTACCAGACCGCGCCGGTCGCCTCGTTCACCGAGAGCAGGCCGACCTTCTTACCGTTTGACGTGACGTCGATCGTGAAATAGCCAGGCAGCGCGGTCGCGTCGGCGGTCACGCGGCCCGGGTAGTGCTGGGCCAGCCAGGCGTCGCCGCGCGTCTTCGCTTGCGCGGCTGTCAAGGGCGTGCCGCTCGTGCCGCCGCCGGTTGAGCCGGTCGCGAACGGACAGCGCAGGAACGCTGACGCCGCCCATCATTCCGGGGCCGCCGTGACCGGCGCCTGCGGCGTTCGCGCCACATCGCTCAGCGCGTCTTTGTGAAGCGGCGTACCGCTTCGAGCAGTTCTGTCGCCTTCACCTGTGCGTCGGCTTCGTCGCCGCTTGCGAGCGCTCCGGCGACACAGTGCTGGACATGCTCGTCGAGCACCAGGAAGCCGAGGCTTTCGAGTGCTGTTGTGACGGCGGCGACTTGGGTGAGGATGTCGATGCAGTAGCGGTCGTCGGCGACCATCCGCTCGATCCCGCGTACCTGTCCTTCGATCCGGTGCAGGCGCTTGATCAGCGCGTCCTTCTGGCTGTGGTAGCCGTGGTGGTGCTCGCTTTGAACCTGGTCGGCGGTGTTGGTCATGAGACTCCTTCTCTGGCGCTGTGGAAGCGGCGGAGCCGCAGGCTGTTGGTGACGACGAAGATGCTGGAGGCGGCCATCGCGGCGGCGGCAATCATCGGGTTGAGCAGCCCGGCGACGGCGAGCGGGATTGCGGCGACGTTGTAGGCGAAGGCCCAGAAGAGATTGCCTTTGATCGTCGCGAGCGTGCGCCGGGCGAGCCGGATCGCGTCGGCGGCGGCGCGCAGGTCGCCGGAGACGAGCGTCAGGT
>DAINDD010000206.1:0-1820 GCA_036732045.1 Chloroflexota bacterium
CGCGCCGCGCCCCGGCGACGCGCTAACCGCGGCAGGCGACTGTTGCGTCGGTGAAATACACAGCAACCTCGCCACTCGCGTTGATCGTGAGATGCTGGAGAACCTCGAGGGTGGCGTTATCTCCCGAGCCGGCACTAATGAGATCGAATGTCTGGGTTGTAGTAGCGGCGAAAGGCACGTTCGTAGGGTCGAAGTTCGCGTCGTTGTGGGACGCCGCAGGAATGGCGTAGCGGGCGCCGGACGTAAGACCGACCCCCTGCAGGCCCTCCCCGTTGGTTTGCGCGTGGATGTGGTAGTTGCCCGTGGCGTCTTGGTCAACGCGAATTACGTCGTGGAGATAGCCATCGAACTGGATGCTCTCGCCCGTGCAGGTGTTGATGAACTTACCGCTGAAGGGGGACTTGACTTGCGATGTGGCGCCATGTGCGGCGCCCACGATCGTGAACACGCCAACTGCGACAAAGGCGAGGATTCGCGCAAGGGGTGCGTGAGCAAGCATGCTTTCTCCTTCGTGGCACCTTCCGGTAAAAGGTGGTTGAGGCCACCCTCGACAAGTGCTCTAACCGCGTCCTAACCGCGCCGTATTGCTGGCGTGAAACGTTCGTCAGCGAGAGTCTGCCGGGACCCTAGTCGCGCTCTATGCTGAGGGTGTGCCCAAGCTCGTTGGGATGAACCACATCGCGCTCGAGGTCGACGACATCGACGAGGCGCTCGCCTTCTGGGAGTCGATCTTCGGCCCGCTAGAGCTCCGCGGCAAGGGCAGGCAGATGGCGTTCATCGACATGGGCGACCAGTTCCTCGCGCTGGCGCAGGGACGAACGCAGCCGCCCGACCAGGAGCGCCACTTCGGCCTCGTCGTCGACGACAAGGAGGCGGTGCGCGAGCGGCTGCACGAGCTCGGCATCCCTGTGTCCGGCCGCGGTCTGGACTTTCGCGATCCGTGGGGCAACCTGATCCAGGTCGTCGACTATCGCGACGTCCAGTTCACGAAGACGGACAACGTGCTGCGCGCGATGAACCTCGAAGGCCTCGAGAAGTCGGACTCCGCACTGGCGGAGCTGCGCGCCAGGGGCATCACGGCCTAAAAAGCCGGGGTCAGACCCTTGCAATTCGGGACGAGTCTCTACGGGCCCACGCCTCGAACGGCTGGGGTCAGACCCTTGCAGTCCGAGACGTGTCTCTCTACGTGCGGATGTAGACGGGCGTACCGAGCGGCAGGATCTTCGCGAGTCGCCGCACCGCCCCGTTCCGCAGCCGGATGCACCCGTGGCTGACATCTGATCCGATCAGCGCCGGCTGATTCGTCCCGTGCAGCCCGACACGGCCGTCACCGCCTGCGAAGCGCTTCAGCACGTTCGAGTGCGCCGACAGCCCGAACGAGAACGGCCCGTACGAGCCATTTGCCTTGCTCGGCTGTAACAGCTCGACGATGTAGTAGAGCCCGCGGGGCGTCGGCGTCGAACGCGTGCCGAGCGCCACCGGATACCTGGCCAGCAAGCGATCGCCCCGCCACAGCCGCAGCTCGTTGCTCCGCAGCCGTACAACCAACCGGTAGCCGTTCGTGTACACCCGGACGGCCCGGCGCTTCACCCAGCCCTGGCTCCCGTTCGGACGAGTCGGCAGGAACACGCGCACCCAGTCGCCCTTCGTCGCTTGTACGAGGAACGTCCGCGGCGTGCCGTTCGCGTCACGCTTCCCGAGGACGAGCGACGCACGCTTCGCACGCGGCGACCGATAGATCGCGATGTGCCGGACGCGAACGTGCGCGACTTCGGTCATCCCGTCCTGCCGCCACGGCAGCAGCCGTTGTCCCTGCTCCG
>DAINDD010000207.1:0-1811 GCA_036732045.1 Chloroflexota bacterium
GAGCAGAAATCAGATCCATGAACCTCCGCAGCCCCAATTGAGCAGCTTGAGGTCTCCGCTTACGGCGTACCAACCCGTGCTTTTCGACTGTGCTCTTGATACGGTCGACGGAGTGGCGGCTCGCCGATCGCTTCCGCCCGGGGCTCGGCCTGTAACTCAAGCGACTTGGCGCTGGTCGATACGCATCTAGCTCGCACGCCCTCGGAGGAGCCGAACCTGCCAACGGCGTGGCGAGCCAAAAAGGTAGTCGGATCGCAGGCCAAATTGGAAGATGTGGACCCGCGGCCCGAATCGGATGCCGGGCCCTGTGTCGCGCCAACGGCACCCCGAGAAGCACAGACGCTGAATACGCCCTGGACAACGCCTACAATGCTCTCGTCAATGTCGGCGCGTTGAAACCGACGACAGCGGACGCGGCGACCTCGACGTACATGTCGCATCTGGTGCGTTCCCAGATTTGGTGCTTCTCTGCGAGGGCAGCTCGTCGCCTCCCCTGCCGTAATGACCAGCGATCCGGTCGGCGGCAGCTAGCTGAGAAGCAAGAACGGCTCGCGCGTCTGGTGGAACCCGGTCGCTCCGCTTCTCTCTTCACATGATGGGTATTGCGTCACTCCGATGCCATGGCCATCGACGTCCTCCACCTGATCCGCTTGCCCCCGCCTTCATCACGTCAGCGAAAACCGGTTGACATGCGAGGAGGCCGTCGGCTTCACGACGGCCTCCTGCGTGCTGGGTTGTGTGCTTAGCGCGTAAGCGACACTTGACCCGCCAAGGCTTTGGCTGTGTCGTAAGAGCCGGAACCTTCGAGTATGAGCTGGACAAGGAAGCCGCCCTGCTGCCACTGAACGATGTAGGCCAGTCCGTCCCGGCCAGCGGCTGTGCAGATGGAAGCGGCTAACCCGTTGGGCAGGGTGAAGACATCACCCGGTAGCGATACGCCACGGCTCTCGACTGCCCGTGAAGGCTGGACGACGTCGACGACCACCACTTGCCCGCCGCCCTCGTATCGGACCGCGCTGTTCAAGCGAAAGTCCGACACCGCACCAGGGGGTGGCGTTGCCCAGGCTGCGCCGGGATCAGTGAAATACGATGCGGACACGTTGGAAAGGGAAGCGGGAGCGTGGTCGATTTGAGCGAGCGGCAGGGTCGCGGGGCGGTTCGCGAGCCCGTTCCCCGGCGTGAGTGCGAAGTGCCGGAACACTACGAAGACCGGCGGCAGAGCGCCGTCCACAGCGCCGGCGTTGCCCGTACTCTCACCAAACGTGGCGGCCGAGGCGGCAGGCGTGTGTGTTGTCGAAGCGGAGCGCACCCAGGCGATGCTGGTTGCCGCCACGATCAGCGCGGTGTAAAGGAAAGTGCGCAAGGTTCTGCGTTTCATCTATCTTACTCTCCAGTCAGCTCGGACAGTAGCCGTAGTCGTAGGTATTTGTCAGGTTCACTCCGGCTAGTGAGTGGTAGCCGAATTGCTGCCAATCACTGTTGTGGGCGGTGAAACTGAACGAGTTCGTGGTCACACTGGCCGTATTCGAACCTCCGTACTTGCTCGCCGTTTCGTCATCGCCCCATCCTGCCTGCACGACGTACAGTACGCCCTCAGCCGTTCCGTGAGTACCTGTCGGATACCCTGCCCATGTAGTTTTCGAAGTGGCGTGGGGCAGGGAGCAGGAATCGGCGGGGCCGGTGACTGCTCCCTGTTTTTTCGTTCGGGAGGCGCTCCCGCCTTTCTCGCGCTGGTCTTCGTCCGGAAATGCGTCACCGCATTAGCGTCGCCTGGCGGCACCGACGCACAATAGAGAACACATTAACTCACG
>DAINDD010000208.1:0-1802 GCA_036732045.1 Chloroflexota bacterium
TGGCCTCCAGCGGCTTGCAACTGCGAGAGGGCGACACCATTCGCACTCATGAAAACAGCCGAGTCCTGATCACCCTGTTCGACCAGAGCACGGCGACGCTGTATCCGCTCACCGAGCTGACGGTCACGACTATGCGAGCCAACCGCTTCGGGACGGCGCTGCGGTCCAACCCGCGCACTATCATCAGCCTTCACGAGGCCTCGGGCAGGGCCTTGCTCGGCGTAGCCCACTTGAACCCGGTAACCAGCCTGGACTTCGAAGTTGCCGGTGGCGGCGGTACGGCCAGCCTCAGCGAGGGCAGCTACATCGCGAAGGTCACGCCCAACCAGACCTTCGAGGTGGTAGCTACCCGCGGCAGCAGCGTGGTGCGGGCGGCCGGCGCCCAGGTTCCCATCCGCGGCGGCGAGCGCACGCAGGTGCGTGCTGGCCAGCCCCCGGATTCTCCAATCCTGGCGGCGGAGGACCTTATCGAGAATGGGACGTTCGTCCAAGCGGAGAGTCCCACTAAGCCCCTCAAATGGGACGTGGCGGCCCCGACACCCGAGGGGCGCGACGTTGCCGGCCGGACACGTCCGACCTCGGACGAGAGCTTCTCCGTCGTGCGCTTCACGCGCAGCGGCGGTACCTATCACGCGGAGCAGGGCATCCGGCAGATCATCAACCAGGATGTGACGGACTACAACATCGTGCGTTTGGATATGCGGTTCAAGGTGTTTTCGCAAAGCGTGCCGGGCGGGGGCGACCAGGGCAGCGAATACCCCCTTATGGTGCGTGTGAACTACCTCGACGAGACCGGCACGCCGGCGCTCTTCGTCCGCGGCTTCTATGTTCAGAACAACGGCAATCTGCCGGTGACGAACGGGCAATCAATCAAGGCCGGCGAGTGGCAGAACCTGGTTGGTGAGGATGGGCTGCAGTTGCAGCGCGTCACGCCCAACGTACAGCTCATTCAATCGGTGGAGGTCATGGCCTCCGGGCACGACTACGACAGCGAGATCCAGCGAGTCTCGCTGGTCGTCGAATAGTGGCCGCCGGGTTCTATAACTAGACCGTGCGCAGACTGTGTGTCATCGGCACCGGCTACGTCGGGCTGGTGACCGGCACGTGCTTCGCCGAGCTTGGCAACCAAGTGGCCTGCGTGGATGTGGATCAGGCCAAGATCGATCTGCTCCGGTCGGGTGGGATGCCCATCTACGAGCCGGGTCTGTCGGAGCTGGTGCAGCGCAACAGCGCCATGGGCCGGCTGTGCTTCACCACCTCCCACGCCGAGGGCATGCGTGAGGCGGAGTTCGTGTTCATCGCCGTCAACACGCCGCCCACGGCCGAAAGTGGCGGCGCCGACCTGCGCTTCGTGGAAGCGGCGGCCACGTCGATCGGCCGGCACCTCGATCATGACCTGATCATCGTGAACAAGAGCACGGTGCCCATCGGCACCGGTGACCTGGTGGCGCGCATTGTCGAGCGCGAGCGGAAAACCGGCGCAAGCTTCTCCGTGGTCAGCAACCCAGAGTTCCTGCGCGAGGGCAGCGCGGTGGCCGATTGCCTGAATCCAGACCGGGTGGTGCTGGGCTCGACCGACCGAGCGGCCGGCGAAGCTGTGGCCGCGCTGTACCTGTCGCTGCGGCGGCCGATCATCATCACCGACTTGGCTACCGCCGAGATGATCAAATACGCGTCGAATGCCATGCTGGCGGCGCGTATCTCGTTCATCAACGAGATGGCCGAGATCTGCGAGGCCCTCGGCGCTGACGTGAAGCAGGTGGCGCTGGGCATGGGCTACGACAAGCGCATCGGCGAGTCCT
>DAINDD010000209.1:0-1801 GCA_036732045.1 Chloroflexota bacterium
CGCGCTAGTCTGGGGGACTAGAGGTCCCGAGTTCGAATCTCGGCGCCCCGACTGCAAGCCCGCTGGAGACGGCGGGTTTTTGTTGCTCGCCCGCGAGGGACTTGCGATCATCGGACGATGCAACTTGGTCCGTTTCTCGCCCTTGCCGCCATCGTCGTGATCACACCCGGCGTCGATATGGCCCTGGTCGCGCGAAACGCGCTCATGCACGGACGCCGTGCGGCCGTGATGACAGCTTTCGGGATCAACGTCGGCATCCTCTTCTGGGTGATGGCAGCGGCGCTGGGCCTCGCCGCGGTCGTCTCGACATCGGCAACCGCATTCGCTGCGATCAAGCTCGCCGGTGCCGTCTACTTGATCTATCTGGGCGTTCAGGCCCTTCGCTCCGCGCGAACGGATTGGCAAGAGAGCGAGCCGATCCCGCGTTCGACTCCGAGCAGTCGGCTGGCCTTTCGCCAAGGGCTCGTCAGCAACATTCTCAACCCGAAGATCGCGGTCTTCTTTACGAGTCTGTTACCCCAGTTCGTCGGCGCGCACGGCTCGGCCGGCAACTTGCTTCTACTCGGACTGCTGTTCAACGCGATGGGCGTTGGCTGGTTGATCTGCTACGCGACCGTCGTGGCACGCGGGCGAAACGTCCTCGTTCGACCCCGTGTCAAGCGCGCCCTCGCTCGCCTCAGCGGGCTGGTACTCGTTGGGCTTGGCACACGCCTCGCGCTCGAAAGTCGCTAGTAACGCTAAGGTCGGGGGATCGCGCGGACCCTTCTACAGCGCATCCAGAATCCCCGCGGACGCGAGTGCGCCTGCGACCCTGACTGCTGGTGCAGACGCACAGCGCTTGGCCGTGCCGTCAAGTGGTGGTTTCCCGGCCGCTACTTCGGTCTCCACCACAAGAATCGCGCCCTTGAAGAGTGGAAAAGACATCACGACCCGGGGACGCTCGCCGAATGGAAGCGCCGTCAGCAAGAGGGATAGAGCGCGGCGCTAGAGCGAGCGACCGTGCCGGTGGGTGCGGCGCATCGCCTCGAGACGCCGGCGGGCGAGCTTCGTCGGCCGCGCACCGAGGTCGGAACCCGGCGGTCTCGCGAGGCGACGCTCGAGTGCTGCTTCCTCCCGCGCGCTGATCGACTCCGGCGCTTCGACGTAGAGAGCCGCTGCGGCAGCTGCCGGCCCGCGCTTGTCGGCAACGCCGGCGATCTCGACCGTGCGCTTTACCGAGCGGATCGTCACCTCAACCGTGTCCCCGACGCGTACCTCCTTCGAAGGCTTCACGCGTGCGTCGTTGACGTGGACGCGTCCACCGAGCACCGCCTGCGTCGCGGCGCTGCGCGTCTTGAACAACCGTGCCGCCCACAGCCACTTGTCGACCCTTGCCTGTTCCATCTCCTGACGGCCAAGATACGGCACGCTCGCCCAAGGCGAGCCGATCCTCTAGGAGAGGAGGGCGCGGACGCTGTCGAGGAGGGCAGCGACTCGGTCCGAGAGGAGCGTGTAGCCGATGAGGATCGCCGGGACGATGACGCCCAGCACGACCGCGTACTCGGCCATCGTCTGAGCCTTCTCGCGGCGGCAGCGGGAACGAATCCGGTCGAACCAACCATAGAAAGCCATCTTCCCGGGCATCGGCGCGGGTCGAGTCTTCCCGTATGCCTCATCCTGGGGATCCGGCCGGAGTGAGAAGCTATGCGGGATGCGGCGCCCCCTCCTGGCCTTGGTGCTTCTCCTCGCCCTGCCCACATCCGCCGCTGCCGCCCAGGCCCCGGCTCGGAGCGCGATCTTCTTCTATCCCTGGTACTCCAAC
>DAINDD010000210.1:0-1784 GCA_036732045.1 Chloroflexota bacterium
TCGCAGCCCTGCCGACGATCCTGATCAGCCAGACGTCGGCGAACTTCTTCTTCGGCGGCACCTCGATCCTGATCGTGATCGGTGTTGCGCTCGACACCGTCAAGCAGCTAGAGGCGCAGCTGATGATGCGTAATTACGAGGGCTTCCTGAAGTAGAGGAGGCGCCGCGCGGCGCCTCCTCTAGCCTTGCGGGCCGGACCTAGAACGGCACGTTCGAGAGCGAGTCAACCTGGACCGCAGTGATCTTGGTGTTCTTCGCGCTCACTGCGCCAACCCCGCCGTCGGAGCAACTGAGCACCACTGACGCCGGGGCCGTGAAAGTGTGAACGAGCTGCAACGCAACCGTCTCCTGATCGTCGGAGCAAGAGCCGGTGACATCGAACCCCTGGGTGTCGACGTCGCCGCCAGCAGTCAGCGTGCATGCGTCTGCGGTGCTGTCGCCAATCGCGCCGTCGAATGCCTCCATCTTTGCGTTGATCACGTAGCTCCCGGCCTTCGGGATGGCCAACATGCCGATCGGTGCGAGTCCGTTCGGGAAGGAGATGAGGTCGTCGTGGAACGTGCTGAACGCCGCGTTTGCCGTGTCCGCGGTGGTGGCGGTCGGCACCTTCCGGAGCGATGACTCCTTCACCTGCTTGCCAGTGACCGAGTTCTTCTTGATCCGGTTGCCGGGCAGCGAGGCCTTCTTGACCGTCTTGCCGCTGATCTGGTTTGCGGCGTAGACGGTTCCGCCGAGCGCCACGAACAGCGCCAACAGCGAGATCACGTGCGCGGAGGTGATCCGGGCCTTCAGCTTGCGAAACATTGACTCTCCCTTCGCCTTTCCCCCGGGTTGGCAGTTGGCCGCACCTAAGCACGCGCCGCGCGCCCATGTCAAGGCGTGCGCAACGGTAGGTTTCAAGCCGTGTCTGAGCTCAATCTCGTCCTCCTAGGCCCGCCCGGGTCCGGCAAGGGAACCCAGGGCGAGCGGCTGCAGGAGGACTTCCAGCTGCCCTACTACGCGACTGGCGACATCCTGCGCGCCGCGGTCCGTGACGGGACCGAGTTGGGCAAAACGGCGAAGGAATACATGGACCGCGGCGACCTGGTTCCCGACCAGGTGATCATCGGTGTGATCACTGAGCGCATCGAGAACCCCGAGGCGGTCGACGGGTTCATCCTCGACGGCTTCCCGCGCACGATGCCCCAAGCGGAGGCACTCGACGCCGAGCTGGAGAAGCTGGGCCGCGCGTTGACCGCCGCCCTGCTGATCGAGGTTCCGGACGAGGAGGTCGTGCGCCGGCTCGGCGGCCGGCGCACCTGCGCCAAGAACGGCCACATTTTCCACGTCGACTTCGACCCGCCCAAGGAACCCGATGCCTGCGACATCGATGGCAGCCGGCTGCTGGTGCGCGACGACGACAAGCCGGATGTGATTCGCCACCGCCTCGACCAGTACCACGAGAAGACCGAGCCTCTGGTCGGCTACTACGGCGAGAAGGGATTGCTGCGCCGGATCGATGGGTCACCCGAACCAGACGAGGTCACCGCCCGGATTCGGGCCCTGCTGGCAACCCTCAGGATGGAAGAGGACATCTCATGAGTGCCCCGCCATGTACCGGATGATCATCCGCAAAACGCCCGAGCAGGTCGAGAAGATGGCCGCCGCCGGCGATCTGCTGGTGCGCTGCCTGCGGCTGCTGAAATCGAGCGCGCGGCCGGGGGTGACGACCGAGGAGCTCGACCGCGCCGCCGAGAAGTTCATTCGCTCCCAGGACGCCGAGCCGGCCTTCAAGGGCTACCGCG
>DAINDD010000211.1:0-1764 GCA_036732045.1 Chloroflexota bacterium
GCGCGTAGCGGCAAGGCGGCGTCGAGCGAGATCTCGGCACCGCTTCTGCCTGGGCTAAACGGAGCAGTCTCGACCAGCTACCCAGAGGCGACTGCATCCACGAACCAGCGGGCACCTCGCCACCGTGATTGGGGGCTCGCCCTGCTTCTGCTTCGGGCCGGCGGCGAGCTGAAGCAGCTGCGTCGCCGTCGTGGCTGCTGGGGCGACATTGCAGAAGCGTCGAGGGAGCTCGACGAGGCTGCTCAGATCGTTCCAACCGAGAAGCGTCTGCGGGCTCTGAGAGGCTGTTCGAGACTCCCGCTTGCGGTCGGTGCAGGAGTCGCCGTCGAATAGCCGCCGACTCTCAATTTCGTCCAGGGCGGTGTCCTTGAGCTGAGTCCGGACTGCCGCTGACGGAGGCAACGCGAGCGTCTCGTCAGCGCAAGCCACCCGGGCCCGTAGGTGGTCCCAACTCGGGTGCGCTGTGCGTCGCGCCTGGCGGCGCGGTGCTGGTCCAGCCCGGTCACGATCCTCGGGCGATCGGGTTTGCTCGACGAGCTCGCCGCCGGCGCGCTGCACTGAATGGGGTTGGTAGAGAGTTCGTACGGAAAACCGGGGTGGGGCTCTGCTCCTGTTCCTCTCCGAGCGCGCCAGGTGAGGAGCTTCAAGACTGTTCTGGCGCGAGCTCGAGGCCTACGACGAGCTCGAGGAGGAGCTGTTCGCGGTCTACGCCGATGACCGCGGTCGGTGCGGCTGCTGGGTCCGACTTGGCCAAGTAGCACTCCCACTTCGAAGGCCGGCGTGACGGGCGAGGCGTCTCGAGCCTCGCCTCCGCCGTTGATCGGGCCGTGGCTACGCGGCCAGCCGGGCCGTGCACTGTGGGCAGCGGCTCGCCTTGACGGGGATCGCGCACGTGCACTCCGGGCATTCCTTAGTGTCCGGGTCCTCTTGGCCCCGCCGGGCCATCAAGTGGTTGTACGGCTTCACGACGAAGAAGAACACCGCCGCCGCCGCCGTGATGAACGTGATCAGATTGTTGAGGAAGTCGCCGTAGCGGAACAGGCTGCCGTTGATCGTGAACGAGAGAGCCCCGAAGTCGCGTTTGCCGAAGATCAGCCCGACGATCGGCGTGATCAGGTCGGCGATGAAGGCCTTGACCAACGCAGCGAAAACGACGGCGATGACGAATGCAACCGCCAGCTCAACGAGGTTCCCGCGCATCAGGAACTTCTTGAACTCAGCAAGGATCGTCACGACAGGACAACCTCCAGTGCTTGTCATCGACCACGCGGCCCCACGCCCTACCCGGGCCGCTCCCATAGCCGCTGGTTAGCGAACGGGCGCAAGCCTACGGGCCACCCCGGGCCTCACGCAACCGGCCCCCGCGGCGTGGGGGGCGCGCCCGGCCCTCGGCCTCGCGCGTGGAACCGAACCGCCACGCCGTGTGGGCCCGCGCGTCGCGACACACAGGCAGCCAGCTATTTCTCGCATGTTTCCGACCCACGGGAGTACATTTGCCAGGAACGACACGCCGTACGAACCAGGTGGAGAACGTTGAGCGCAGGTGCCGTCGTCGCCATCGTGGTTGGAGTCGTAGTGGTGATCGCGCTGCTGGTGCTGCTGGGCCGTGTGGCCCGTGGACGCCGGTTGGAGGGACGCCGTGAGCAAGCCGCCGAGCTGCGCAGCGATGCGGCGGACCGGGGCGTGATCGCGAAGCGCGAGCGCGCGTTGGCCGACGAACAGGCCGCGCTTGGCAGCCAGGCCGAGGCCGAGGCTGAGCAGAAA
>DAINDD010000212.1:0-1733 GCA_036732045.1 Chloroflexota bacterium
AAGTAGATGTGGGCGATGCCCCAGATCCACCAGGCAAGCCACCCCTTTAGCCGCAGGCCTGCGAACGCGATGATTGCCGCCCGCCGGCCGATCGTGGCGAGCTTGCCCCGCTCCCGATAACGAAAGGGCGGCGCGTGGGTCTTGCCGGCAACGCGCGCCTTGATCACCTCGGCCACGTAGGCGCCTTCTTGCTTTGCGACCGGAGCCAGTCCCGGGAGCGGTTCACCGTTCGCGTCAAGCACGAGGGCGGTATCGCCGATCACGAAGATGTCGTCGGATCCTGGCAGCGTCAGTCGTGCGCCGACCTTCACCCGCCCCGCGCAGTCCGCCTCGACCCCCAGCCACGCGGCTGCCGGCGATGCGGCCACCCCGGCCGCCCAGATCACCGTGCCCGCGGGAAGGCGCTCCTCACGCAGCGTTACGCCGGCCGCGTCACAGCCTGTGATCGCACGCCCAAGCCACACTTCGACGCCCAAGCTCCGGAGTGCACGCTCGGCATAGCGGGATAGGTCTTCGGGGAAGGTCGGGAGCAGCCTTGGCCCGGCCTCGATCAGCAGCACCCGCGTGTGCCTGGGATCGATGGTCCGGAAGTCGGCCGCGAGCGCCCTGCGGGCCAGTTCCGCAATAGCGCCGGCCATCTCCACGCCAGTCGGGCCACCGCCGACGATGACAATGGTGAGGAGCCGTTCGCGCTCTTCGGGATCGTTCTCCATCTCGGCCCGCTCGAACGCGATGAGCAGGCGGCGCCGAATCTCTGTGGCATCGTCGATGGACTTCAGGCCGGGTGCATGCTCGGCCCAGCCGTCGTTGCCGAAGTAGGCATGGGTCGCGCCAGTCGCGAGCACCAGAAAGTCATAAGGAACTTCCCGGTCGCCCATAGTCACAACGTGCCGCTCGCGATCGACGCCGGTGACCTCGCCGAGCAGCACCCGGGTGTTGCGTTGCCGCCGGACCAGACCCCGGATCGGCCAAGCGATCTCCGCCGGGGATAGACTCGCGGTGGCTATTTGGTAGAGCAGCGGCTGAAACAGGTGGTGGTTCTCACGATCGATCAGGGTGACCTCAACGGCTGCCTTGGCGAGGCCTTTCGCGGCGGTCAGGCCGCCGAACCCGGCGCCAACAATGACCACGTGCGGCCAGCCGCCCACGCTGCCGCGCGACACCAGCCTCAACCGGGTCGAATCCGACGCCTGATCTGAGCGAAGGCCCATGCCTCTTTACCCGCTCTTGTCATTGGTTGCCGTTGCCGCCCAGAACGCGACCGCGGCGTTGAACTCCCGCGCATGGAAGGCCCACGCCTCGAGTCCTGCCGCATCGCCGGCAAAGCGTCCGAGCTGCCGGGCGCAATCAAAAAACCCTGGGGCCGGGAGGCCGCCCCGCGCCTTGCTGATGGCGATGGCGGCGATGAACGGGCGGGCGGTCGCCGCGTCCTCCGCCATGAGATGCTCCAACGCCTCGGTCACCTGATGAATCCTGTGCGGGGGCGTCAGCGCCAGTGCCTTTGCAAGCTCTTGGTAGGTGGTCGGAGCCCGCCGCCCGGCGATCTTTTGCAGGTGCTTCCGAAGCCGTGAAGCGATCGTCTGAAGCCTGTTCCCATCGGGGTTCGTCGTTACGGCGAGGTCCTCTGCTATGAATGTCATCACGCCTTCCTCACAAGATTGAACAGACTCAATGGATCGTTGTTTGTTGGTGCGGTGCGCGGCTCAGGCCGCCCTCGCCTCTCTGCTCATGAC
>DAINDD010000213.1:0-1732 GCA_036732045.1 Chloroflexota bacterium
CGGCCTGCATGAAGGTGCCGATGTACCCGGAGGCCGACCACAGCGCCAGCGCCAGCCCACCGAAGAAAGCCAGGCTGGCTCCGCCGCGATTCGACGTGATCGACTTGATCGGTCCGGCGAGCGTGTCCGCGGCAGACGTCGGTCCCAGCCCGGTGACGATCTCGGTCAGGTTCTTCGTCGTGGACGCGGGGTCGCCGACCAACCCAATGATCGACACCAGCGCGAGCAACGCCGGAAACAGGGCCAGCAGGCCGTAGTAGGTAAGCGCGGCCGCCCACACCGTCATGTTGTCCTCGCCGAACTCCTGAACCGTCCGCTTCAGGGTGCCCAGGGCCGACAGGTTGGCGTCGGTGCCGACCGGCCGGTAGTCGGTACGGCCGACGGAAGCCGGCCTACCGGCATCGACCTTGCGGACCACGACTCGTCACTCTTCCAAAGAACAGAAAGGCCTCGCCCGACTGTTCGTGTCAGCGTCCGTCGCCCATACCCTTCCGGCGGCCGAGAAAACGCGACCGATGGAGCGGATCTCCCCCAGGACTGGTGCCGCCTCAAATGTGCCCCGCGTTGAGCAGCATGGCAGCCGGTCACCATACGCGGAGTGCGTAGGGTCGCAACGTGGAGATCCAGCCACGTCCGACGTTCTGGGTCCTGCTCGTCGGGATACAAACTAGTCACGCGAGGCTCGGCATGCCGGTTCGCCTTTATGGGTAGAGCCAAGGCGACGCCGAGGGCGCAGCCGCCGCTCGACGGACAGCATGACGGAGCGTGCTAGATGCAGACTTATCGAGCAGCCTGGCTGCGTGCAACAACAATCGTGCTGCTGGTCGGCTGGACCGCCGCCATAGCCGCGGTGCTGATACATGAGCCTCGCATGAGCGCCGTAATCTTCGCAGCGACACTGTTGGTACTTGCCGTGCGGGGCCGTCGCTACGCCGCCGGCGCCGGAGACCTGCCGCGGCAACTCGGTCCGGCGATCTGGCTTGCGCTCGCACCGCCGGAAGCAAAACTTCTGATCTTCCTCGGGGCGGCGATGACCTGCGGGATCGGCCTGACCCAGATGGTCGGCTCGTCGGGCACGGAGCTGGTTCTCCTAGACGCCGCCGCTGGTGTTCCTCTGCTGTTCATGCCCCGTCCCGGGGCACCGCTCAACGCGCTGACCGCGAACGAGAAACCAAAAGCGTTCCCTTTTGCGTGGGCCTCTCCGATAGAGGCCGCACGATCCGAGCATCCAGTGCCCGCCGTCCCGCCATCAGCCGCAAGACCGGGCAACGACGCACAGTCTCCGGAGCCGGAGGACGTATTGCGGGCACGTTTCGCCGCCATCATGGATCTGCCGCTGAGCGAAGAACCGCCGCTGCGCTTGAACGGAGGACCCCCACATCCCGCTGGCGCACAGCAGCCGACGGGCGCGCTCGGCGTAGCTGAACTCTGCCACGCCTGGCAGGCCAGCAGCCAAGCCCTGCGGCTGACCCTCAGCCCAGCCGAACGCGTCCGCATCGTCGCCGCCCGCAGCCTCTACCTCGATGCGCTTATCCGATGTGACACCGATGGCACGGCTCGCTGGATAAACCAGGGCGACCCCGACAGCGATCCGGGGCAGTACCTCAGCCCCGCCGATCCCTCCAACCCTTCCGGCGACTAGGAGCCGCCGCTCCAGTTGCCCCGCCGCAGAGCGGTAGGGACTGTCCGACTAACGGTGTTTCTGGCCTGACACGCTGAGCGTTGCTCGGCG
>DAINDD010000214.1:0-1691 GCA_036732045.1 Chloroflexota bacterium
GTTCAAATCCTGCCCCCGCTACTGCGAAAGGCGCCGGAAACGGCGCCTTTCGCTTCTCGTGGCCACCTAAGGCCACGAAAACTTTTGCCCAGAGTTTTGCCTCTCGAGGCTACATCTGCTGACGTGCTTTCCGGAGACGAAATCGAGGCGGTGCTCGGCGGCGGCTACGAGCTTCGTGGCTTTGAGGTGAAAGGACCTGGGCCAAGGGACGAAACACGCTTTTTCGTCAAGGTGGTTCGCGCCGCGCTGAGCATGGGCAATCTCTGGGATGGCGGCCACGTGATTACGCTTCGTCATCCGGCCATGGGAGCACGGTGACCTGGTCGCCCTCTGAGCTGTCGACGCCGAGCCGAGCGTTTCTCCCAGACTGGGAGATTGAAGCGTTAGGTCGGCGCGATATAGCGCCGGGCCTCTCGTCAAAAAATCCCCTCCCCTGGTCGTCTCGGGCCGCCCACCTGAGAACTGCGCGACGGTTGACCTCTTAGCGATGCACGCGCTTGACGGTGATGACGAAGCGCTTGGTCGCGGTATTGCCGCTGCTGTCGAGAGCGGTGCAGGTGACGGTCGTTCGGCCGACTCGGAAGATCTTGCCGGACTTCGGTCGGCATGTCACCGGCACCTTGCCATCTGTGGCGTCCACGGCGCTGACGGAATAGCTGACCCGCGTGCCCGCAGCCTTCCGCGTCTTCGCAGTCTTCGACTTCGCGCCGGCGATCTGCGGCGGAGTCGTGTCGAAGGTGAGGCCGTCGACGTTCAGCGTCCCCGTCCAGGTGATGGTCGCGCGGCCCATCTCAGGCCCGGTTATGTGGGTCTGGAAGTTCAGCACGCCCGAGATCGTGACCTCGATCGGAGGGAACCGCGAGGCAAGCTGGTCGGGAGTGATGCAACCGGAGGTTGGCATCGCCAGGTCGATCTCGCCCTTCCCGGCGACGAGGATCGGGATCTGAGCGTGCACGCGTGTGCAGGCTGAGGCGAAGTCGTCGAGAACGAGCGTGTACGACCCCATGGTCACCTTCCCTAGGCCGGGGATGAGGTTCGCGCGGGCGCTGGCGTTGCCGTGGCAGGCTGTCGTCGCCGGGGTGCCGGCCGGACAGTCGACCGGGAAGAAGTTGTTGTTGAACGTGCCGTTCACCTGGAGCGTGCCGACGCTATCCGCGTCCGCGGTGGTTAGAGCCGCCAAGGCAATGACGGCAGCGAGGGCGATGCTGTAGAAAATCTTCAAGGAGCGTCCTCTCGGTCAGCGGATACCCGGCAGCCCGGTGTGGCAGTCGGAGAGGAACTTTCGGAGCCTCGACGGCTTCCGCGCTAGGTCTACGCTCGCCGAGGATACAGCACGTTGTGCCTAACGTTACAAAAGCCGGAAAGGGCAGGAACCTGGCTGCGCACGCGGCCGAACGGCTAGACCACCGGGCCCTGGTTCTTGAGCAGGGACGCCTCGACAGATCGCGCCGGCCTGGCTCGCATTTTGGCCGCTAGCGGCCAAAATCGCCGTAATAGAAAGCACGGATGGCAACGGGGCTCACGGCGCGATTGCGGTCGCCCGTGGCCGTTGCGGCAGAACGTCTTAATCTTGCTCTCTCGCGCGCGCGTGACCGGTTTCGCTCTACCTGTCCTTGCCGAAGGACTCTTGTCGCACTTCCGCCAGATCGCGACATGCGCAACCCCGAGGGACCGCCAGGCGCCGCGTCTTA
>DAINDD010000215.1:0-1686 GCA_036732045.1 Chloroflexota bacterium
GCGTTTTTCACAATTAGTAGTTTTCCCTTAGAACTCATTGCGGAATGAAGGGACCATTGACGACTTCTTGCGGCACCTTGGTGAGCCGACTGACACTGTTCCTGTCACGCTCGACGACCTTGCGCGGCGCGTTCCCCGTTCGCTGAAGGTCGTCCTGCAGGTGACGCGCGACGTTCCCGACGCGGTGTTGGAGATACCGCTCGAAGCGATCCGGTTCGAGACGGCGATAAAGGAGGCAACACCGATACGAGTGGTTCACGCACGTCACTACGAGGGTGGAACCGACGCGCTCACGCTCGTCGACAGCGAGTGGGCGCTGCTCGTCGATCTGTATTGGCAGCGCCGCGACACGGACGACCCGACGCTGTGGAGCGCCGTTGAAGACATCGGCATGACGGGAACGATGGCGGGTTTCTTAAGCGGCGGCTACGCCGGCGGGGACGCCGGGGTCGGCAATTGCCTGTTCGGCCCCGAGCGGCGCGTCGGCATCTTCGATGAGCATCGCGTACTGCGCCTCGGTTTCGGCGGACGGCGCGAGTTCAGCAAACGGCTGCCAGCCTCCAAGTGTCCACGCGTTTCCGCCACACATCGGGCAGCGTTCAGGCTCCGTCCGCCTGCGCGCACCGTAGCCACAGCCTGCGCAGCACAGCTCCAACGTGGGCGACGGCACGGGGCTGTCCTTGGAGACGCCCGATCTCTCTGATCGCGGAGGCATTAACTCCAGTCTTCCCCGCGGGTTGTCGTAGCAAACGAATCGGGAAAGTTCGCCGGCAGGAGGGCCGGCGTTCTCCTGACCCCGGCGGGCCGTCGCTAAGCCTGCTGCTTGGACGGGCAGCGTTGATCCGAGACAGGAATAGAACACGCAGCAGTCACCCTCGAGCGGTCGGAACATCGTCCCGCAGCTCGCGCAGGTGTAGAAGTGAGATAATCGGTGCCTGCTGTCCGAGGAGCGGCGAGGGGTCGGGGGTCTTTCTGTGCGGGCGTTGGTGGTCGACGATGACGAGCCCTTTCGTGCTCTTGTGGCCGCGATGCTTTCGTCTGAGGACGCCGTGGTCGAGCAGGCCGCAGACGGCGATGTCGCGGTGAGGCTCGCCGCCGACCTACGGCCCGACGTCGTTCTGATGGACATCTCGATGCCAGGGATGAACGGGATCGATGCGGCGAAAGCGATGCGCGCAACCAATCCGAGCCTGCTGATCATCTTCTTGTCCGGCACCGAGACGGAGGCGAAGCTGGCGAAGGCCGCGAATGGTGGTGCGCATCTCGTGATCCGCAAGAGCGACCCCGACTTAGCGTCGGTCCTGCGTGACGCCCTTGGCTCCGCGTTGCGCGATCAGGACGAGCCTTCAGGCTAGGGCCAGATCAGCGGTTATGTGCGTGACGCTGACTCCGCGGCCGAGGATTGTCGTTTGCTCCTAGCCGGTGCGCTGCGGTCCCGACGATGATCGCCGGTTCAGGTCTACGCATTCGTTGCGCGTGGCGCGTGTTTTCTTTAGAGGCCGTGTGCGGCGCGGAGGGTTTTGAGGGTTTCGGGGTCGGCTGTGGCTGATTTCGGGGTGTACGGTTTGTCGGCGCCGACGAAGACGACTTGGACGCGTTCTTCGACGGCTGGGACGCGTGAGCCGACGCGGCCGGCGGGTTTCAGCCAGACCTTGTCGATGTATTGCGGGTAGCGCTCGCGCTCGT
>DAINDD010000216.1:0-1661 GCA_036732045.1 Chloroflexota bacterium
GCGTAGAAGCGGATGTCTTCGCGAATGGCGAGCTTCTTCTGGCGCACGTAGGCGACCGGTGGGCCTGCAGGCGTCTCGCCGGCCGCGAGCGGCGTCACTTGGTAGAGGTTCGCGATCGGCCGGAACAGCTGGTCGACGAGGAGCGGTCGGAATCGAAGCCTTCCACGGGCGGAGAAGCCTAGCGACCTTGGGATTACGCCTTGTCGATAGCGGGAGCCGCCGCGTACTCCTCGTCGCTGACATGATCGCCCCAGGTAACGACGTTGCCTTTGCCATCCGCCTGCTGCATAGCGATGTGGGTCATGAAGCGGATGGGCGCTGCGCCGTGCCAGTGCTCCTCCCCCGGCTCGAAGAAGACGCGGTCACCGGGCCGGATGACCTCAATAGGGCCGCCGCGGCGCTGGCAGAGGCCGACGCCCTCGAGGACCCAGATCGTCTGGCCGCGCGGGTGCGTGTGCCAGGTGGTGCGCGCGCCTGGCGTGAAGTGCACGCTCGCCGCTGCGATCTGCGACCCGTTGGACGGCGCCGCAACGGTGTCGATGAAGACGTCGCCGGTGAACCATTCGCTTGGCCCACGAGCGGTCTCGCTGGTGTTTTTCGTGATCTGCATCTCGACCTCCCGTTTTGACGCTAGAGCTGCAGTCCCATCTCGATCAGATCCCAGATCTCGCCGTTGGCGCGCCGCATCTGCTTCTCACATCCTCGCAAACACGGCACTGCGAGCCCAGTCAGCCATAAAGAACGTGCCGCGCAATGCCGATCTAGCCGGCATGAAAATGGGTATCACTGACGGCGCACGACTGATGCGCACCAGTTTCGACGTCGTTCGCCAGAAGCGCGCGCTCCTGTGGTTTCCGGTGATCTCGACCGGATGCCTAGCCCTCACCGCCGGCTACTGGATCCTCATGGGCGCGTGGTTGTACACGGTCAGCGGCCGCTCGCTCCTCTTCGTGCCGCTCGTCATTGCCGGCTTGTACTCGCTCGCCTTCGTCGGCGTTTTCTTCAGCGTCGCACTTGCAGGTGCGGCGGCCGAGGTGATCAAGGGCGGTGAGCCGTCGTTCAGCGACGGCGTCAACGTCGCCTGGAACCGCCTCGGTGGGATCGCCGGCTGGGCCGCCTACTCGATCTTCGTCGCGGTGGTGCTCAGCTTCGTCAAGAGCATCAAGGGCCTCCGCTGGCTCGGGACGGCGGCAGAGATCGCATGGAGCTTCGCGACGATCTTCGTCGTCCCGCTGATCGCGCTCGAAGGTCTCGACTCGACAAGCGCACGTCAGAGTTCGCTCCAACTCGCGAAGGAGAACTGGCGCGCCGAGTCAGGCGGACTTGGCGCGTTGCGCGCGGCTCTCCTCGTACCGGGGGCGCTGTTCTACCTGGCTGGGAAGCTGCTTTCCGACGGGCAGGTGCACTCGCTCGGCGGCAAAGCGCTGCTCGTGGCCGTGCTGGTCTGCGGGTTCGGTGTGGGAGTCGCGGCGAGCGTCGTAAGGCAAGTGTTCGCCGTCTCGCTCTACCGCGTCTCGGCGCCGGGTGCGTCGACCGCGTACGCCGCGTGACGTTTCCTGTACCAGCGGAACGTTCCTAGCCGCCGAAGTCGACGTCCTTGGTCGCAACCGTCCCGGCCGTCCGCCCCGGCGCCGTCTGGTAGGTCCAGTACAGGTTCGTGT
>DAINDD010000217.1:0-1660 GCA_036732045.1 Chloroflexota bacterium
GCGAGCACGGACGCGCCGCCGATCCCGTCGCGGCCGGTCGTGGCGCCGTAGAGGACGACGTGCGCGCCGATCGCCGTCGCGCGCGCGTGTGTCACCCGGTCCGCCGGCAGCAAGCCGACGCACATGGCGTTGACGAGGCAGTTGCCACGGTACGCCTCGTCGAAGACCGCTTCGCCGCCGACTGTCGCGACGCCGACGCAGTTATGCGTGATTATGCCCCCGCTGGTGACGAATAGATGTGAGCCGGGGACTTCGATGTCATAAACCGGCTCCTTTGCCGTGATGCGTTCGACGTCTGTGACGGCAACGGTCGCGTGTACTCCATCGCGGTGGACTTGGGGACGCGCATAGGGCGAGTTCTGGGACCGCCCGGCTTCTGCCAAGATCGCCTGGGCGTCTGTAGGGGAGAAAAACCGAGCCACCTCAGCCATCGCGCTCGAACCGTAGATCTCAAGTGCGTAACCCTCGCGCGATGCAACGACGCGGCCCCTGATCCTGCCTTCGCGAGGGGGCCGCACATGGCAGCTCGGGAATACTCCAAGGCTCTGGAGCAACAGGATCAACTGTTCATGAAGACCGCGGCTGGTTGTGAAGTGACTGACTTTCACCCTCGAACCGCGCGTCGGAAATGAGAACGATCCATCCCCACGAAAGACTCCTTTGAGCAACTCACGCTGGAGTTCGATGGGCGCCTGCATGAATATGGAAGGAACACCCTTCTCAGAGGATCTGCTTCCGCATCGGAGCGTCTCTGTCAGCAGTCGCGCGAGAAGCCGCGATGACACCGTGACTGCAACGGTTGACTTGCGGACGTCGACCGAATGGCGGACATGCAGTTTCTCCAGAATGCTAATGACATCCTCGACGTACTCCGCGTCGCGCCGATTTCGTCCAAAAGTCCAGACGATCTTTGATGTTGTGCCATTCTGCGAGCAGCAGCCTTCTGCGAGGTAGTAACCGATCAGTCGAGCAAAGGAGTGAGTTAGCGGTATGACCGCGGGGAGCGCGGTGGACCTTGGCCCCGCGAGTCGAATAGACAGCTTTCCTCGCGGGACGCCTATCTCAACCTCTAGCTGCCTGAAGGCTGCCACAGGAAGCTCCCTGCGTGCCAACCAGTAGTGGCGGGCGTCCGCGCGCGTGATTACCTTCCGCAGCGCCGTTCGTAGCTCTTGCGTCGGTGCCCATGACTGCGGGAGAACCACCACAGCACGATCGGAGTCGGAGACGAGGTCGAGCGTCTCAAAGGCTGCCGGTGTGGGGCTTTCGGGAAGACCGGCGATCAGTGGAATCCGATCTCCCCTCGCAATGGCGTCTGCAGGTCGTTCGACCAGCTTGCCATCTTCGACAACGATGACAGGGTGGTCCGGTGTCACCTTCAAGGTTCGACCAAGAGCTGTCCGTATTCCAACGAGATTACGCGTCTGACGCTTGAAAACGCGCGAAACATCTCGCCACTCAGCTAGGCGCCGCTCGGGATCAAAGGACAGCACCTGGAACGGCCGGCGCGGTACCGCAGTCCAAGATTCACCGTTCGCTCCTCGCTCCTCGACAAGCTCCCCTATCGTGGTCGCCCTCACAGTTCCGCTGTTTCTGTAGAGGATCCGTTCGTCCGCCGCGAGGCAGTTGCCGTAGTGGCCGATGCCGCCGACGGCGCGCTGAA
>DAINDD010000218.1:0-1652 GCA_036732045.1 Chloroflexota bacterium
CCGGACAGTCTCGGACTCGAGGCCTATCTCTCGTTCTCTGA
The DNA here is from genome assembly GCA_036732045.1 of Chloroflexota bacterium. Classification (GTDB taxonomy): domain Bacteria; phylum Chloroflexota; class Dehalococcoidia; order SM23-28-2; family RBG-16-64-32; genus DATKKM01. Next base: position 42 of record DAINDD010000218.1, read on the forward strand.
GTTGCCGGCCGAGCGCTGGCAGCAGCACCGAGACGGGTGGCAGGACCTCGGGGCAACCCACTTCACCATCACTACCTACGGTGCCGGTCTGGCATCGGCGAACGAGCACCTAGCGGCCCTCGCGAGCGTCAAGTCCGTCCTGGACCACTGAGCCGTTCCTCGGCGATGACGAATCGCAGTCAAGCAATCGGAAATTGATTCCCCGCGGGACCGGCGACCGCACATCGTGACCTACCGCGGCAAGCGTTTCGACAAGTGGCGGCAAGCAAAGTGATCGAGAGGTGAACCCGCTTCGCCGCCGGCCAGCGAAAAATGGGCTCAGCAAAGAAGTTTGGGGGGCACCCCTCGTCTCGACTTCAACGGTGAGGCTCCAAAATCGCGATTCAGGGCTGTGACCTGTAGAAATGCACGAAACGGCAGGTCACCCGAGGGTGGAGACGAGGGGACTCGAACCCCTAACCCCCGCCTTGCAAAGGCGGTGCGCTACCAGTTGCGCCACGTCCCCCGAGCCGGCGGCTGCTAGCCACCGGGGGTAGAACCGAGCGACGCCCGAAGGCGTCGCATCCAAGCGTATGCCGAGCGAGGTCTAGCGGACGCGGTCGGTCGCCTCGGCCCACAGGTCTTGCTCAGCGTTGCGGTCCGCCGCAACCTTGCGCAGGGCGAGCGCCCCGCCAATCGCGGCCACGGCCGCCACGAGCAGCTTCTTGGACATGTGCCTCTCCTGCCATCTGCGGACGTGCGGAAGTGGGCCTAAGTGGACTTGAACCACTGACCTCTGCCTTATCAGGGCAGCGCTCTAACCGGCTGAGCTATAGGCCCGCGTGACGCGAAAGACTACCCCACGACCCACGGGCGGGGACGGCCTGTCAGACGTCTTCGGTAAGGGTGACGTGCAGCCCTCCGACCAGGCTGGCGGCGAGGTTGTAGAGGAACGCTGCCAGTGTGCCGAGCGCTGTCATCAAGATCACGTTGATGCCCACGAGCAGCGCGGTCAGGCTGAAGACCTTGTTGAACGCGACGTAGTCGAGGATGTTGATGCCCTGGGCGTTGTCGCTGGAACGCGTGACGCTCTCTAGGGTGTGGCCGACCGAGTCGAAGACTCCCATCGAGTTGAGCACCGACCAAAGGATGCTGACGGCGACCAGAGCGATGATTGCCAGCCCGATCGCCAGCAGGAACGACAGCTTCATCACCGACCAGGGGTCAACCCTGCCCAGGACCAGCCGCGCCTTGCGCGCCTTTGTCACGCGCGAGGGCGACGGCGGCGGCGGCCGTGTAGTGGCGACATCGGGAACAGTCGGCATCATCGCGGTCGGTTGACCGCTGCCCATCGTGGTCGGTTGAGCGCTGCCGCCCCACTGGTCGCGCTGGGGAGCGTTCGGGGTGCTCACTCGTCGGTCCCCTCTTCGCCGGGCGTCTCGGCGACGTCACTTTCGATGACCTCGCCGTCCGGCTGCTCGATCGGCGATGCATCCTGCGAATCTTCAGAGTCCTCGGCCGCCTCCGCCCGCTCTGCATTGCGAGCGATGGCCACCACGGTGTCATCGTCGGCTAGAGAGATGAACCGCACCCCCATGGTGACACGTCCGGTCGGATTGACCTCACCCACGG
>DAINDD010000219.1:0-1624 GCA_036732045.1 Chloroflexota bacterium
GTTGCCGGCGGCCGGTTTCGATGTTCCCGAGCTGCCGGTGCCGCATCCGTTCGTTGCGGATGCGCCGCTGGAGGTCGACCTGGATGCATTCGGGACGGTGATCTTCACCGCCGGCTTTCGGCCTGACTACGCCCGCTGGGTTCACCTGCCCGCCTTCGATCAATGGGGGTTTCCTCTCACCGCGGACGGCGCCAGCACCGTCGTCCCCGGCCTCTACTTCGTGGGCGTGCATTTCCTGCGCACCCGCAAGTCGTCTCTCCTGTTCGGAGTCGGCGAAGACGCCACGATCGTGGCAACTAGCCTCATTTCGGCTCAGCTCGCCGACGCCTGACACAGCCGAAAGGTGCAGGGGCGGGAGGCCCGGGCATGAGCTGATAGCTCAGCACCCACATAGCGTGAGTGGCGGGGTGTCGTGGACACTTTTCGAACCGTCAAAGCGCAGAGGCTGGATCGACTGTCTTGACTTTGTGGCGCAAAGCAGAGTAACTTTGCGGCGCAAACCACTCCTTGAGAGGGCGTGATGAACGAGGAACATGAAGATGAACGAGAACACGGCAGTCGAAAATGGCGGCGAGTTCGATCCCAAGGCGGCGGCGACGCTCCTCGAGCAGACCACAAGGCGGGCGCAGCGCCAGTTCGAGTTCCCCTCGCCACTGCTGTCGCTGATCCAGGCTGCGGCACTTCTGGCCGCGTATGGCGCGATCTGGCTGTCGGTGCGGGGGCAGAATCCCTACAGCGGACCGAGTGGTACTGCTCTGGTGGAGCTGTACGTATTCGTGGGCGTGGCGGCGGTCGCGCTCGGTTTGGACGGACGGCGCGCAAGGGCCGGGGTCAGCGGGCGCTCATCCCGACAGCGATGGATGCGGGCCATCCCTTTCACGGCGGCCTATCTCGCTGTGTACGTGCTCATGGGGGCGCTCCGGTTTGACGGATTCAGCACCGCGATCGTCTACGGCATCGTTCCGGCCGCGGGGCCGCTGATCGTCGTCGGCGCGGCGGTGGCAGGCGACGCGGCCGTGCGGGAAGACTGGCAGGTGCTCGGCGTCGCGGTCGCCCTGATCGCCGTCGGCGCCGGGAGCGCCTTCGCGGGACCCTCCGGGGTGTGGAGGGTCGCCGGGGTGGGCTGTTCCGTCGTGCTCATCTGCCGGGCCATCGTTCAGGTCTGGCTGCGCCGCGCATGACGGTGCCGGCATGACAGCGGATGCCCTGGACCCGCTGATCCACGTCCCGGCGCGGCTGCGCATCGTCGCAACGCTGGCAACGTTGCCCGACGGGGACGCGCTCTCGTTCACCCGGCTGCAGAAAATGATCGGGCTGACCTCCGGCAACCTGATCACGCACCTGCGCAAACTCGAGGAGGCCGGCTACCTCAGCACCGAAAAAACCGGTAACGGGGTCGCCTCGCGCACCTCGGTTGCGCTCAGCAACCGCGGCCGCGCAGCACTCGACACCTACACCGCAGCGCTGCGCGAAGTGCTCACGGGGTTATAGGCCGTCGCCTCGAGCTGTTTTCCTCCGACAGCCTCTCGCCAGGGGTCCCTGCCGACCAGCCTCAAGAGCCTCCGGAAGTTGGCGGGGTGTCGTGGACACTTTTCGAACTTTCGGGGTCGCCGATCACTCAAGG
>DAINDD010000220.1:0-1611 GCA_036732045.1 Chloroflexota bacterium
CTTCGCGCGCTGGTCAAGTTTTGGTCAAGTAGCCGCGACGAAAGCTGGCAACCGGTGGCGAAGGCGCCGCGCCGAGAACGGCCTGGCTGGCGCAGGTCGCGAAGCATGGCGAAACGAGGCGACGGGTTTCGCCGTAATCGCACCCAGGAGGTCGCCGGTTCGAGCCCGGCTAGCTCCACTCGTAGATGTCCTGCAAAAGCGGTGTTCTCTTTTCTGCGGCCAAGGCCGCAGCTGTTCGAACGCGAGCCGTGGTCAAGTTTTGGTCAAGTAGAGGCGCGGGAGCCCTGCTAGCTGCTGTTCTCCAAGGCGTGGCCCTTTCGCGCGGCAGCCGCTGACAGTGCGCTGACGCGACGGCCTCGCGGGCCGTCCGACGCGGCTACTGCGGTGCCCCCACCGACTTCGTAGGTCGGGATTCTTCCGTAAAAGCCAGAGGGTCCGCATCGGCAGTTAGACTGGAGCCACACGTCCGGCCTATGCCGCCGCGAGCCGATCGCCTTCCGGCCTTCCGTTCCGCTTCGACTCAGGCCGAGAACCAACTACATGGTGCGTCCGCGGCCCAAGGCCCCTGACGCTCCGGGGAAGGAAAACTGAGATGGAAGTAAGCGCCTCCGTCAGCGGTGGCAAGCACACGCTTGAGATGGGCGTGGCGAACACCGGCTTCATAATCGACCGGCTCGGAAGGGACTGCGCGCCGCTCCAGTATCTGCGCGAGCTGACCCAGAACTCGATCGAGGCGATTCTCGACACGCCCGACAAGCGCGGCGAAATCGTGTGGGACGTGGACTGGAATCAGTACGACCTAACAGGCGCGTTCAAGCTCACGATCATCGATACGGGCGTCGGCATGACCGGCCCGGAGATGATCGAGTACATCAACCACTTGTCCTCGTCGAAGCGCGAGCAGGCGCACGACAAGAACTTCGGGGTCGGGGCCAAGGTCGCCGCGGCGACACGGAACCACGCTGGCCTCGTTTACCTCTCTTGGAAGGACTCCCGTGGGTACATGACGCACCTGTGGCGCGACGCCGAGACCGAGCAGTTCGGACTCGCTCGGGCCGAGCGTGAGGACGGCACGTTCCACGACTACTTGCCGATCTCCGAGGATGTGAAGCCCCGTGCAATCGGAGACCACGGGACGATGGTCGTGCTCCTGGGGATGCTCGACGAGCAGAACACCATGGAGCCTCCTGAGGGCGTCGAGGGCAGGCAGCGCTGGATTTCGAAGTACCTGAATACGCGCTACTTCACCTTCCCGCAGGGGATCGAGGTCAAGGTTCGCGAGGGATACCAAGCCCCGCGTAACGACAGCCGGCGGAACTTCCTCCGCAAGGTGACGGGTCAGCAGTCCTTTCTCGACCAAGAGTCCGATTGGTTCGGCACCGTCGAGTTGACCGACGCAACCGCGCACGTTTGGGTTCTGAACGATCGGCCCGAACGCGCGAAGCTTGGGGACATGTTCGCGGCGACCGGCCACATGGCGGCGCTGTACCAGGACGAGCTTTACGAGCTGGTAGCCGGCCGTGCTGGCGTTGCGCGGCTTCAACTCTTCGGTGTGATCTTCGGGCACAGCAGAGTCGTGATCTACGTCGAGCCGAGCAACGGCAACAGGCT
>DAINDD010000221.1:0-1606 GCA_036732045.1 Chloroflexota bacterium
TCGAGGTGCTCTCCTGCTGTTGTCGTCATCGTTCCTCCCAGGCTGTTCAACGGCTTTGTGTTCGCCTTCGTGCGTTCCCTGCTCAATGGCTACGAGTTGGGCGGGGCACCATAGTCGGCGCGGGGAGGTCCTGCGAGAATTCGGGCCGGCTCGCGCTCGCGAGCTGGCAATTCGTCTGGGAGCACAGAGAAGTACGTTGCCGGCGGCACGCTGATGCAGATGCTTGACCGACGGCGTCAGTGTGCTGGCCGGCGCGAACAGCAACCCAGACCGGAGCAACGGGTCAGGGAAATCATGGACATCGCAGGCGGTGTACCGAAGGTCCGCCAGAGCCTGCCCAAGGTCGAGGCTATCGGTGATCTCGCCCCGCTCATGCAGTCTGTCATGTGTCACATCGGTCACTGCCACGCGCCAGTTCTCTTGCGGTTGCGACGTATTCGTGCCATGGGCTCATGGCTGTGGCCACCGCGCCCAGAGCCGGCGCGCCCGGCTCATCTCTTCTATCGGCGTATGAAGGAGACGCATGCAGGCGCGGTGTCACGGTCCTGTTCCACCCGCAAGTTCGCCCTCGTCGAGGAGGCGGGCAGATACGGCGTACAGATGGATGTCTTGGTTCATGACACCGCGGATCACTTCTGTTCTCGAGACTGCCGGCTCAGCTCGGCGCGTCGCGCGGTAACCCACGCGCCAAGACTGGACTCGAGCCTCTCGTTCGGCGAAACCGGGTTCGATGGGGGAGCGAAGCTTGCCGTGGCCAACATCGGTGAGTAGCGCCGGACGTCGCCCCAACGTGTCGAGCGCCCTGGTGGAGTACCGCGCGATCACCAACGGCCGGTCGGCGTCGCTCAGAGGTCAGACACTGGCCGGGGTGCGAGGCGGCCGCGTGGATGATGCCCAACACGTGGGCGAGAAACGGGGCCGTTGCGGAGCAAAGGGATTCAACCCGGCGTCAAAGTCGCGATCCAGTTGGCCGCGATTCTCTGCCATCAGATCCGCTGCAACGCCGAGAGTGCACCTCACACGTGGCAACGGTTTTGGGTTGAGCGGGTCGGCCGGTCGAACGTCTTGCCGACTCGGCAGGTTCGTGACGTCGACGAGGTGTCAATGGCCACGAGGTACCGTCGCCCGCCCCAGGTTGAGGTATCTGCCCCCTTTCGGAGCTTCGCGATGACGGCGGATCGGGATCGGCCGAGCAGGTGAGCGTTTCCTCGGGTGCCGACTGTCTCGGCTGGTCGCGCCCCGTGACGGTGCAGGTAGGCATCGAGCACCCGGCAGAGCCCGGCCTGCGACAGGGCGGGCGTTCCGGACTGCGTCACTGCTGCTTCCGGTGGTCCTGTTACCGATTGACCACGTTGCGGACGATCCCACCCGTGGGATCTCGACTCAACGGAACCGATGACGAAGAGCGCCAGGCCTTCGTGGAATCCATTGTCCACACGCCAGTTTCAACCCCTGTGGCTCACCCAACAGTGATCTGCAAGCTTCTTCGAGCCTTACCGGTTCAGTCATGCACGGCAGTTCGTCGTTCTGCGCCGACAGCTGCACCCCGAATCCCAGACAAAACCCATTTCTCTGATCGCACACGTCTGGCACGCCAGGTGGTCTC
>DAINDD010000222.1:0-1599 GCA_036732045.1 Chloroflexota bacterium
TGAGAATGGCTGAGCTTCGTGGATACAGACCGAGGATCCCTCTCGCCGCCGCCCCCGTCCCTGCTCCAAGATCCAGGAAGGTGAAGGCGTCCTGCTCACCAAAGGGGAGGAGATCACCCATGAACCGCCACTGTGCCGCACGCTTTCGTTCGCGCTCTTCAGTGTTCGCAGTCCAGCTCTGAACTCCTTCTTCGGACTTCCAGATGGCTGCGTTCGTGTCCGTCGACTGATCCATGTGCAAAAGGCTAGCGGCGCAACTGGGCACTGCCGCCACTTCGCGTCATCTCCGCAGTCGGACCGGGAAGAAGCGGGGGGTTCGCGCGGCGTAGTCGGCGTATCCGGCGAATCGCCGGGCCAGTCGCGTCTCTTCCCATCGTGCCTTCACGGTGAGAAGGAGAGCCAGTGCCGCGAGCGCGAGGAGCCGGAACCCGCTGCCTGCGGACGCCGTGATCGAGGCCATTGTGAGCAGCAACCCGCTGTAGATGGGGTGCCGCACAAGGCGATACAGGCCCCCCGTTCGCAGTTGCGCGTGGGTATTCGGCAACGGCGTGGCCGTCAGGCCTCGCCCGAGTCCAGTTGCGCCGAGCACCATCACGCCCACGCCGACGACGGTGGCCACGCGGCATACGACGGTGAGCGCGGCAGGCACCGGCCAGTCGTGCCGACCTGGGAGCACCAGGAGGATCCCTATCAGCACGAACTGGGCAGCGACGAGCAACCGGGCGGTCCGGACGTCCGAGGGCGCCGGGCGATGCTCGCCGGCAGCTGTGTCATCCGCGGGTGCGTTCACCTGGTTGGCTCCTCCATACAAGGCTGACTCGGCAGCCTAGGGCGGAACTTTGAGCGTCCGCCAGCGGGTGAGCCCTGAGCCGTTGCGGTGAGTCCGTGACGGGTATGTCGCAGGTCACGGCGCCCAGTCGGTATCCCTTTGGGGGTTCGGTCCGTCAATGAGGCGTACGAAATCCAACCAAGGAGGACATCGTGAATTTGAATATGGGTTCAGCTGACCGCAAGCTTCGTGCTTTTGTGGTGGCCCCAGTGCTCGTGATCGCCGGCGTGCTGGTCGGCCCCGCAGGCTGGCTGGCGATCGTGCTCTACGCCCTGGCTGGCGTGATGCTGGCGACCGCCGCCGTCGGCTCCTGCCCGCTGTACACGCTGTTCGGGCTGCGTACCTGCCCGCTCCAGAAGGTCACCACCCCCGCTTCGGAACGCACCATCTCGCGCTAGCGTCGGCGTCGTGGTCGCCCCGGACGTTCGTAGCCGACTCGCTGCCGAGGTCCCCGCGCTGCTCAGATACGCCCGCACAATCGTGCGGGACGGTCAGCTGGCCGAAGACCTCGTGCAAGACACGCTGCTGCGTGCCCTGCAACGGGCCGACACCTTTCGAGGGGAGGCGTCGCTGGCCACCTGGCTGCACCGCATCCTTCACAACCTCGCCGTGGACCGCTTCCGCGCAGACCGTGAGGACGCCACCGAAGACATCGAACGCGAGGTGGAGGAGAGGTGGCATGACCGCTCCTACACGGTTGACGCGGCCACTGTGGTCGAACGGGCCGAGACCCGCGAGGAGCTTGAGGACGCTCTGGTACGGCTGCCCGT
>DAINDD010000223.1:0-1584 GCA_036732045.1 Chloroflexota bacterium
CGGTCAGTCCTCGGGGGCGTCGCCATGGGGCCTTCACCGAGGAAGTGCGGCAGTCAGCAGGGCCGCAAGCGCGTCGAGGTCAGCTCGCTCCTCGTTGGTGATGACGCCGTCTTCGCGGGCGAGGCGCCACATCTCCTCGAGGTACGCGACGTGGAGCCGCCGGGCCGCGTTGGTAGCAACAGCGGTAGCAATCGGCGCGCATACCATCGGTCACGATGGCCGCCAAACCGCGCTTCCCCGCGTGAGACTAGCAGTATCGGCCAGCATCGGACGCCCCCGTCCGCACTGCAAAACCTCTATTCACCGGTTCGAATCCGGTCGTCGCCTCCACTTCCTCGGAACAACGAACGTGATGCGCCCTTGAGGGAGTGCTTTGGCCGGTTGGACGCGGCCGACCTTCCGGGTCTTGATGGTGAACTGGGGTTGCTTTTAGTGCAGGCGAGTGGGGCGGATTGCCGAACGGCACGAGCGGGTCACCCTGGATCGTCTCGCCGCTCCCCCATGTTGGGCCGGTCGTGGATCCCGAGCATGAAAAGGCCCCAGGCGCTGCGCCCGGGGCCTTCGTCGTGATGGCTCAGCGCGTCAGGGAAGCGCGCTCAGGACTGCTGCGGCCGTCGTGGCGGCGCCGGTGGCGAACAGCCAGAGCGTATCGCCGGACGGGTAGACGTAGCTCACCGTGCCGCCGGTCTGCGCGGACGTGTACACGTTCTTGCCACCGACATTTGACTGCTGGATGTTCTGAAGCTTGTCGGTTTGCCCGAGGGCAGCGGCGAGCTGGGCAAAGCCAGTGACCATCCTGTTCGAGTCGCCGCCAGGTGAGCGCAGGGCAGTCAGACTGAGACTCTCGGTGTTGAGACACGGACTCTCGGTCGCGTCGGTGCACGGAGCTGGCAACGAGTACTGTGCTTCGCCAACGGTAGCCGTCGTGATGTCGATGCCGGCCTGTGAGAACGCCGCGGCCATCTGGTCAAGGCCGGTGCCCCCGAATACGCATATTTCGTCGATGAACTTGAAGGTCTGGAGGCGGTCCGGAGCGGTTCCGGCAATCTGCTGAGGAAACCTGGCTGCGAGATCGGGATCGTTCGCGAAACTGGGCTGCGCGGACCCCGTAACGTCGATGGTTGGCTTGCCGGCGCAGAGCTGGCTCGTTCCCAGCGATGGCAGCGAGATGGGCGGGATCGAGAATGAAGGGAGGCCACCAACGGGGGGCGTCGGCACGCCGCCGCCGGTGCCCGTGGTCGCAGCCGGCGTGGTGCTCGTGCAGGCGGCGAGCGCAATGGCGCCCGCGAGGGCGACCGTTCCCGGCAGGATCAGGAGTCTGCGGTTCATGGGCTGGTTTTCTCCTCTATCTGGTTTCGACTTGTCGATCAGGGCAATGAAGTCAACAGGGTAGCGGCAATCTTCGGATCGGCTGTGGTCACGATGAAGACTACGTCGCCCAGAGAGCCGGCAACTCGCGCGGCGAGGATGAACTCGAAGTTGCCTTTGAGCATCAGGGACCCGTCGCACCTCCTGCAGATCGGTCGCTTTACGGCTCTTGCGACGCGCCGCTGCCACGGCCGCGTGCAATGGTAGCGGCTTCAC
>DAINDD010000224.1:0-1557 GCA_036732045.1 Chloroflexota bacterium
CAACTGATCCGACACCAGCTGCCGCGCCATCGTCCCCATCCTTTCGCACGAGGTTGACGGCACTCACTTCGTCAGCGACCCACGGGTCCCTGCTTTTCGTTAGGCGCTCTTAGCGGTCCAAGTTGAGGAAAGGCAGCAGAAGACCGATGGTGGGTGTAACCACCACAGAACGGAGCTGTTTTGAGACGAATCACGGTTCTCGGCGTTATCGCGGTTGCGATGGCGCTTTCCGGCACCGCTGGCGCCCAACGCCCGTCGACAAATGTCCAGGCCTCGCTGACATGCAGGGGCGCGACCAGCTGGCAGAGGGCTAGCAGCCTGGTTGGCAAAGTCGCGACTATCCAAGGACGCGTCGCCGGGACCCGTCACGCAGCGTCGACTAACGGCTCTCCTACTTTCCTGAACCTGGGCGTCAACTACCCCAGCCCGAATCGATTCACGGTTCTGATTTGGATCGAGAACCGTGCTGCGTTCGGACGGCCCGAGGTGCGATATCGCGGTCGCACCATCTGCGTGCGCGGCCTCGTGCAGACTTATCAGGGAGTCCCTGAGATCATCGCCCGCTCCACGAGCCAGATCAGGATCATTCGCTAGCCCGAGACGCATCAGGCGGCCTCATCAAGCGCGTCTGCAACTTCGCGGAGCACGATCGCCACGGCGGTGAACGCGGACGCGGCAGCAACGTGATCGTGGGTTGCACCCAGTGGCGCGCGTTCCATGTGCGACGCGGCGAGAACCTCGTATTCCCGCGCCTTCTCGTTCAGCAGGTCAGCGGCTTCCACGCCGAACCCTCGAATCCGTCTTGAGCTTTAGCTCAGAGAGTTTCCGGCGAAGAGGCTCAGGACTTCGACCTCCCGAGACACGGGTTCGAATCCCGTATGCGCCTTTCTACGCCACAAAGTCAGGCCGTTTTGGCGGAGCAAGTTCTGCCAGCTGCTCCCGGATCGCCCGCATCACGGCGCGATCTCGCTCATCGGACGCCAGGCGTTTCACGTCGTCCCGGATCGTCGAGCGGAGGTGTTGTCGTGTGTCCCGGCGGGACCTGCGCGTCATCTCGTCGTCGCTCAAGCTACGAGACTCCCTGTCGCTGAAGGAACGACCGGACGTCCTTGAGCAGCATCAGCAAGTGCAGGGGATCCGTCGGTGATTCCTCGAAGCCGTACTGCGAATACCACGCCTTCGTGGCTTCGTGCTTCGCATGGACGAGCAAGACTCGTGCGCCGATCGCCTCGGCGGCATCGAGGCAGCGGAGCATGACGTCCTGGAGGAGCGAGCGGCCGACGCCCGCGCGTTGGTGCTCCCGATCGACCGCCAGCCGAGCCAGAAGGACCGCGGGCACCGGTCGCGTTCGCGGCTGCCCCTTCAGCGCGCGCTCTGTCGCGGCTTCGGGAGCAACTTGCGCGGCAGCGAGTGCGTAGTAGCCGACGACGGACTCGCCATCTTCAAGCGTCGTCACAAACACGCGGGCCGAACCGGACGCGTGAGCGCCGCGCGCGTGCCGCGTGAGCCACTCGTTGAGCGCCGGTTCGCCGCAGTCGAAGTCGTCGAGGCGGTGAT
>DAINDD010000225.1:0-194 GCA_036732045.1 Chloroflexota bacterium
CCACTTCGCACCGATCCGTTGCCATGCCATTTGACTACCTGATGGGCTGAGGTTATCGCGAGCGGGCGATTTTTCTGATTTGCTCCGTCGCACCGAGCCGTCGCCGCTGGCTGACGCTTTGCCGCCGAGGCCGCTGCGGGCGCGCGCCTGAGCGTTCGACTGCTGTGCCCGTGCAAGGGGGACGGTGCATGGGG
>DAINDD010000225.1:204-1524 GCA_036732045.1 Chloroflexota bacterium
CGCACGTGTCAGAAACTCTCAAATCGTATGTTTCTCCACGTTCTAGCAAATTAGCGCCCCCGCTGGGAACAAAGCGGTGGCCGGACATCCGAGCCTAAGGAGGGAGAAGAACATGACCAGGACAGCCTCCGTCCGGTTCTGTGACACGACGCTGCGGGACGGCCAGCAAGCGGCTGGCGTGGCCTTCTCGATCGATGACGCCGTGGACATCGCACTCGCCCTTGACGCAGTCGGAGTGGACCAGATCGAGGCTGGAACTCCGGCTGCGGGCTCGCACGGGCGGCAGACGGTGGCCGCGATCCTTCAGCTCAACCTCAACGCCACCGTGTCGGCCTGGTGCCGGTGCCGGCGCGAGGACGTGGACGCCGCCCGCGCTGTGGGGGCAACGAACCTGCACATCGCCGTTCCAACGTCAGACCTGCACATCGGGCAGCTCCTGGGCATCGACCGGGCGCAGATGCTGTCCCGGTCCGTCGCGGTGGTGGAACACGCCCTCGAGCAGAACGCCACCGTGAGTGTCGGCTTCGAGGATGCCTCCCGCGCCGACGAGGGTTTCCTCGTCGACCTCGGCGGCCACATGACCGAGCTGGGGGTCAAGCGGTTCCGCTACGCCGACACCGTCGGGCTGCTCGAGCCGATCGGCGCCATGGATCGACTGCGGCGGCTCACCCGGCAGCTGCCGGCCGAGTGGGAGATCCACGCGCACAACGACTTCGGGCTCGCGACTGCCAACACCCTTGCAGCGCTACAGGCCGGATTCGGCTGGGCAAGCACGACCGTTACCGGGATCGGGGAACGGGCCGGCAACGCCTCCTTCGCCGAGGTCGCCATGGCCGCCAGCCACCTGTGCGGGCGTCAGCACAACCTGCGAACCGCGGGCCTTCCCGCCCTGGCCGAGCTCGTTGCCCGCGCAAGCGGCACCGCCATACCGGCCGGAACGCCTGTTGTCGGCAGTCGGGCGTTCGCGCACGAGAGCGGCGTCCATGTGGATGGGTTGCTCAAGGCACCGCTCACCTACGAGCCGTATGACCCTGCGGAGATCGGCGTCCGCCGCCGCCTGGTGCTGGGCGCGCAGTCCGGGCGGGCATCGTTGCGGGCCGCCGCCGCATCCTTCGACCTCGACATCACCGAGGAACAGCTCATCGCACTGGTGGAGGTAGTGCGTAGCTCGGCGGTACCTAGCAACGGACACGGGAACCGGCCGCACGCCGGCAGTTCCAACAGCAGTTCTGACATGCCGCAAACAGCGGCCTGAGATAAGGAGAACCGTCAGATGAGAAATCCTTCGATGAGGCAGATCGCCTTCTACGGCAAGGGTGG
>DAINDD010000226.1:0-1516 GCA_036732045.1 Chloroflexota bacterium
GGCATGATCAACCGCATCATCGCCTGGCTTGCCGATGTCACCCATTGGCAAGGTGATGACGGCATCCTGCGCCGGATCGTCGAGCACCTGGAGTACTCCGTGGCGGCCCTTGTGATCGCCGCTCTCATCGCTATTCCGCTGGGCCTGTACATCGGCCACACCGGTCGAGGTCGTTTCCTTGTGGTCAGCGCTGTGGGCGCCGCCAGGGCGATCCCGTCACTGGGCCTGCTCTATCTGTCCTTCTTCTGGCTCGCTCCCAGGCTGAGCGGTGAGATCGCGTTCCTCGCGCCCGCCGGCCTCGTCCTGGTCGTTCTGGCCATCCCACCGATTCTGTCCGGCGCCTATGCCGGTGTCGAGGGGGTTGAGCCAGCCGCCCGCGATGCGGCCGTGGGCATGGGTATGCGCGGCACGGAAGTCATGCGTCACGTCGAGCTGCCGTGCGCCCTCCCGCTGATCCTGTCCGGGATGCGTTCGGCGATGCTGCAAGTCATCGCCACCGCCACGATCGCCGCTGTCCTGAGCCTCGGCGGGCTCGGCCGGTTTCTCATCGATGGACTCGCATCGCAGGACTTTCCGCAGACCGCTTCGGGCGCAATACTTGTCGCCGTCCTAGCGTTGGCCGTGGATATGGTTTTTGCGCTGGTTCAGCGTTCCGTCGTATCCCCGGGTCTGACCGGAAGATATGGCAAGGTCAGCCTCTGAACCCCAACCAGAAAGAGAAGATGATGAATCGCACCAGGATCGCCCTCGCGCTGGCTGCGTCGGCAGCCCTGCTCGCCGTCGCGTCGTGCGGCTCCGGCTCAGACCCTCTCGCATCCGGCGGGTCCACCAAAACGGCCAGTGCGGGCACCATCGTTGTTGGGTCGGCCAACTTCCCGGAGAACGCCCTGCTCGCCGAGATCTACGCCGGAGCGCTGAGCGCCAAGGGCGTCACGGTCGAGAAGAAGCTGAACATCGGCAGCAGGGAGACCTACATCCCGGCGCTCAAGGACGGCTCGATCGACCTGATCCCGGAGTACACCGGCGTCCTGTCCCAGTACTTCAACAAGAACGCCAAAGCCACCGATGCCGACGGTGTCTACGCCGAGCTCAAGGCGGCGCTCCCCGCGACGCTGACCGTGCTCGACAAGTCCGCTGCCGAGGACAAGGACTCCGTCGTTGTCACCAAGGCGACAGCAGACAAGTACAACCTCAAGACCATTGCCGACCTGCAGCCGATCGCCAAGGACCTGACCATCGGTGGCCCACCCGAGTGGAAGACCCGCCCGACCGGCATCCCCGGCTTGAAGAAGCTCTACAACCTTGGGTTCAAGACCTTCCGTCCCCTTGACGCCGGAGGCCCGCTGTCCGTCCAGGCGCTCAAGAACGGTCAGGTCGACGCGGTCAACCTCTTCACGACAGACCCGTCGATCGCCGCGAACGGTTTCGTGATTCTGGACGACCCAAAGAGTCTGTTCGCCGCCCAGAACGTCGTGCCGCTGATCACCAAGTCCAAGGTCAACGACACGATCTCCGC
>DAINDD010000227.1:0-1514 GCA_036732045.1 Chloroflexota bacterium
AGATCTCGCGGCGCGAGCTCGTCAAGCGCGCCGGGGTTGGCGCCGCGGGTGTCGCGCTCTCCGGCGGCATGGCCGGGCGGGCGCTGGCCGGCGTCCAGGTCAACGAAAGTGCGGACGCGGCCAACACGATCAAGATCGGATTCGTCAGCCCGCGGACGGGCCCGCTCGGCGGCTTCGGCGAGCCCGACCCGTATTTGCTCGCACAGGCACGGAAGAAGCTGGCGGCTGGCTTGACGATCGGCGGGAAGAAGTACGCCGTCCAGATCATCGACAAGGACACGACGTCCGATCCGGTGCGCGCGGGCCAGATCGCGCGCGAGCTGATCAACAAGAACAAGGTCGACCTGATTCTCTCGACGTCGACGCCGGAGACCAACAACCCGGTCGCCGACGCCGCCGAGGGCGCAGGCGTCCCGTGCATCTCCACCGTTCAGCCGTGGGAGGCGTGGTTCTTCGGCCGCAAGGGCGACCCGAAGAAGGGATTCAAGTCCACGTTCCACTTCTCGTTCGGTGTCCAGGATTTCGCGAACGCGTACATCGCACAGTGGAAGGAAGTTCCGAACAACAAGAAGGTCGGTGTGATGTGGCCGAACGACGCGGACGGCAACGCGATTCGCGCCGCTCTCGCGCCGATTCTCACCAAGGCCGGCTACACGATCACTGACCCGGGCGCCTATCAGGACGGGTCGACCGACTTCTCCTCGCAGATCTCCCAGTTCAAGTCCGCGGGGGTCGAGATCTTCAACACGTTCCCGATCCCGCCCGACTTCGCGACGTTCTGGCGGCAGGCCGCGCAGCAGGGTCTGACGAAGCAGATCAAGATCGCGCAGATCGCCAAGACGGGCCTGTTCCCGTCGCAGGTGGAAGCGCTCGGTTCTCTCGGGTACAACCTGGCATCGGCCGCGTACTGGCATCCCGTTTTCCCGTACAAGTGGCACCTCACGGGTCAGACCTCGAAGCAGCTCGCCGCGGACTACACCAAGGCGACACGGAAGCAGTGGAACCAGAACCTCGGTTCGGACGCTGCGCTCTTCGACGTCGCGATCGCAGCGATGAAGAAGGCGGGGAACCCGAAGAACAAGACCGCCGTGTCGAACGCGATGCGGAAGCTGAAGGTCGATACCCCGCTCGGTCATCTCGACTGGAGCAAGGGGCCGGTGCCGAACGTGATCAACACGCCGATCATCGGCGACCAGTGGGTGAAGGCGAAGTCGGGCAAGTTCAAGCTCGACCTGCTCATCACCGAGCACGCGGACGACAAGAACGTCCCGATCCAGGCGAAGCTGAAGGCCTACAACTCCTAGTCATCGTTTGTTGAGCCCGGCCGACGGCACACCGATACTCGCCGCGGCCGGGCTCCGCAAGCGTTTTGGCGCGCTCGTGGTCCTGGACGACGTCGACTTCGCGGTGCGCGCAGGGGAGACGGTCGGGATCGTCGGCCCGAACGGTGCCGGCAAGACGACGTTGCTGAACCTCCTCGCGGGGGCGTTGCCGCCCACTCGCGGCAGCATCCG
>DAINDD010000228.1:0-1514 GCA_036732045.1 Chloroflexota bacterium
CCCCAAGCTGCTGCCCATGCCGGCCGTACAACACGAAGACGGGGGCCGCCCGCTGGGCGCCCCCGTCTTCTCGCCAGAGTCAGCTAGTCGGACGCCGATGTCAGCGTGCTAGAAACTCGCCGTGTCCTCCAGCGTGCAGGCCGTGTTCGTCTGCTGAAGCAGCCCAGTTTTCTTGTTGATGCTGAAGGTGGGTGACCCCGAAGTGCAGTTGTACAGCGAGAGCGTGCCGGTCGAGCTGATGAACGCCAGCTGATTGCCATGGCACGACACATTCCCCTGCACCTTGTTCGTGCCGGTCGAGTCTGCCGAGCCGAAGAGGATGTTCCCGCCCGAGTCGGGCGACAACACCGTACTCACAAAGTTCCTCTGGCCCGGGATGTCCGGGTTCCCATACGTGGCCGTCCTTTTGGACTCCTAAGAACGCTCGCGGATAAAGGGTCGGCGTAAGCCGGGCTGCACCGTTGGGGACGTCACGTTACGTGGCGCGGCGTGCGACACTTGTCAGCAGGCGCTCGAAAGGCCGTAGGGTCGGCCGTAGCGCAGAAGGGAGCACAACGATGAACGCGACGCCGTCCGTTGAAGCCGCCCGTGCCGCGATCCTCGAGGCGCAAAACAAGGTTGACGCGTTTGTAGCTGCAGCCGATGATGCGGCTGAGGCGATCCGCGCGGTCACGGAGAGTCTCGAGGACCTCGACCTGCCCCACGCCTTCTTCGGTTCGCTCGTTCACACCGTTGAGGACGTGGCGCGCTACATCGAGAACGAGGGCGACGGAAACATGTTCGAGTTCAGCGACGCGAAGGAGCGCGTGACCGAGCTGCGCGAGCTCTTCGAGGTCCTTGTCCGAGACGTGCCCGTCTCGGCGTAGACGCGCCCCGGCCCTAAGCTTGTGAAGCGGAGGTCCTTCGGGCCTCCGCTTCGGGCTGCCCACAGAAGATTTTGCGAACGGCCCCGGCCGGGGGCTGATC
Organism: Chloroflexota bacterium; assembly: GCA_036732045.1. GTDB lineage: Bacteria > Chloroflexota > Dehalococcoidia > SM23-28-2 > RBG-16-64-32 > DATKKM01. Next base: position 967 of record DAINDD010000228.1, read on the forward strand.
CATTCGGGCTATACGCAACTGCGCGAGCAGAAGCCCTCTCAAAGTGGGAGACTTCCTCTGCGAAGCCACGCGCGGAAGCCGCCGAGGCTCTGAGGCGTCCGCGGTCAGCTTGACCGACTCTTCGGCTGGCCGGAGGGTGGGACGATCGTGAACCGAAGCTCGCGCTCCGTCGCCGCCAGGCCGACCACAAGCTGGCCGGCGAGGTCGGCGAGCCGCACGGCCGGGCCGCAGCGCCGACGCGGATCCTCCGTCCGCTAGCTGGACTGCCGACCAAGTGGCAAGGCGCCGGCGAGAACGACGAGCCGGACAATCACGCGGGGCCGCGAGACGACGCAGGGCTGGCCACCGACTAAACGGCGCTGAAGCTGCAACTCGCGCCTGAGCACCGCGCGAGACGTCGCGGCGTACACCGCGGGCAAGCACGCCTTCGTCGCTTGCGTGCTGGCAACCGCCCGGGTAACAGTTGGGCCGCCGGTGAGTCAGCGCGTCGCCTTTCCGCCAGAACGCGACAGCGTTGCTCGACGGACGGGGAGATTGCTGGTCTCCGC
>DAINDD010000229.1:0-1513 GCA_036732045.1 Chloroflexota bacterium
CGGCGGCGGCTACGATCCTTCTAACACGCGGCGGTGCGGCCACAAGTGAAGCTTCGGATGCAGGGGCTCTCGTCGCGCGTCAGCCAGCGTCCCTCTTTGCCAGCTTCGCCGTCTTGGATCGCGCTCACAGCAACCGCTGCGGCATGCCGGCCTCGGCGCTCGACGCGATGCCGCCCGGTGCTCATCTGCAGGGCGCGTGTTGCTTCCCGATGAACTACCGCGCCTACGCCGCCCAGAGGCGTGCACTGAAACGCTACGCACGTGTCGACGTCATTCCTCAAGACCCGTACGACGTTTCGGTCAGCTTGGCGACACGGCTGATCGGCTATCAAAGCATTGCGCTGACGCCGGGGGAGAAGAGGACCTATCAGCGCGCGGTTCCGATTTCGGAGACCAAGGGCCCATGTTGCTGCCCGTGCTGGCGCTGGACGGCGTTCGGCGGCCAGGCCAAGTACCTGATCACGCGCCGCGACTATTCGGCGAAACAGATCGCCGAGGTGTGGAGCCTTGAGGAAGGCTGCGGCGGCGCCGGTGACAAGGCTTGACCGTGCCGCGGCTGAAACCGGTGTGGAGCCTGACTCGTAGAGCAGGTGAAGCCGCCCCTGGAGGTCCGCAGTTGCGTGAGGTCGTGCCTGCCATTGCCGTCAGCGCGCCTTTACGGCACGACGTCGAGCAGCGGCGCTGGTATAGCGATGGCGGCGAGGCTTGCCTGGTCTTGACGGCCCGAGGGCGTCTCCTCGAACCGCATCCGACATTCGAGCCTGAGGACTACCGCTTGCTCGCGCGACGGGTGAGCTTCGGTGAGGCAGACGGATACGCGCGCGCCCATGGCTTTCCGCACCTCCGAACACTCGAGCCGCGACGCGGAGCAGATGTTTAGCCTTGCCTAGGGGGTGACGTGCGCGCCGCTCCGCAAGCTGCCGCCCCGTGATGGCTTGGTGATCGTTGCGATTCCCTCCTCGAGCGTCTCGCTCGAGACGGCGCCGGGGATGTGGCTGACGATGCGGCCTTGCGCGTCGATGAAGTAGGTCTCTGGCACGCCGGTCAAGCCGTAGGCGTTCCAGGTCTTGTTACCGCTGCCGTCGCGGAGTGAGACGTAGTTGATCTTGTACTTGCGTGCGAAGGCCAGCCCGTCCGAAGTGAAGTCTTTGACGTCGACACCGAGGAACGCGACTTGACCGCGGTGGCGCCGTGCTGCGGCGTGCAGTAACGGCGCCTCCTGGCGACAGGGGATGCACCACGAGGCCCAGAAGTTGACCACCACCGGCTGCCCGCGTAGCTCGCGAAGGTCGACCTTGCTGTCAACCAGTGCCGCTTTGAGCGGCGGGGGCCAAGTCTCGCTGTGCGGCCAGAGCACGTCGAGCTCGAAACTCGGCGCTGCCGGCTTCTTGCCGGCGGCGATGCGCGCAACCAGGCTCGAGCCGCGACCGGCGGCCAGCGTTGCCCAGACCAACAGGCCTAAGAAGTTCTAACTCAATGAAGTGACCGGGCTCGCGGTAAGCGAAGTCCGTCA
>DAINDD010000230.1:0-1512 GCA_036732045.1 Chloroflexota bacterium
CTTAGAAGAAGGGGACTCTCCCCTCTCGGAATGGGTGCCTTTCGCGAAAGAGGACATCGACCCCCGCGAGGAACCCCTCGAGTGGCGCGAGCCTGTGAGGGTCTTCGTCTCGCCGGTTCCAACTTCCGACACGACGGATCGTGTTTATCCGGGAGAAGTGTTGGTCGCCGAGCGGTTATACGACTACCCGGGCGATGTCGTGCTGCATATCGGGCTAAGGGTTCGGCTCCTCGGATGGCCAGGCGATGCCACAGCCGGGGAACATGACGAGACAGCCAGGCCGCGACACAGCCAAGTGACGACGCGCTTCGTCGTGAAACGAGCCAACGCCTAGCTGGGGGTCGCTCCCATTCGAAACTCCCGCACCGCGCACTCCGGGCAGACCATCACCGTCTGCCCGCCGTCATCAAGGTAGGTCCGCCAGCCGGCGGCGTCGGGCGGACTCTCCCGGCCGCACGTGTCGGTCTGGTCAGCCCGCGCGCGTCCACTCTCCCGCCCAGACACCGCTTTCGCTCTCGCCTGGCTTGCCGCACTGGTCGCCTGCGGTGAGAGTTAGCGTCAGCAGGTTCCCCGTGATCGCCCAGCCGTAGTCGACAGGTTGGTTTGTGTCTGGGCACCAGCCGTTGCCCTCCTGTACATGCGCGCCCCCGTTCGCCTTCTCAGCAGCAGTCGGGTTGCGCGTCCAGATGCCACCACGTGCCTCGAGCAGACCCGGCGAGAGGTAGGCCACGTCAATGTAATTGCCGCCGCCAAGGGGGTCTTTGATCCGCCAGCCGGTCGCGTCGATCGTGATCTCCCATGTCCCGACAGGCGTGCTACCGCCGAGTTGGCTGTCAGTGAACGTGCGTGTCCAACGGGTGCCGTTCAGCTCATTGGGCGGTGGAGGCGTCGGCAGCACTCGGGCCCGCACCGTGTCTGTTGCGACGCGTCCTTTAGTCGCGATCACTCTTGTCGTGAAGCGATGCGCCCCAGGTGTGAGCCAGGAAGTCACAAGCCAGTTACCGTCGTCACCGTAGGTATACGGTGGGTTGAGCTCTGTCCAACGCACCTTGCCGTCAATCAGGAAGTCGACACGATTCACCTGCAGTGAAGAAACGCTCGGAAAACCAAGCCAGTGGATCCTCTGCGGCAGCACCGTCTTCCGGTCAAGCGTCGTGCGAACGCTGAGCGGCTTCGAAGTCGCCGTCGCACTCCCCACCACCGAGAGCAGAGCGAGCGAGAGTCCGATGCCAACCATCTTCTTCATCTGATACCCCTTTTTCGACTAGGCGATAGCTGCCCGCACGGGTGTCGTCTAGGCCCAGTGTTCGGGAATGTCACCCGAGCCCAGCGGGCCTGAGACCCTCGCAGGCCCTCGCTCTTGGAGGAGAGCCGGGAGTTAGGCCGCCCTGCGGTGCTTGACGAAGTAGGCGACGACGGACGCGATCGCAACGATGATCAACGCAAACGTAAGAAGCCAGGGCCACCAGCCGTGAGTTGCGAGCAACACATCTACCTCCGTTTTGGGTTGGG